>CAJXMT010000054.1 GCA_913056155.1 uncultured Cryomorphaceae bacterium
CTGCCGCTCCTCGGGCAAGGAATTGCGCAAAATCATGTAGGCCAGGTAAACCAAAATGGTCACTGCCGCGCCGTTGAGCTTGGGATCGTTTACCCAGTAGGCTCCCCAAGTGAATTTGGCCCATACCGAGCCGGTGAGCAACCCCAAAACGCCCATCACCAAACCGGCCTCTGCAGCAATACGCGCTTTGGCATCATCCCTAATATTGAAACTGCGGAGGTGTTTGATACTGTAAAAAACCGATGCGCTCATTAAAATCATCATGGCAAACCACATGGTAACGTGGTAAAACAGGTTGCGAATGGTTTCGTTGAGGATGGCCAATCGCGGTACGGGGATTAACATACCGCCTACAATGGCCGTGAGCACCAATATTACTCCCAAAAATTTCCACCAATCTTTTTTACTGTTCATATTTCTATCCCACTATCATTGTGCCGCTTTGTTGTGCTGTAATTAAGGCGCTTAACCGTTTTGTGTTTACCACAAACGTTTGCACCGGGTTTGGTTCTGACCAAAAAAACAGGACCATTATTGTGTTTACAAAGCTGTAAATTAGTCGCGCCAAAGGTACGGAAATAAGATGTAAGACAAGGCTGCCACGATAGCGTTGAGGGCCAAAAGTACAAGCAGGTATTTTATACTGACGCTGTATGCGAGTCCGTCAGCCGCATTTTTACTCAATTTGAGCAGTATAATGAGCATGGGCAGCAATATGGGAAAGCCCAAAATACTCAGTAATGTTACGTTGTTGCCGGTTTGTGCCGCGATGGAGGAGAGTAATGTGAGTGTGCCCGAAAAGCCGGCGGCGCCCAAAATTAGGGTGAGTAAATAAAGCCCCGTATTTTCAACCGGGTTGCCGATTAACACCCCGTAAACGGCGTAAGTGAGAAGTGACACCACAATAAGCAACAGCATATTGTAAACAATTTTAGCGGCAATAACGGCTTGCGGAGAGGCCAAAGTGTATAAATACAAAAGTTGATCTTTACCGTCTTGCACAAAAGCTTTGGCAACGGCGTTGGTAGCGGCAAACAAAAAGATGATCCAAAAAAGTGCATTCCATACGGGAATCGTGGTAACTTTTGTGACGGATAAATAAACGACAAACACAGTGGAAATCACATACAGCAGCAATCCGCCCAGGGCGTATTTGCCGCGCAATTCCAGCACAATTTCTTTTTTGAGTAAAGCAGTAAACTCTTTGAGCACAATGGTGTTATTGAGGTTATTGAATGATGCAAAATTAAGTACAGCGGTTTTAACCGAGCGCTTTACGACTAAATACTTTCAGTATAATTAAAATGAGCACACCCGAGGAGATGAAAGCTTTTTACGAAGAACAACTCAAAGCACAGCGCGGTATGCTTTCCGGGGCGGTTGATGCCTTAAAGGAAAAAAATGCCACGTTAGAAAAGAGTTTGGCTCAAGTGAAAAATCGCAACCATCAATTGGAGCGTATTTCATACAGTGCGTTTCACGAAATGAGAGCTCCGATGGTTTCGCTCTTGGGTTTGGTGCGCATGATTGACGAAGATAATTTTAGTGATTTAAGCGATGCGCTTTTATCGGGTACAGAGGGTTTAGTGACACAATTAGACCGCTTTGCGGGCGGATTACACGAGTTCACCACAGAGCTCAACAGACCTTTACATGTTGAGCGCTTTGACTTGCGCGAAGTATTGAGTACGATTGTTGAGGAGCATCGTGAAACCGCCGCCCAATACCGCATCAAGTTTGAGGCTGATTTTTGCACCGGGGAGGAAGCTCCGTTTTTACTCCGGCACGACCGTAAAAAAGTTCATTTGGTTTTGGAAAAAATCATTGACAATGCGGTGGAGTACGCCAAAAAAGTGAACGAGCAAACTACCATTACCGTTTGCGGCAAACAGCGAAAAGACGGAGCTTTACTTTGGGTTGTTGATGACGGCCCCGGCATGCCGAAACATGTGGCTCTAAAGGCCGCTGATATGTTTTACAAAGGAACCAACAAGTCTCGCGGCGCCGGATTGGGACTGTACATCACCAAAATGGTTATGGCCGAACACGAGGGTATGTTCAAGATTTTTTCCGGAGCGGGTTCAGGAACAACGGTTTTTTTGAAATTTAAAAACCTGTAGCATCCTGCCGTTGCACGAGTTATTTAGTGATCAACGGCCTCCTCAATGGATTTGGCATATTGAATATCCAATTTATGAAAGGCAGCATCGGGATTTTCACGAGCCAATTTTTCGCGACCTAATTTAACGGATTCTTGAAACACGTCATCCTCAGGTAATAACTTACGGTGAATGGTGAGGCCGTAACGTGCCATTTCCGCTTTCCACTCCACAAAATACCACACCATGCTGTCTTGATCAAAAACGTTCAAATTGCGCTTATCAAAAATGAGTTTTTCAATGTTTTGGTTTTCCTTAATATAGTCGCCTAAAGAAATAAAGCATCTTTTAAACTCCTCAACAGGAATGTAGGTTCCCTTGGCTTTTACCAAGGCATATTTTTCTTCGGGAGAAATTTCCACTACGGAAAAAAGATTATCTAATAAAATAAAATTCATTTCAATCTACTTGACGTCATGAGTAAACAACGCGTTGATAAAAAAAGTTTACCGGCAAAGGTTCATATTTTCATTTGCAAAAAAACAGATAAAAAAAAAAGCCGACTTTTATAGTCGGCTTTTACACTGTGCGAGTGCGGGTAGAGGGAGTCGAACCCACACACCTCGCGGCACTAGATCCTAAATCTAGCGTGTCTACCAATTCCACCATACCCGCTCAGATTTTGCTTTTATTTCAAAGCGGGTGCAAAGATACAATAATTCTTTACCGGCAATGCTTGAAATGAAAAATAAATGATGCCGTGATAAACAAATTCACTCTTCAAGCTACTTGGCTTGTTTGTATTCAAAAGTGCCGTTGGTTTCAATTTCAACCCTTCGGTTTTTGGCGCGATTATGCGCACTGTTGTTGGGTTCTATCGGCTCGTTTTGCCCGCGACCCTCGTAAGTCACTCTGCCCGGGTGAATTTCATTGTTGATGAAATAATCGTAAACGCGCTTGGCACGTTTTTCACTCATTTTCATATTGGCTTTGGCCGATCCCACATCATCTGTATGGCCGATTACTTTAATTTTTACATTCAAATTGGAATTGAGGTATTCCACCACCAATTCCAAGTCGCTGAATGAAGTGGGTAACAGCTCGTCGCTGCCAAAGGCAAAGCGTATATTTTCCAATACCAAGCCGGCTTCGCGGTCCAGCTTGTAAATGTAATTCTCTTCCTCTAAGGTATAGGGCAGCGTATCGGGAATAGAAGCGGTAGAATCGATGTGGTCGCGTGCATCATCTTCCTCTGCCAAACGGCGGGTACTTTCGAGTTCAAACAATCCCACATCATCTATGAAATAGTAGGCTTTAGGAATAAAGGTGGGCAACCATCGACGCATACCGCGAAATCGGTCGCGCCGGCTTTTTTTACTGAAGTTACCAATTGTCAAATATTTTTCGCCGCCCTTAGCCCGGTAGGTGCCCGAAATTCGAATCCAACCATCGGTAAGTGTATCGGCGCGATCAAATAGTCCGTCATTATCGAAACTCTCCACCTGCGGCGGTTTTTGATAAATGTAATACTCTGAGGTATACGAAGGGCGACGGTGATAAAAACTGGCACCTATCTTTTTCAAATACGCATTAAATTCCTCATTGGGGCGCACGTACATTTCAAACAAGTACCTTTTCCCCTCTTCCATCGGCTGCGGCAATCGCATTTGCAAAAACTCACGGTATGAGGTGTGTACTCGAATGCCCAACATTACATTTCCCGAACGGGGTTTGGGTAAGTCCCACTTTTCCAAACCGTAAGGCAATCTCGACTTGCCGTCTAAAACGAAGTGATCAACGGTGTTCACAAAACGCCATGGCCGTGCCGTATAGCGTACCCCGCGTTTTTTTTCAAAATCCCCGTTGGGAATCAGGTTCTGACCAAAAACCACAAAAGGCACAAACACTGTAAAAAACAGCATTTTTTTAACGAGGAAAAGTATGATTCGAGCGTGTGCGTTTCTCACTAAAATTGATAATTTCTACGGTTTATATTCCAGCGTACCCCGCCCGTGACCCAAAGCGCATCATACCTTTGGCTTTCCAAGGTACTGCCGGCAACTCGATTTTGCATATTGAAATCCACAAATAAATTGTGCGCGGCTTGGTAGGTGATTTGCAATCTTGTTAAAGCTGCTTTAGTGAACTCCCCTTGCGTGATGAAGTTGCCGTAATCTCGCTCGGGAGCTGATGGGTTTTTGCGAATATCAGAGCCCCAATTGGTGCCGTTATCGGGATCTCGCCCCTGCTCAAAATAAATAATGGAAGCATTCACATTCAATCGGGGAAAGGGCTGCAATTTCACCTTGCCGATGTATTCCCTGAAATTGGCTCCCAAAGTATGCGCCATGGGCTGACCAAAATGGTTAAATGTGGCGCCCGGGTTGGTATGTCCGTAAACATAAGGACGCACCATGTTGTATTCGCCGTGAATATCAACATTAGACAACCCAAAGGCATCAACGTATTTAAAGCCGCCCTGCAAGCCGTATTGATTACCAAACCAACCGCTGCGTGCACGCAACTCACCCACTTTGAACTCGCTAAACACAAACTGACCGTAAAGAGATAGTTTTTTAAATGGCAAGTAATACACATTACCGCCAATAATCATATTGTCATTATCCCCCAAGTTGTGCTCAACGGCACGGTAAAAAATAACGGGATTGAGGTAGCTGAATTCAAAGCCGCGCCCCGAGCGATTGTTATCGTGAAATACAGAGGCCTCAAAAAAACTGATTCTTAAATTTTTGAGCACATCGGCAGAGAGGTAATGAATAGCTGCATATTTTTTGGCGTAAGGCAAATTGGTATAGTTCCCGCGCATGGGATCGGGCCAAATCATCTCGGCAAAAATATTTTGGTAATGGAATTTCCAAATTTTAGTATTGACGCGCAGTTGCGTGTAATTTTCGTGGTTATTATCCAAAATTAAAGACCGCATACCGTTCCCCAACTGATTGCGATCCTTACCAAACATCACCTGTACATGCTTGACCGGCCTGAACGTAAAATACCCGCGTACGTTAAAAAAATCATAACCCCTGCCCTCTCTAAATCCTTTTCCAAATCCCTCACCGGGAAAAAAACCGTTTGTAAAACCGCGACGTGTGCGCACAAAATGAGGCGCCACCACTTGGTTTTCCGTCACCACACTGTAAAATCCTATTTTGCCGTCAATGTTGCCGCGCACCTCAGCTCCTCGCGTGTTTACGTAAGTAAGTCCGTCATCAAACCCGTTTTCTTGGCCGGCCTCCACATAAATAACCGGGTTTACATATAAATTGAGCGGCCCCTCTTCCACCGTGAAAAAATTAGCTTTGTTATGATAAAATGCTTTTAAAACAGGTTTATCGGTTTCGTAATCACCGGTAAAATCGCCGCTGAAAGGCAGGTTATCGCGAATCAAATATTGGCGGTTAAAGCGATCCACTTTGCTTGTCCAAAGTTGGGCAGAGTCGGTTTTATGGATGTATTCACCCATCACACCGCGGTCAAACGGTTGAATATCGGTAAAGTAAACACTGTCTAATCTACCCTGCTTCACCTCGTTGCGTTCAATCAGGTACGTCCCGAAATCGCCCGGCCGCATAAAATCTGATTGTGCATTTGCTTTTTTAACGGTCAAAGCCGCCACTGCAATGAAAAGAAAGACAAGGTGCTTTTGCATGGGTCGATTGTAAATCAAAAGGCAAAAGTAATTTTTTCGGTCAGAACCGAACAGCGCCGGAAGGTGTAAAATACGGGGGATTTCGGAATGTACCCGCGTGCGGGGATTTTCGGGAAAGTGCGCGGAAGCGGCATGTTTTTAATTCGATTCGTTAACCCCGACACTGATCATATGCTCCTTGACAAATTCCAAATTTTGGGCTTGCCCGATGCAAGCCCAAAATAGGGAAAATAAAATCAATGAGGTTGTTTTGAATATTAAGCCTTTTATTGGCTCACGATTTTCAAAGTTTCAGTTCGGTTGTCACGGGTAGTGACCCGCACCAAATAAATGCCCTTGGTATCCATGTGAATGTTTTCTTGCAGGGCATTTACCTTTTGCGAATAAATGATTTGCCCCGTAGTGGTGAATACATCAATTTGTGAAATAGATTTCTCTTTTGATTGAATGATGAATTCGCCGGAACTTGAAGGGTTGGGGTAAATTTTTATCGTATTGGTTTTTTCTTGTTTCTCAGCAACCGATGATGCCGGGTATTCATCAACGTCTTTTAGGTTCACTTTCATAACAAAAGCGCCTCTGCCCCCGGGTGAACGATAACCTTGAAGGTAAATTAGGTTATTTAAGTATGTAAAATTCACCTCGCCCCACTGTGGCGGCCTGTCTATTACAGTATCGTATAACATCTCAAAATCTGAAGGATGAATTTGCGCCAACCAATTTCCCTTTACTACACTGTCATTATCAAGTATATAATGACAGTTTCCGTAAATTAAAATACCTTTTTCAGGATGAAAAAGGTATCCTCCGTAACCTGTAAAATTGGATAATGAATCAGCATTATTGAAAAATCTGTCTGAAAAAACAAGTTTTTCTATTGAAAGTTCACCTTTATCATCATATTTCTGCAACATAAGCAACCTGCCTTCACGCTCGGCTGAGTCTAAATAGACACGTAATAAAAAATAATACCCGGTCGAATCTATTTGGCGCATAGAATAAGGAAGATTAACGGGGTTAGGTTCAATAGTATATTTACCTGATTTATCAAAAGCTAAAAGCCCCATTCCGGATTCACGATATTGTTTCCCGTTGTAATACATATCACTTGGGCGCGCATTAATCCAAGTTGAACTTAAAACAGAGTCCTTCCCCAATACCTCACCTGAAGTGAGGTGTACGCGGGAGACGGTTTCTCCCATGTACGATATGGTTAACGCTGTGTCACCTACATGTAACCAAGTATTGATATTGGGTTCATATTCAAATGCGGGAGGCAAATCGGCACTTGCCCAAATCAACTCGCCGCTATCTTCAAGTTTGGTGATCCGAGGAGGGGTACGTGCATGTTTCAATTCTTCCGCATACAAATAAATATTATTCTCATCATCCGTGCGTAAATCCCAAAAATGCCATTGATGATGAGAGTTATTGCGCACGGGTTCCCCGGAAAAAGTTTTGTGCCACAACACATTGCCCAACGTATCCATTTTCATAACGGAAGGGTTGCCGCCGCTTAAACCGGCAATGATTAACTCCCCGTTATTGTTCATCACCGTTTTATTAACGGCAATTCCCCGGATATTCTCGTTTATATACTCAACACTTTGCGCTTGCATCACGCAAGCACAAAGTATGGAGCATATCATCGAAAAAATCTTTTTTAATTGTAATGCTCTCATTGGTTCACAATTTTCAGGGTTTCTGTTTGATTATCAATGGTTGTGACGCGTACCAAATAAATACCCTTTGTATCCATGTGTATATTTTCTTGCAGAGCGTTTACCTTTTGTGAATAGATCATTTGCCCCGTAGTGGTAAACACTTCAATTTGTGAAAGAGACTCCTCTTTGGATTGAATGATGAATTCTCCCGTGCTTGAGGGATTGGGGTAAATTTTTATCGTATTCGTTTTTTCTTGTTTCTCAGCAACCGATGATGCCGGGTAATCGTCAACGTCTTTTAGGTTAAGTTTCATGACGTTTGCATCTATTCCCCCGTGAGACCGATAACCCTGTATAAAGATAGTGTTTTCTCTATAAAACAAATTTCTAACAACCAACTCAGGTTTTCTCTCAAACGCCGTATCAAATAATATCTTAAAATCTGAAGGGCGTATTTGAAAAATTATTCCACCCCAATTATCAAATTCTTGAGTTTCAGGATTAAAAGAATTATTGTATGATGCCCGCAGTATAATTCCCTTTTTGGGATGAAAAAGGTATCCTGAAACACGGCTGTTATTATCCAAACTATCCCTCATGTTGAAATAAGGTTTTTTTAATATTAGTTTTTCTTTGGTTAAATTACCCGACATATCGTAATGTTGTAATTGCGATATTTTAGCTTTGCGCTCAACAGAGTCTAAATATGTGCGCAATAACAAGTAATAACCTGAAGAGTCAACATGCCTTACACTAAAAGATAAATCTAAAGAATGTGGCACGTACTCATAGCCTCCCGATTCATTAAAAACCAAAAAACCTCCTTCGGTTCCTCGATAATGTTCACCCTCGAAAACTATATCATTCAAACAATTCTCAATCCAAAATTCACTCAATGTTGAATCCTTCCCCAACACTTTTCCCGTGGACAAGTTAATGCGAGATGCAATATCCATATAACAAACAGTTAATGATGTATCACCTATATGTAGCCATGTGCAAATATGAGATTCAAATTCAAATGCCGGCGGTAAATCATCACTTGCCCAAATTAACTCGCCATTATCATTTAGTTTTATAACACGAGGGGGGGGCATATGTTGTATTTATTTCCTCTGTGTACAAATAAATATTATTCTCGTCATCTGCTCGCAAATCCCAAAAGTGCCATTGATTATTGGAGTTATTTCTTACCGGTTCATCATAAAATGTTTTATGCCAAATCACATTACCCAATGTGTCCATTTTCATTACAGAGGGATTACCCCCTCTAATTCCTGCTAATAACAACTCACCGTTGTTATTTATTACCGTTTTGTTCACCCCTATTCCGGGGATATCTTCACGAATAAACTCAACACTTTGCGCTTGCATCACGCAAGCACAAAGTATGGAGCACATCATCAATAAAATCTTTTTAATTTGTAAAGCTCTCATTGGTTCACAATTTTCAGGGTTTTGTGTACTATATCATGATTCATGCAACTCATTTAATAAAATATAAAAGTAAATGCTTCCCGGTTAACAGCCAAAAAAATATGAAATTTTATTTGGTAAATGCGTAAAAAACTTTTATTCCATAAGCTTTGAGGGCTCTGACCAAAAAAATAAACATCACGAATAACGCAGCGGATATTTGGTTCTGATTATTAAAAAACACCCACCCGCAAACAGGAAAAAAAGCGTTAGTTTTGCGGTAAAACAACGCTATTCATGAAAGTAGTCATTTTTGCGGGAGGTAAAGGCACTCGAATATCTGAAGAATCTCACTTGAGACCCAAGCCCATGATTGAAGTGGGGGGCAAACCTATTTTGTGGCACATTATGAAAAGTTATGCCGAATACGGCCATAATGAGTTTATTATTTGCCTGGGATACAAGGGTTACATGATCAAGGAGTATTTCTTGAATTACCATTTCCACAATGCCGATGTTACTGTCGATTTAAGTGATAACAGTGTGGAGGTTCACAAAAGTAAGTCTGAAAATTTCAAAGTCACTTTGGTAGATACGGGACTGGAAACCATGACGGCGGGCCGCCTCAAACGCATTGAGCCTTACATTGATAAAAATGAAGATTTTATGCTCACTTACGGTGACGGTGTTGCCGATATTGACCTGGATAAAGAGTTGAGTTTTCACAAAAATCACGGCAAAATTTGCACCATGGCCATTGTTCAACCGGGAAGCCGGTTTGGGGTGCTTGATATGGATGAAAATAATGTGGTGCGTAATTTTATTGAAAAACCCAAAGAGGACGGCGCGTGGATCAACGGCGGATTTTTTATCTTGAAACCCGAGGTGTTTCAATACTTAAAAGACTATGATGCCGACCCGATTATGTGGGAGGCCAAGCCGCTTGATGACCTCACCAAAACCGGTGAACTTGTAGCCTACAAACACCACGGCTTTTGGAAATGTATGGATACCATGCGCGACAATCACGACCTCAACAAAATGTGGGACGACAAACCTAAATGGAAAAACTGGTGACTTTAGATGCTCTCAAAAAACACTACGGCGGAAAGCGCGTGTTTCTCACGGGCCATACCGGATTCAAAGGCTCTTGGCTCTTGGTGATTTTGAAAAAGGCAGGCGCCGTTGTAAAGGGCTACTCTTTAGCGCCTGAGGACTCTGCAAATATGTACGACCTCATCAACGGAGATACGCTTTGCGAGTCGGTTCTTGCAGATGTGAGGGATCGCGGACGTTTGCACAAGGAAATCATCGACTTCCAACCCGATTATATCATTCACATGGCGGCGCAGGCTTTGGTTTTGGAATCGTATGAAAAGCCGGCCGAGACGTACGAAACCAATTTAATGGGAACCGTTAACGCCTTAGACGCCCTGCGCTATTTGGAAAAACCGTGTAAATTCATTGCGGTTACCACAGATAAAGTTTACGAAAACTTGGAACGCTTAGAGCCTTACAGCGAAAGCGAGCGATTGGGTGGTCATGACCCGTACTCCAACTCCAAGGCATGTTGCGAGTTAGCAGTGAGCAGTTACCGCAATTCCTTTTTTCCGGCCGGTGAATATCACAAACACTACAAAAGCATTGCAGCCGCAAGAAGCGGAAATGTCATTGGCGGCGGCGACAGAAATGAGAACCGCATTATACCGGATTTAGTACGCGCCATGGAAAATAACGAACCGCTTATTGTACGCAATCCCGGTGCGGTGCGACCGTGGCAGCATGTTTTGGATCCGCTGGCGGGATATTTACAACTGGGTGCGAAAATGAATGAAGATCCTGTTTCTTTTGCCGATGCATACAACTTTGGACCCGAGCAGGAAGACACCCTGAATGTAGAAGAATTGGTGCAAACGGCGCTGCGGATTTGGGGCAAAGGCACGTACGAAGCGGCACAAAACGTAACCCAACCTCACGAAGCCAATTTATTGAGGCTTTCCATAGCCAAAGCCAAGGCTGAGTTGGATTGGAGTCCGAAGTTCAACTCGGCTCAAGCTATTGAACAAACAATTGCGTGGTACAAAAACTACAAGGAGAATCCGTTGCATTACACCGACTTACAGGTTGAGGCGTTTTTTAGCGGGTAATTGAGCTACAGCACATAAGGGGACTCCATATAACATCACGTACACCTGCACCCGCACAAAGTTGAATTTTAATTGATAGCGTATAGCTGTTCAAACCAGAAGTTAAAAAGATAGCCGGGCATCGGCTCAAATGACTGTTCTTGCTACAGTCAACTTTTGAATTGAAAGGGAGACTTCATTTACCTCAGCCTTTTTACCTTCGCCCCGGAAAGTAGTATTCAATGAAAAACCTGAAACAAACGTCAATTCCCGGGGTTCACGAAATCGAAATGTTTCACGCCGGTGATGAAAGAGGCTCATTCATCAAGCCTTTTCACAAACAAACGCTTGAAAAACACGGACTCAACGGCGATTTTCGAGAGAGTTACTTCTCTGTGAGCTCCGCAGGGGTTATTCGCGGCATGCACTTTCAATTGCCACCCCACGATCATCACAAACTCGTATACTGCAACAGCGGCGCCCTGCTTGACTTGCTGCTCGACTTACGCCGAGGTTCACCAACGTACGGCCAATCGGCCTCTTTTGAACTTTCAGGTGAAAACCACAAGGCACTTTACATTCCCACCGGCTTGGCTCACGGGTTTAAGGTTCTGAAAGACAACACCATGATGACTTACCTCACGGGAACCGAACACGCTCCCGACCACGATGCCGGCATTCATTACAACTCTTTTGGTTTTGATTGGTCAGAACCCAACCCCGTATTGTCAGCTCGCGACGCCGGATTCCCGCCTTTGGCTGATTTTGAAAGTCCGTTCACCTTTAACCCCAAAAAATCATGAAAGTAGTTATTTTAGGTGCCAGCGGATTGGTTGGCGGCAATTTCCTCAAAAAATTCAAGGAGTTAAAAGGTGTTGAAGTGATTGGGACGCACCTCAATTTTGCCACGAAAGAAACGGTGAAATTCAATACAATGGATCTTGACGACACAGCAAACTTTGATATAAAAGGTTTTCAACCCGATGTGATTGTTCACTGCGGCGCGCTCACCTGGGTAGATTACTGCGAACAACATCCTGAGGAAAGTTATGAAAAAACGGTTGCTTCCACTGAAAATGTAGTGCAGCTTGCCGAGGAGTTTAACGCTAAATTGGTTTACATCAGCAGTGATTATGTATTTGACGGGAAAAACGGCCCTTATGTTGAAACCGATCCCGTAAATCCCAAAAGCATTTACGGCAAACACAAGTTAGCAGCGGAGGAAATTGTTAAAAGCTCAAATGTAAACCACCTGATTCTGCGCATTACGAATGTTTACGGCGACGAAATTCGCAACAAAAATTTTATAGCGCGCCTGCTTACGGATATCCAAAACGGCGAACAAAAAACTTTAAAGCTGCCCTTTGATCAGTACGCCACGCCTGTCAATGCTTTTGACGTAGCACAAGCGGGAGCACTGCTGTTGGAATATGACAAAACGGGTGTTTATCATATTGCCTCCACCGATTTCATGAATCGGGTGCAATTGGCGCGTCGCGTGCTGGATTTTTATGACTACAGGAAGATAAAAATTGAACCTTTATCAACGAAAGCCATTAATCCGCCGGCGGAGCGCCCATTGCGCGGAGGTATGATCAGCGAGCGTCTTTTACGGGAGTTTCCCGCTTTTACTTTCACAAATGTGAATGATTACTTGAATCTTGTCAACTGATTATTGAAATCAGTCACAAACTTCAGGCTTACTTTTCACTTACCGAGCAATTGACATCATATTCAACGTCTCCAAAAGCAGCAGCAAGACCTACGGTGTTTTTAAATTGCGTTTCATATTCGTTATTACACTGATCCTCTGCCTCGTCCTCTTTTACACTTTCTATTGTATAGGTTTGAGGTGGGATTGTTGACTCTTCAGATGCACCAAATCCCATATCCATGGTAAATGTACCATTACAGCTGCATTCGTAATCCTTTTTACAAGATGTCAAAGACACTATGGCCAAAGCAGCAGCAAAAAAAGTTAGTTTTTTCATTTTTTCTTGATTTTTAGGCAGCAAAAATAGGTTTAAAAAATTAATACCTCTTAATTGTTTTTTTATAAAACGAAAGAGTCACCAAACAGAACTTTTCAATACGCTGTGTCAGGTTCTGACCAAAAAGATACTTTTACTTGACGCGTTTTGCCTTGATTTCATCAAAAAAGATATCGTTATTGGGCACGTCAAATTCCAGTCCTGTAATTTTTAAATCATTATCTGTTTCAAAGCGCACTGTTCCAAAGTCAAACCACGCATGGGTTTCATCCCAATTCAGCTTCCAAACATCGTAATGCCAATGTGTTAAAGTGGCTGACAACCGCGGTGCATTTTCAAAATACATTCTCAAATTATCACCCTCTTTTTTCACTTCGATTTCGCCATACATATCGCATGTATAAACAGCAGCATATTGATCGGCATCAAAAGTAGGTTTTGTACCTTGAGCACGAGCCGCTTTTTTATCGGCCACCCGCGTATCATTCTCTTTACGCCTTTTTATCCCGGCCAACCCGGTTTTTGAGTGCTCCTCTGTAATCTCTCCCTCGATAAACAAATCCAACAAGTAGTTGGTAGCTGCTCTGATAGGGCTTTGAACGCCGTTTGTCAAAACCACTACACCCAAATTTTGATCGGGAATGAGGGTAAATGACGAAATCATTCCGTCATAACCGCCTGTATGACTTACCATCATGTTGCCTTTATAATCATTGAGTTTCCAACCTAACCCGTAGCCGCTAAAATGCGTATCGTTATTTCTCACAGCATCGTGAGGTACAAAATAATTATTGTGCGGAGTAAGTAACCGGCTGTGGGTGCGCGGCTTTAACAAAGTGTCGCCGTTGTGCACACCGCGATTTAAATTAAATGTTGCCCATTTTGTCAAATCAGTAACTGAGGAGATTATTCCGCCCAACGCGCCAATTTCCTGCCAGTTTTCCCATTGTACGGGTATATTTTCACCTTTTGTACGAGCGTGAGGGGAGGCATAGTTTTTCTTTTGATCCAAATCCGCCGGTGTAGTAATGGTGCGGTTCATTTCCAGCGGTTTCAAAATGCGCTCTTGAACTTCATGCGCCCATGAATTACCGGTTACGGCCCTGATTACCTCGCCTGCGGTTATGTACATCAAGTTGGAATACCCAAACCCGTCTCGAAAATCAAACTTGAGCGGGATATGGCGCACGCTTTTAATAATATCTGCATTACTGCGCTCCGATTTATACCAAAGCACATCGCCGCTAAAGGTGCCTAAACCCACACGATGACTGAGCAAATCTTTGATTTTAACCTGCCCGGTAAGCCAAGGATCACTCAACTTAAAATAAGGTACATAATCTACTACCCGATCGTCCCAACTCAACTTGCCTTCATCCACCAGCATTCCGATTAGAGTAGCCGTAAAAGCCTTGGAATTGGAAGCAATGGCGTAAAGTGAGTGTTCATCAACTTTGTCTTTTTTACCGGTCTCTTTAATACCATAGCCGCCGGCCAACACAATTTCACCGTTTTGGATAACGGCTACAGACATTCCCGGCACATCCCAATCTACCACCATTTCTGTCAAATACTTCTCAGCTTCTTTGATTTGTTTTTTATCGGGCTGCGCCAATCCTGTTAAAACCAAAAAATGAAGCGCCGCAAGGGGAATCCAAAGTCTTACATTTAATATCATATCAGTATCTTTAAGAATTTTACTATGAACCAAACACCGATTGCCGGCGTTTCATGCATACAAATATAAATCAACCCGGTGAGTTTGATTGAATAATACCATTACAAATTCAAAACAGTTTGCATCAAAAAAGCGTACTATCATCAATAAAATATATTCTATGAATCCCGATTTTTGGAACAACAAATTCAGTTTACACACAGATTTACTTTACGGCGAAAAGCCCAATCGTTTTTTTCAACGTCAACTTGATAAAATGAAGCCGGGCAATTTATTGGTTCCCGCCTGCGGCCAAGGCAGAGATGCTTTATATGCTGCCGGTAAAGGCCATGTAGTTACGGCAGTAGATTACAGTAAAACCGCTGTTAAACATACCCTGGATCACGCAACCAATAAGGGTTTGACCGTAAAAGCCATCCATGCCGATTTACGAAATTTAGTCCTTCCCGAAAATCATTTTGATGCT
>CAJXMT010000055.1 GCA_913056155.1 uncultured Cryomorphaceae bacterium
AGGTTATGACATTGAGCGCATCGTAAAAGAAATCATCAATTTTTAAAATCACCTTTTTGGTCAGAACCCCGAAACAATGAAGTTAGCCAAATCTTTTTTTACCGATGAACAACAGAAAAAAGTCAAGGAATCCATAGAAAACGCCGAGGCGCAGACCAGCGGCGAAATTGTGGTTCACTTGGATGACAAGTGCGATGAAGATGTCATGGATCGCGCTGCATACATCTTTGATTTTTTAAATCTGCAAAAAACGAAACACCGCAACGGTGTTTTATTCTACATCTCCATTGAAGATCATAAGTTTGCTATTTTGGGTGACGCGGGTATTAATGCCGTGGTAGAAGAGGGCTTTTGGGACACCACCCGAGACATTGTAATTTCTAATTTTAAAGAAGGGGAATACGAGAAAGGCCTGAGCCGCGGAATAGAGGAGGCCGGCCGCCGACTCAAAGAACACTTTCCCTTTACTGAAGACACACGTGATGAATTGTCAAACGACATCTCATTCGGAAAAAACGAATCAAAATGAAAGCCTTACACTTTTTGGTCAGAACCCTGACAATCTCACTTGCACTCATCTTTTCAGTAAGTACATTTGCGCAAATTCCAAGTCCTCAAAACCCGCGGCGGCTCGTGAATGATTTTGCCGGCATTATTCCGCAAGATGCCACTCACGCGATTGAAAAAGAGCTGCGTGTACTGCGCGATTCAACTTCAGTTGAAGTGGCCGTTGTCACCGTCAAAGACCTGCAGGGCTACGACGCTTCGCAATTTTCCTTTGAATTGGGCGAGAAGTGGGGTGTAGGTTCTTCCGATTTTAATAACGGCATTGTTATTTTAATCAAACCCAAACACTCGCAAAATGACAGGGGACAAGCATTTATAGCCACCGGTTATGGCTTGGAGGGTGCCGTTCCCGATGCCATTGCCAAAATGATCATGGAGAACGAAATGATTCCGCGCTTTAAAAAAGACGATTATGTAGGGGGAATAGCTGCTGCGGTTGCAGAAATAGGAGCGTTGGCACGAGGTGAGTATCCGCCTGAGGAGTACGCATTAAAGGTAGAAAAATTGAGAGAATCAAAGGACTTTCCGCTTGCGCCGCTGCTTTTTTTAGGACTGTTTTTTATCGTGTTTGTGTTGGGAGCGGTAAATCGAGCGCGTCACCATTCCATGGGCAGCAACGTTCCTTTTTGGACGGCATTGATGATGACGGGTATGATGAACTCGAGACACCGTGGAAGTTATAACAGTTTTAGCTCGGGCAGCGGTTCGTTTGGCGGCGGCGGTGGTTTTGGGGGTTTTGGCGGAGGTAGTTTTGGCGGCGGTGGTGCCGGAGGAAGTTGGTAAAACCTATTAATTGAGTTACGATGTCTAAATACGCAAAATGGATAGGTGGAGGATTGGGTTGGGCTGTTGGCGGCCCCATTGGCGCAATTGCCGGCTTTGTGTTGGGGTCCTTATTTGATAATGCCGATGAGATTGATGAGCGCACCAAGCGCATGAAGCAAGGTAAAGGCTTTACATCAGGGCGTTCGGCAGGCGATGGTTACAGCTCGCAATACAATTCTACAACGAGCGGCGATTTTACGGTGAGTTTACTGGTTTTGGCGGCTGCTGTTATGAAAGCTGACGGTCGAGTGATGCGCAGTGAGTTGGATTACGTAAAAAACTTTTTGGTCAAGCAGTTCGGGCAGGAAAAAGCCTTGCAGCTTACCAAGGCATTGCGCGAGGTGATGGATCGGGATTTTTCGGTACGTCAAGTGGCGCTTCAAATTAGATCGCACATGTCACACCCCATGCGTTTGCAACTCATGCACTTTCTCTTTGGTATTGCATACGCCGATGGAAAAGTAGATAATAGTGAGTTTACTTTGCTGAAAACCATTGCTACTTATTTGGGCATTTCCCCAAAAGATTTTCACTCGATATCTGCAATGTTCGGAGGAGCCAAAACAACTCCCGATGAGTCTTACAAGATTTTGGAAGTAGATAAAAGTGCATCTGATGATGAGGTGAAGAAAGCTTATCGTAAAATGGCTTTAAAGTATCACCCAGATAAGGTGAGTTCACTGGGCTCTGACTTTGAAAAGGCGGCAAAAGAAAAATTTCAAAAGGTGCAAGAAGCTTACGAGCGTATCAAGAAAGAGCGCGGCATGAAATAGTTGTACAGCCCTAAATTCAATTCTTATACGAACGTATGTAATGAGTTTTCCCATTAACGACAGCCCGGTGAAATGTCGCAAACTCGGAATAAAAATGTGTTTCAACGGTTAACCGGGTCAAGTCAAAAACAGCCATTTTCGCAATTGAATAAGCTACGATTTCACAGAGGGTTGAGGGTTCTGACCGCGAAGAACAAAATGAGCAAAAAAGTGAATAACGGGAACAATGACCGGGAAAGACCTATCCAAATAAAGGAAAGCGATGTTGAATGATTTGAATATTTCCATTCATAGGTAATGACATAAATCAGTCCCAAAATTAAGAGGGAAAGCACAGTAAAAAGGGGTAGTAAAGAATCTGATAAGAGTCCCATATGATTGTTTTTTTGGATGATATGCGAATTTAAGAAAAATACTTTATACGTTGCATTGAGGTTGAATACCCGGTAAAAGCACATTCAAGAAAAAAGCACTTCGTATGTAACCCATAAAAAATCGCAAATGATACCTGATATTGTGAATAATATGTATTTATTTGTTCCCAATGAGAAAGCAAGTTTTTCTCTTTTTACACGGGGTACTGTAAGCCAAGTAACGGTAAAAATTACGAGCGATTTACCCGCTGTGAACAGCACTACCGTAAAATCAAATGTAATTGGGTTGAATAATTGAAAGAGAAATAAGAATAAGCTGACTCCTAAAAGTCTTTGCGGGATAAAGGAGAGCCAAAAAAGGCGGTTTTTGAATTGCGTTTTCATACATGCTTGGTTTAATGGTTTGGATTTTGGGTATTGGGGGTGTGCAGGGAAATTTTTTTGAGCTGCTCTATCTTGGCACTTCGTTCAAAGGAAAAAACATCGCTGTTGCGGTTTACATGTTCCAATAGCTGTAAGGCACTTTTATAAATATAGGCTTGGCGTTGTCCCGGAATATTTTGCTCATTGTGCCGTGCGACTTGTTCCACAAGATATGCCAACCGCTCTGTTAACGTGAGGTTGTTGTGCAGGTGTTGTTGAATGAATAAATCTAAGTTTTCGTGATGGAGTTCGATAACATCCTCCACCGTAAAGCCGGCTTCTTTTTGCAAGTTGTTCAGCACCGGTTGAATTGTTGCCCCTCGATTGGATTGAGGGATTTGACTGATTCGAGCTGCCAAAGCTTCAAATAACAATCCCAATTGCTCAATTTGTTTTTGCACGTAATCGCGTTGCTCCATAATTATGGGTTTTGATTTTTGAATAAGCGTTTGCGGTATTGTGGCTTACTTTGTGATTGTGCGCTAAATTAGCGTATTTTTTGCAAATGAATCCCGATTTACAACACATAAAACGCAAGGGCACCCCGGAATAGAGCGTTGTCTATTGAGAATGCAAATTCAGCTCGTGTTCATATTCGCCGCGTTTGAAGCCGAATCCCCAAGAAAAGGTGTTGTACTTTCGCGCAAATTTTAGAACGGTGTCAACAAAATTCCTTTTTCAATCTCGAGAATACACAGCTGAAATTCAAGATACCGGCGAAAAAAACCGTCGGGTAAAAAAGAAAAAACGGATTGTATTTTTCGCCCGCTTGTTCACATTTCTTGCGGGTGTGGCAGTTTTTTATTTTTTCGGCTTTCAAACTTTGAGCTTTTCAGCCGCATTGTTGTTGCTTATAACTTTTTTGCGGTTGGTGGCCATAGATGCTCACTTGAAAGCGGAATTGATGTATTTGCAAAACAAAATGCATTTTTTTGAGCTCCAAACGGCTGACGTAGAAACGGTGATTCGCGATGGAAATACCGACCAAGAAAAACCGCTTAACAGCGATCATCATTTCAGCGCCGATTTGGGCATTACAGGGAACAACAGCATTTACAATTTTTTGAATCGGTGCGGACTTGAAACGGGGCAAAAAACGCTGATTCGCCTGCTGACTTCTCTCGAAACGCAACCCGAAAAAATTCGAGAAAGGCAAGTTCAAGTTGATTTTTTGCGCGATCGTGCAGCATTTCAAGCCCATTATTACGCATTGGCCAAGCAGGTAAATTTGACGCAAGAAGGCGAAAAAAAGTTTACCAAATTTGCGCAGAGCGATTTCCGTGTTCCCGGGTATTTTTTACCCGTTTTTATGTTGTTCTCTCTTTTATCATTATCCGTAATTGTGCTGGTTGCATTTGACATGATTTCAGTTCAATTTGTCATCTATCAGTTCATAGCTGGTTGGTTAATTGCCGCAGTTTTAAAGCGCAAAACATCACCCGTTTTGGACGATGTAGAGGCTTTTGCCGATAGCCTCTCGCCCTTACAAAAACTTTTTGGAGCGGCTGCCGAGCTGAAATTACCCGCCGGCTTTGCAAATGCTGAGGCTCTGACCAATACCAATGCTTTTAAAAGTTTTTTATCGTTGGGTGCAATGGTAGCGCAGCGCGCAAATTTATTTGTGAATGCCGTGCTTACGGGTTTTTTTATTTGGGATTTGTACTTGGCTCATAAGGCATCAATCGCAGGGAAAAACAACGCAGCGTTATTGGCGCAACAACTTAAAGCGCTTGCGAAATTAGACGCCCTGAACAGTTTGTCGGCATTTGCCGGCAGGTACAGTCAATTGCCTTTTCCACAGTTTACGAATCACGATTTTGAAATAGAAAATATGATTCACCCTTTTATTTTAGATGAAAACCCGGTGGCTAACTCATTTTCAATCAAAGGAAAAGAGCAAATTTCAATTATTACGGGAGCTAATATGGCCGGCAAAAGTACTTTTTTGAGAGCGGTGGGTGTCAACATCATTTTGGCCTCAGCAGGAGCTCCTGTTTTGGCGGCTAAAATGCATTACAAACCGCGCTTATTGTTTACGAGTATGCGCAGCGGCGATGATTTATTTTCCGGTAAATCTTTGTTTTTTGCCGAGCTTAAAAGATTGCAAACGCTTATGCAACAGGCTGAGCAGGGCGATGAATATTTTATTTTATTGGATGAAATACTGAAGGGTACCAATTCTGTTGACAAAGCGCGCGGAAGTAAAGCATTTATTCAAAAGTTATTGAAATTCAAGGTTTACGGTATTATTGCCACGCACGACTTGAGCTTGTGCAAACTTCAAGAGGAGTTTCCGCAACAAGTTAAAAACAACAGTTTTGAGGTGGAAATTAACGATACCGATTTAAATTTTGATTATCGATTAAAACAGGGAATCTGCCAAAACATGAATGCTTCTGTTTTATTGAAGCGCATGGGATTGACAGATTAATATTTTTGGTCAGAACCACCACTGCGCCGGCACAGTTACCGGGCAAGTCTCACTTTTCAACAGTTTGTTATTTCAACCCGTTATTTTTTGGCAGCTTGTTCTTTTCCGTCGCGAATGTAAACGGTGCGGTGCGGAAACGGAATTTCGATTCCTTCAGCATCAAAGCGTTTTTTTACACTGTAATACAAATCGCACTTCAGGAAAAAAGCAAACCGAGACTCCGCTGCCCATAAACTCGCCCGTAGTATTACGGCCGATTCATCCCACCTGACAACCCGAATGATTACTTTTGGGTCTTCGTTTTGAATTTCCTCCTCAGTGCGGCCGTCAATCAGTAATGGGTGTTTTTCAGCTTCTTCGCGAATTATTTGTATAGCCTTATCGATGTCAGAGCCGTAACTGATTCCAAATTCAGTAAGCTCACAGGTTTTGGTTTCATGAATGGTGCTGTTGATGATGGTTTGCGAGCTGATCATGCTGTTGGGTATAATCACTCGCCGGTTTTCAAAATTCCGAATAACGGTATGCCTGAGGGTGATATCTTCAACCGTTCCGGTAGTAGTGAGATCCAGCCTAATAAGGTCACCCACGCGAAAGGGCTTGAAAATCAAAATAAAAATTCCGCTGATTATATTGGAAAAAGCTTGTTGTGAAGCTAAACCCAAAATGGCGGCAAATATACCGGCACTTGCAAACAGAGTTAAACTCAATTTGCGCAGTGCAGGTACCGTGTAAATTAAAACACCGGTGGTGATGAGGAAAATGATGAAGGAAACGGCATTTTTTAAAAATGCATATTGTGTGACATCGGTCTTGAGCTTTTGGGCGGCAACATTGAAAAATTTAGCCATACCCAACCTCAAAATTTTGTTGAGCAAAACCGCAATCGCGATGATGATGATGATTAATATCCAGAGGTAATCATTTTGAAAATGTTCAAGTAAGTTTTTCATTCATGTTCTATTCGTTGTGCAGGGTATCAATCAAAATTTCAAGTATTTCACACGCCGCGACGGGAAGTTTTGTCCCCGGTCCAAAAATACCCACAACGCCGGCTTTGTATAAAAAGTCGTAGTCGGGTTTGGGTATAACACCGCCCGCAATCACCATAATATCGTCGCGGCCGTGTTTTTTTAGTTCCTCCATCACTTTGGGAACTAAAGTTTTGTGGCCGGCAGCCAAACTGGAAACGCCCAAAATATGTACATCATTTTCAATAGCTTGTTTCACGGCCTCAGCGGGCGTCTGAAAAAGCGGTCCCACGTCAACATCAAAGCCTATATCGGCAAATCCTGTAGCGATTACTTTGGCGCCGCGGTCGTGACCGTCTTGCCCCATTTTGGCAACCATGATGCGCGGCCGCCTTCCGTCAAGCTCGGCAAATTGGTCGGCCAATTTGCGGGCTTTATTAAAACTGTCGTCTTTTTTGGCTTCTGATGAATACACTCCTGATATGGATTTAATGGTGGCTTGATACCTGCCGTAAATATTTTCAAGTGCCGTGGATATTTCGCCTAATGAAGCGCGTGCACGGGCAGCCTCCACCGCTAACTCCAACAAGTTTCCACGTCCGCTTTTTGCCGCCGCTTCTATCGCTTTTAAGGCCTTTTCTGCGCGAACTGTATCACGGTTGGCATGTAGTTTTTTTAATCGTTCTACTTGTGAACGGCGCACTTCGGCGTTATCCACTTCTCTAATTTCAAAGGCTTCATCGTCTTGGGTTTGAAAACGGTTAACGCCTACAATAATATCTTTTTCTGCATCTATGCGGGCTTGTTTCCTGGCGGCAGCCTCTTCAATGCGCATTTTGGGTACGCCGCTTTCTATGGCTTTAGCCATGCCGCCCAGCTTTTCCACTTCGTCTATAAGTTTGCGGGCTCTATTGACCAACTCCCCGGTTAATTTTTCAACGTAGTAAGAGCCGCCCCAAGGATCTACTGCTGAGGTAATATCGGTTTCGTTTTGTAAAATTAATTGTGTGTTTCTTGCAATGCGGGCGCTGAACTCAGTGGGCAGCGCTATAGCTTCATCAAAGGAATTGGTGTGCAATGATTGCGTACCTCCAAAAACGGCAGACATAGCTTCGATGGTGGTACGCGCCACGTTGTTGAACGCATCCTGCTCCGTAAGGCTGTAACCCGATGTTTGACAGTGGGTTCTGAGTGACATACTTTTGGGGTTAGCCGGCTTAAAGTCCTTGATGAGTTTACTCCAAATGAGTCGTCCCGCCCGCATTTTGGCAATTTCCATAAAGTGGTTCATCCCGATGCCCCAGAAGAATGAAAGTCGCGGTGCAAATTTGTCGATATCCAAGCCGGCTTCAATGCCTGTTCGCACATATTGCAAACCGTCGGCTAAGGTGTATGCTAATTCCACATCTGCCGTTGCCCCGGCCTCGTGCATGTGATAGCCCGAGATGCTTATGGAGTTGAATTTGGGCATGTTTTCTGAAGTGTACTTGAAAATATCAGCAATGATGCGCATACTGGGTGCCGGCGGATAGATATAGGTGTTGCGCACCATGAATTCTTTTAAAATATCATTTTGTATCGTGCCCGAGAGCAGTTCGGGTTTTACGCCTTGTTCCTCTGCGGCCACAATATAAAAAGCCATTACGGGTAAAACCGCACCATTCATGGTCATGCTCACTGACATTTTATCGAGTGGAATTTGGTCAAAGAGCAATTTCATGTCTTCCACCGAGTCGATGGCAACACCAGCTTTTCCCACATCACCTTCAACACGTTCGTGGTCGCTGTCGTATCCGCGGTGGGTAGCTAAATCAAAAGCCACACTCAGTCCCTTTTGTCCGGCTTGTAAGTTCTTGCGGTAAAAAGCATTAGACTCCTCAGCTGTACTAAAACCCGCGTATTGCCTAATGGTCCAAGGTCTCACGGCATACATCGTGGAGTAGGGGCCGCGCAGATAGGGAGGTATGCCGGCTGCAAAACCCAAGTGCCGCAAGTCTTTCATATCTTGCCGGTTATATTGCGGTTCAATGGCTATTTTTTCGGGCGTAGTAAACGCATCTTCAGCTTTGTCATCAACGGGTTTTGCATCTTGTTGCACCTCCTCGGGCTCATAGGGTATTGAGGAAAAGTCTATTTTTTTAAAATCACTCATAGCTCAATTATTTTGCGAGTTTTCGCTCTATTTTTTCTGAGATTCTACTTAAAACCAGGGGTTTGAAATCTGTATTTTCAGCAGGCTCAACTGTTTTTTCTTGTTGTAATTTACTTGAAATCGCACCGGAAGGGTTGACAAATTTATTGACGCCTACCATTATGCGTTCGCCGTTTTCAAAATCATTTTCTTGTTTTTTAGTGTTGGTCAGAACCGTATCTTGAATGAAGTTATTTTCTAAACAGGCACTAAAGCCGCCTTTACTTTCAACGGTTTGAAAAATTTTCCAGGCTTTTTTCGCAAGTTCTTGCGTGAGGTGATCCAACAGATAGCTTCCGCCTGCCGGATCAATTACCTTGTTAAAAAATGATTCTTCTTGTAAGATGAGGTTGGTGTTTCGAGCCATTCTGCGGGAGAATGGAGTCGGCTCAGAATAAGAGTGGTTAAAGGGAAGAACAGAGACGGCATCGGCGCCGCCTATCATGCCGGCCATGCACTGCACCGTATTCCTTACTAAGTTGTTGTGTTCATCGGCAACGGCAACAAATCGCGCTGATGTTTCGCTGTAAATTTTTGTGGCTGAGCTGCAATCGTACTCCGGTTCATAGCGGTCAATTACGTAAGCCCACAAACTCCTGAGTGCTCTAACCTTGGCTATTTCAATTAAGAATTCAGAACTGCAAGCTGTTTTAAACATAATGCGTGCCGTAAATTCATCGAGCGGAATTCCCGCCCGGCGGGCTTCAATTAAATATTGGTGTCCTTGTGCCAAAGCAAAGGCTATTTCTTGAGCTTGAGTAGCGCCGGCATTGTGATAATGTTTGCCGTTTACTGCGATAAAACCAAATCGGGGTAAGATTTTATGGTGAGCAGCAAGCAGTTTGAACAGTTTATCGGTATTTTTAAACTTGCCTGAAATCAGCGAATCGCCCAGAGGATCAAAACCGTAGTTTCCTTTGATTTCGGCCGGAGCTCCTTCGTTTTCGAGTGCTATTTTTTCGAATGATTCTATTGTTTTCTCAGGACGTTCACCGTGAAAATAAGTGGAAATGTATCTCAAATCAACACCGCTTAGTAATGTGTTCCACTCTTCGGGATTGCGTGTGTTGATTTTTAGGGCTGTAGCTCCGGCATTAAGAGCTGCCAAAATTTCTTTATTCAATTGTGCTGCATCTTCACCTTCAATCAGCTCAACGACTTCTGTTTGACCGCTCTCCGGTTTTGCACCTCTTAAATAGGGCGAAACTCCCACAACGCCGTTGTTGTGCGGTACATTTTCGCGATTGTAATGCGGTTGAATTTTTATGCCGTCTTGAGTAACTTGACTTACCTCATCAAGGGTTTTACCTTTGAGATCTGCCAGTATTTTCTCCTCCCACTCTTCAAGTGATACCGGGGTAAAGTTGCTGTAAAATGATTCTTTCATATTGTGCATTTTAGGCGTTGCGAAATTAGGGAACATTTCTAACTCTGCAGATTTTAAAACTCGAACTCCGCGCAGTATGTACTTTTGTACAAAAAATTAATGAATCCCGGTCTTTTCAAGTGATAATACATAACATTAAACTTGAAGATTGTTGCAAAAGGGGCGGGGTTCTGACCAAAAATACAGAATGGAATATATAAATGAGCGATCGGCTGCTTTACTCAGAGCCGCCTACGTACGTGCGATGGAGCAGCGGTACGGTACTGATATTGAGGGTTGGTCTTTGGTGGGGCGCGAGGAATTTGGTCGTTTTGCGCCGTTTGAAATTCCGGAAGGTTGCCGACTTGTAAAGGAAATCAAAGGCCCGCCCAAATTGTTGACTATTGAAGCTAAATACGATAAAAGTCTAACTTTAGCACTTTTGGTGGAATGTGATGAAGGTTATTTTTTGGTGTTTCGCGGTACAATAGCTCTTTACGAGTGGTATTATGACTTGAAATTTTTTGGAGTATCACATCCTGATTATGATGAAAATGTGAAGGTTCACGGTGGTTTTTGGGAAATTTACGAATATATTCGAAATGCAGTAACTGACTTGGCCGATGTTATACCGGCGGATAAAAAGTTGCAGATTTTTGGTCATAGTTTGGGAGGCGCATTATCTGTTTTTGCAGCACTTGACCTAGCACCTTTAAAACCGCGCGTATTTACTTTGGCAACGCCCAAGCCGGGAAATTCAAAATTTGCTGATGTGGTGAGAAGCGAGGTAGGGCAAATTATTCGGTTTACACTAAAAGGTGACCCGGTACCCGGGTTGCCGCCGATGAGTGATCGGTTTTTAAAACAAAATTTTACCCATCCGGGTATGGAGTGTAAATTGATTTCAACTCCCGGTAAAGGACTGAAAGAGCGTTTTATTAAAGCCGCTGCGGCTCATTTGCCCTCATCGTATTTTGAGGCTGCCGGGGTGGATTAAGGTTTTTTGGTTTTGGAATGGCTTTGGAGTTTTGTTTTTTTTTGCGGGCTGTATTTCAAAATGACGGCTGAGGCTATTGTTTTTTTACTTTTGTAAAAATTCGAACTATGCCGGCTAATAAGTTTGCACTCATCAGATACAGGGTTATTGATAAATGTATAGGAAATAAGTACAGGCCCTATCCTTCCATTGATGATTTGATGGATAAATGCTCTGAAACGCTAGGGAAGCAGGTTTCCAAATCTACCATTGAAAAAGATATCAGCGCCATGAAATTCGACGCCGGTTTGGGTTATGAGGCTCCCATTTTATTTAGTCGTGAATACGCCGGCTACTATTATGATAATCCCGATTTCACTATAAGTGATGTTCCTTTAAATTATGAGGAAATTGACGCTATTAAAATAGCGGCTAATACATTGGTTCAGTTTCGAGATGTAGGCCCGTTTAAGCAATATTCTACGGCTATTGATAAAGTGCTGAATCGAGTATCTATAGAGCCCGGTAAAAATGACGGCGAGTTAAAGAGCATTATTCAATTTGAGCAAGTTCCCGAGGTGAAGGGAAATCATTTGTTGGGTTTGTTATTCAAGGCTTGTGACGCAGCACGGGTTGTGGAGTTTGATTATGGAAGCTTTAAAAAAAATCGTGTTAAGCGCAGGATGGTTGAGCCCTATTTGCTCAAAGAGTACGACAACCGTTGGTACTTGATTGGTAAAAGCCGTGAAAAGCGCGATTTTATCGTGTACGGCTTAGACCGTATGCACCGTTTAAATGTGACCGATGAAAAGTTTGAGCGCTCTTCAAGTTTTAATCCCGATGTTTATTTCAGGTACTCCATAGGAATTACGGCAAATCTCAATGAGGAGCCCATGCATGTTGAACTGGAAGTGAATGATATTTTAGCCAAGTACCTCGAGAGTAAACCGCTTCACAAAACACAGGAGTTGGTTAAAAACCAAGGGAAAAATATTTTAAAACTGCGGGTTTACAACACCTATGAGTTGCACGAAAGCATTTTGGGCTTTGGCAAGCAAGCTCGAGTTGTAAAGCCCGATTTTTTACAAAAGCAGATTCGAGAAACGCTGGCTGAGGCCGCATCACAATATGAAAGTAAAAAATAATATGGATACAAATAAATTGAAGTTACTTATTATAAACGGGCCCAACTTGAATCTTTTGGGAACTCGTGAACCTCATATATACGGCAATAGAGCCTTTGAAAGATATTTTAAGCTGCTGGATGAAGAGTACCCCGATATTGATTTGAAATACTTTCAAAGTAATCACGAAGGGGAGTTGCTTGATAAAATGCATGAAATGCGCGATCAAGTTGATGGTATGGTGTTGAATGCCGGCGGTCTTTCTCACACATCTGTTGTTTTAGCTGATTGCATGGCCGCCATGCCGATTCCGGTAATAGAAGTTCATATTTCCAATGTGTTTGATCGAGAAATTTTTAGGCAAAATTTGCTTACAGCCAAACACTCCTCGGGTTTTATAAGCGGATTCGGAATGGAGAGCTATCGCTTGGCTGTGGAGAGTTTTCGGGATTCTTTATAAGTAAGAACCAATAAACTTCGGGTTTTCATAAAGCTGCTTATTTGAGTGGCTAAAAGCCCTATATTTGCCAACTTTAAAACTAGAAGTAAAAAACTCAATCACCCACTAAAATTTTTGCATTGTATGAAAGTTAAAAATATCTGTTGTATCGGAGCCGGCTATGTAGGCGGCCCCACCATGTCGGTAATTGCCCAAAAATGCCATGAAATTAAGGTGACAGTTGTAGATATTAACGAGGAGCGCATTGCCCAATGGAATGATAAAAACACAGATTTGTTGCCCATTTACGAGCCCGGACTGGCAGAAGTGGTGGAAGAGGCACGAGGGCGCAACTTATTTTTTTCCACAGATGTAGATGGCGCTATTGATGAAGCTGATATGATTTTCATCTCTGTGAATACGCCCACTAAAACTTACGGAATAGGTAAAGGGATGGCTGCAGATTTGAAGTATATTGAACTTTGCGCGCGACAAATAGCCCGGGTAGCTAAATCTGATAAAATTGTAGTTGAAAAATCTACCTTACCCGTGAGAACGGCGGCGGCTTTAAAAAGCATTTTGCACTACACGGGTAACGGCGTAAATTTTCATATTTTATCAAATCCCGAGTTTTTGGCTGAAGGTACTGCTATTCAAGATTTACTGGAAGGAGATCGCGTGTTAATAGGTGGAGAACGTGATACGCAAGAATCTCGTGATGCCATGCAGGCATTGGTTGATGTATATGCGCATTGGATGAAGCCCGATCAAATATTAACCACCAACGTTTGGTCTTCAGAATTGTCTAAACTTACCGCAAACGCTTTTCTAGCGCAGCGTGTATCGAGCATAAATGCAATGAGTGAATTGTGTGAAGTTACCGATGCCGATGTAAGTGAGGTTGCGCGAGCAGTAGGTACCGACAGTAGAATAGGCCCTAAATTTTTAAAAGCTTCTGTAGGTTTTGGCGGTTCTTGTTTTCAGAAAGATATTTTGAATTTGGTTTATATAGCCAAATCTTACGGACTTAAAGAGGTTGCCGACTACTGGGAACAAGTAATCATCATGAATGATCATCAAAAAAGAAGGTTTGCCCGCAATATAGTTCAAACGCTTTTTAATACAGTGAGCGGAAAAAAAATCGCTTTTTTGGGTTGGGCTTTTAAAAAAGACACCAATGATACGCGTGAGTCTGCGGCTATATATGTAGCCGATGATTTGCTCGAGGAAAAAGCTGAAATAGCGGTATTTGATCCCAAGGTGAAGCCCCACCAAATGCAAACTGATCTCAATTTTTTAAATACGCGTTCCCAAGATGAAAACGCTGAAATGCTCACTGCGACAGACAATTATTACGACGCATGTAAAGATGCACATGCCATTGCCGTATTAACAGAGTGGGATGAGTTTAAAGATTACGACTGGAAAAAGATTTACGATAACATGAGGAAGCCCGCATTTGTATTTGACGGAAGAAATATTCTCAATGGTGAAGACTTAGAAAAAATTGGATTCATCTATCGCGGAATAGGTAAATAGCCTATCCGCGTTTGGTTTCTACGCAGGTTATACGAACTACCTTTCCCATCATACATATTGTGGCAACATCCACTTCCTCATAGGTAAACTCAATCTGCAATCCCTCACGAATATCAAGGTTGAGCTCATTGATGTTGATGGGTTCCAAATATTCATTGTCTCCTATTTGAACAACCATGGAACAACCGTCCAGGCCGGTTTTATCCACTAAAGTTCCCTTAACCGTATTTTTACATTCAGGAACGTGTTCTTCAACTTCGCTCGGGGATCTATTGTTTGAGCTATTTGTTGTTTTTTGAGAGGTTTTACAACCGGCGAACATGAGTAAACCGAATATTTGAAAAGTTGATAAAAGTGTGATTGATTTTTGAATCATGTAAACTTGTTTAGCGGCAAAAGTACGGTAACCTCAAAAAACCAATGGGTGTATTTTCAAAGTATTGACTTGAGTTTACGGCGTGTTAATGTGTAGTTTGGAGGTAGTGAAGTGTAAAAGGTTTTTGTTTTATGCAATTTAAGTAAAGTTGAATTATTTAGTATTATAAACTAATCATAAGTACAAAAAACTCCTGATATCATTTTAAACTACTACATGATTTCATTGTGAGCCTAGAGCCGGCATGAAGAAGTCAAACGTTAAAATTTAGGAGTGTATGGTCGTTCAATTTTTTAAAGCGGATTCAGATAGATGTGCGTATTGTTGTATCTTTGTGAAAAGGTTGATAAAAATGCCCGGCTACAATCCCAATGAAAAAAGACGCAACATAGGGCAACGCATTTTGCGCGTTGCTTTTATTTTGATTATGATATTTGCTTTACTTGCTTTGTGGGATAAATTGTTTCATTTGAATATTTTCCCTATTTGGTACTA
This sequence comes from uncultured Cryomorphaceae bacterium, assembly GCA_913056155.1. Taxonomy (GTDB): domain Bacteria; phylum Bacteroidota; class Bacteroidia; order Flavobacteriales_G; family Salibacteraceae; genus Salibacter. Next base: position 14,871 of record CAJXMT010000055.1, read on the forward strand.
ATTACAAAGCCGTATAAAAATCAATCGAGTAGTTTTTGCCTCAATAAAAACTCAAGTTGGTTGTTGGCTTTCTCCAATTTTTGAAGTAAGATGATATTTTGTTTTCTCAACCGGTGGACCTCCGCAGCGTTTTTGATGGTATTGCGCAAATCTTCTTCATTCCAGGGTTTTGTGATGTACCTGTAAATTTGACCTTTGTTGATTGCGTCAATGACGGCCTC
>CAJXMT010000056.1 GCA_913056155.1 uncultured Cryomorphaceae bacterium
CCTGTGCTTTTCCGGTTTCCCAAGCCGTACCGCACACCCCTTTGCCGTACTCAATTCGGGTGCAAGCTACCGGACCTTGAAAAGGCCCTAAAACAAGCGTGTTTTTGGTCAGAACACGATAAAAGCCGGTCCAAAAAAATCCAAAGTGTTCGTGAAGCAAGGACGCGGTGTTGGCCATATTGGACGTAAAATCGGATTCCCCTTTCAACAGTGCTTCGAGTTGCGGAATGAGTTTTTGGTATTGATCGGGTTTGGAATTCATCACAAAGAACCGGTTAAAAAAATAGCCGGGTTTATTACCCGGCTATTTTCGTGAGTGCCCGAGGCCGGAGTCGAACCGGCACGTCTGCAATAGACACATGGCCCTCAACCATGCGCGTCTACCAATTCCGCCACCCGGGCAGTGTTATTTAGCGGGCGGCAAATATACTACTTTTTTCATGGTTGTAAATGATTTGCGTATTTTGTTGCATCCCAAAAAAACATACGCAAACCGGCAACCGAAACGCACTTTATGCGTTGAGCCTTTTATGGATTTCAAACTTGAATCAGAATACAAACCCACAGGCGATCAACCCAAGGCTATCGAAGAACTGTGCACCGGATTAAATGAAGGAGTACCCAATCAAGTTTTGCTGGGCGTAACAGGCTCGGGCAAAACCTTTACCATGGCCAACGTGATTGAAAAGGTGCAAAAGCCCACACTCATTCTCAGTCACAACAAAACATTAGCAGCGCAGCTTTACAGCGAGTTCAAACAGTTTTTCCCCAATAACGCCGTGGAGTATTTTGTTTCTTATTACGACTATTACCAACCCGAGGCGTATATTCCCAACTCAGACACATACATTGAAAAAGACCTCGCCATAAACGATGAAATCGAAAAACTGAGGCTCTCCACCACCTCATCACTGCTTTCGGGCAGGCGCGATGTTATTGTGGTGGCTTCCGTATCATGTATTTACGGTATCGGGAATCCGGCAGATTTCAACGCGAGTGTGATCAAAGTAGAACAAGGACAAACCATAGGCATGCGCAAGTTTCTTCACACCCTGGTAGACTCACTGTACTCGCGAACCACCAACATTTTTGAGCGGGGCACCTTTCGCGTAAAAGGCGATACGGTTGACGTGTACCTCGCTTACGCCGATCATGCCTTTCGTTTTTCATTTTGGGATGACGAAGTAGATGAAATCACATCCATCGATCCCGAGACCGGCGACCAAATCGACACCTTTGAAGAAGTGCGCATCTATCCTGCCAATATATTTGTCACCTCCAAAGAAAGTACACAGCGCGCCATTAAGGAAATCGGCTACGACCTGATAGACCGCTCTGAACAACTCAAAGATGAACAAAAGCCGCTTGAAGCCAAACGCCTCGACGAGCGTGTCAACTACGATTTAGAAATGATGCGCGAGCTCGGTTACTGCTCCGGTATCGAGAATTACTCTCGCTATTTTGATCGTCGTGAGCCCGGCGACAGACCTTTTTGTCTTTTAGACTATTTCCCCGATGATTTTTTGATGTTCATTGATGAAAGCCACGTTACCGTACCGCAAATCTCGGCCATGTACGGCGGCGACCGAGCCCGAAAAGTCAACTTAGTCGAATACGGTTTTCGCCTGCCCGCCGCACTCGATAACAGACCCCTCAAATTTGAAGAGTTCAAAACACTTTTAAACCAAACCATATACGTGAGTGCCACACCCGCCGAATACGAATTGCGCGAAAGCGAAGGCATTGTGGCCGAACAAGTGATTAGGCCTACAGGCCTTCTGGATCCGGTAATTGAGGTACGACCGCGCGATAATCAAGTGGATGATTTAATTGAGGAAATTCGCATACGCATTGAAAAAGGCGAACGTGTATTGGTCACCACCCTTACCAAGCGCATGGCTGAGGAACTCGCTAAATACATGGTTAACCTGCGCATCAACAGTCGCTACTTGCACAGTGATATAGACACCTTGGAGCGCGTTGAAATTCTGCGTGACTTGCGTTTGGGTAAATTCGACGTGCTTATTGGTATTAACCTGTTGCGCGAAGGACTCGATCTGCCCGAGGTTTCTTTGGTTGCCATTCTCGATGCCGATAATGAAGGCTTTTTAAGGTCCCAAACCAGCATGACCCAAACAGCGGGACGAGCTGCCCGGCACATTGACGGTAAAGTGATTATGTACGCCGATAAAATCACAAACAGCATGCGCAAAACCATTGATGAAACCGAAAGGCGACGCGAAAAACAAAAGGAATACAACAAAAAACACGGGCTTGAACCCACTGCCTTGGTGAAAACCGTGCACGACATGATCAGTCGATCTACAGTACCCGGCAAGGAAAGCGATAAAGTGACCTCCTATTACACGGAGGAAGAACACCTCTCTTTAGCGGCAGACCCTGTGGTGCAATACATGAACGCCGACGAATTGGAAAAACGAAAAAAAGAAGTGCAAAAGCGCATGATAAAAGCCTCAAAAAATATGGACTTTATGGAAGCCGCAGCCCTTCGCGATGAAATGTTTGAATTGGATCAATTGATTGAAGCTCAAAATTAAAAGTTCAACTTTTTTGGTCAGAACCCTAATAAGCCTGTACAAGTAAACTGCGCTTGTTCACCAATTCGAACAGTTTAACCAATAAATAAATAGCGAGCTGAGCATTCAGCCATCAGAATGCTTACCGCAAAACCGCGACACATTCAATAAACCTGCTCAACAAACAATTACAAGTTGCCCGTCGGGTTTGGATGCGAATGGAATTTCGGTTCTGACCATAAAAAGAACCCCAAAACAGAAATGCCGAAACCGCTGCAAGTTTAACTTGGCAAAACAATTGGGAATATAAAAGTTCCCGTATCTTTGAAGCCCCGAATTGATGCACAAAAACACGGGTCTAATGAACAAAAACACGGTGTGGATTGTAGGCGCCAGCTCAGGCATAGGGCGAGCTTTAGCATTGGAGTATTCCAAAAGTGCCGATTTTGTTATCCTTACCGCGAGGCGCGAAAAAGAACTCCGTGATTTAGCGGCAAACCTTTCATGTGCGCACGCCGTACTCCCGGCTGATATTACCCAAACTGAAAAACACGCCGAACTGGCTCAACACGTTTGGAAACAATACGGAGCCGTAAAAACCTTGGTTTTGACGCCCGGCATCAGCCAACGCGCCAACGCATTGGAAACTGAGCTCTCTGTAGATCAAAAAATCATGCATCTCAATTACTTCAGTCTCATCAGCCTAACCAAAGAAGTAGTGCCGGCCATGATTGAAAACGGCGGAGGCGGCGTAGTGGTACTCTCCAGCGTGATGGGTAAATACAGCTCTAAATTGCGCTCCGCATACTCTGCATCAAAACACGCTTTACACGGTTTTTACAACGCATTGCGAGCAGAGACAGCCGAAAAAAACATGAAATACACGCTGGTTTGTCCCGGTTTTGTCAACACCAAAATCAGCTATAACACTTTAAAGGGAAACGGTGAAAGGTTTAACCAAATGGCCGGTGCCCAATCTAAAGGCATATCGCCCGAGGCAGCCGCGAAAAAAATAGCTTCTGCTGCCGAAAGCGGGAAACGCGAAATAGCTTTTGGCGGCGTTACCGAAATGATGGGGCTTTACCTGAACCGCTTTTTTCCTGGTCTTTTTGCACGCGCCATTTCCCGTAAAAATAAAACATGAAAACACTTCAACTCACTAAAAACGGATCTCCGCAAGAAGCTTTTCAACTCAAAGAACTCCCCAATCCCGAACCCGAGGCGGGAGAACTTTTAATCAGAACCGAATGTTTCGGATTAAACTACGCCGATGTTATGGCTCGAAACGGCCTGTACAATGATGCACCCCCACTCCCCTGCACATTGGGATATGAAGTGGTAGGCGAAGTGGAAAAAACCGGCAAAGGCGTTACTCAATTTGCCGAGGGCGACCGCGTGTTGGCTTTTACCCGCTTTGGAGGTTACGCCGAAAAATCCATCGCCGATGAACGAACGGTGGTCAAATTACCGCCGCAAATTCCGTCAGATAAAGCTGCTGCACTAGCTACACAATATTGCACGGCCTACTACGCCGCGATCAGAATGGCCAACATTCAAAAAAACGAACGCGTGCTCATTCACGCCTGTGCCGGCGGTGTGGGTTTGGCCTTGCTGGATTTGGCTCAATACATAGGCTGTGAAACCATAGGTACTGCGGGTAGCGCAAGTAAATTGGAATTCATCAGTCTGCGCGGTGTCAATCACGCCGTAAACTACCGTGAAAAAGATTTCGCAAGTGAAATTCGAAAAATTACGGGCGAACAAAAACCCGTTGATGCCGCTTTTGATGCGGTGGGAGGTAAAACCTACGTGCAAACCAAAAAGTTGATGAATTACGGCGGCAGGCACGTTCTTTTTGGTGTGGCGTCCCGAAAAACCAAAGGACCCAAATTACTCAACACGCTCAAACTGGCATGGAGCTTTGGCCTTTCTCACCCGCTTGAATTTTTATTGGGGAGCCGCGGCGTTATAGGACTGAATATGTTGCGCATTGCGGAAGAAAAACCGGCAGTTTTGGGTGAGGTTATGGAAAACCTGATAGATTTGTATCAAAACGGACACTTAAATCCACATGTTTACAAATCGTACCGCTTTAATGAATTAAGTGCGGCACATGAGGCGCTGGAAAACCGAAAAACCATTGGTAAACTTGTCGTTTTTTGGTAAACAAAAACTGCGAGAACCAAGTTATATCGCTGTAACGAGAGTAATACTATGACAACAGTTCATAATAACATCAAAACCTTTAAAAGAAACGGCAGACCTTACATTATTGCCGGCCCGTGCAGTGCTGAAACAGAAGAACAAGTTTTAACTGCGGCCCGCACTATTGCCAAAAACAGTCATGTCGATTTATTTAGAGCCGGCATCTGGAAGCCCCGAACACGCCCCGACTCTTTTGAAGGTGTTGGCGAAAAGGGACTCAAATGGTTGAAAAAAGTACAATCAGAAACCGGTTTGCCGGTTACGGTGGAGGTAGCCAATGCCAAACACGTAGAGTTGGCTTTAGCCGCAGGTGTTGATGTATTGTGGATTGGTGCAAGAACCACGGTGAGTCCGTTCGCCGTGCAAGAAATCGCCGATGCCCTTCGCGGCACCAACATTCCCGTTTTAGTGAAAAACCCCATTAATCCCGATTTGGGCTTGTGGATGGGGGCACTTGAGCGCATCTCAAAAGCGGGTATTGAAACATTGGGAGCCATTCACCGCGGGTTTTCAACCTTGGGCGGCGAATACCGCAACACCCCCCATTGGGAAATTCCCATAAAACTGAAAACACAACTTCCCGATTTGCCGGTTATTACGGATCCCAGCCACATCACCGGGAATCGCTACAAAATTTTAGATGTGGCGCAAAAGTCGCTCGACTTGGAGTTTGACGGCTTGATGATTGAAACGCATCCCACGCCCGATCAAGCGTGGAGTGATGCTGCACAACAAGTTACACCGCTTCAACTCCATGAAATTCTTTCGTTGATCCAAATCAGGAAAAAATCGGGAACCTCCACCGAGTTCAATACACGCTTGGAAGAGTTGCGCAGCGAAATTGACGAGTTAGACGCCGAGATTTTGAAAAAACTAGCTAAACGCATGAATGTGGTGAAGGAAATAGGCGAATACAAACGCGATAATCACGTTACCATTTTGCAGCTTGAGCGGTGGAAAGAAATTTTAGATACGCGCATTCCTTTCGGTGAGAAATCGGGATTGAGCACTGAATTCACTGAAACTTTTTTAGACCTCATCCACGAGGCGTCCATTAAGTTACAAACCGAAATCTTAAATCAATTGCCCAAAACCAAATAAGGTAAACGGTGTTAGTTACATTCAATGATGGATCTCGTTGCACAAATCAACTCCCGCAAACTGTTTATTTCAATAGCTGTATTGGTTATTTTACACGCGGTGGGCTATTTTGGGCTCACAAGTGAAAACGCCCCGTTTTTTCAAAAGTTGACGCCGGCCAACCTCATTGTGACTTTGGTTTTGCTCATTTGGAACCAAAAAAATAAAAATACAATTTGGTACTTTTTTGTTGCCGGCGTTTACACCGCGGGTTTCTTTGTGGAAGTTGCGGGCGTGTCCACGGGATTTGTTTTTGGCGAATATCAATACGGAAATGCATTAGGGCCACAATGGAATGGAACGCCTTTTTTAATTGGAGCCAACTGGTTAATCTTAGTCATTTCCTCCGGAGCTGTTGCAGAACATTTCTTCTCCGCCAAAATTGTAAAAGCTGTAATAGCAGCTACTTTAATGGTTTTATTGGACTCATTTATAGAACCCCTCGCCGGCGACCTGAACTTTTGGTACTGGCCCGAGGACTCCATACCGGTTCAAAACTACATAGCTTGGTGGGTCATAGCATTTGTCATGCACATGGTGTATCAATTTTTACCCGTTTCGCGTACCAATAAAAGCGGATTTTGGGTGTATGGTATATTCATCGTATTTTTTATCGCATTAGGAATAACACTGCATTAATTATGGATTTCCTCTTTAGCTTTTTTATCGTCACAGCCACTTTCTTGTTTATGGAATTTATGGCGTGGTTTACCCATAAATATGTGATGCACGGGTTTATGTGGTACTTTCACAAAGATCATCATCAAACTGAACCGGGTTTTTTTGAGAAAAACGATGTTTTCTTTCTCATATTTGCTGTTCCCTCTTGGCTTTTCATCATGTTTGGCATGATGGCCGGTAATGATTGGCGCGTTTTTGTGGGTCTCGGGATATTACTGTACGGCATTTGTTATTTTCTCGTGCACGACGTTCTTATTCACAAGCGTTTTAAGTGGTTTAAAAAAGTAAAGCACCCCTATTTTAAAGCACTGATTATGGCGCACCACAATCACCACAAGCACAAAGGAAAAGAAGACGGTGAATCGTTCGGGATGTTGATCGTTGCAGCGAGATACATACGCGATGCGTACCGCAAACACAACCTCAAAAAACAGCGTGCGCTATGATGGAAACCAAGTGGCTTTACCTCATCCTCAACGCTTTTACCATTTCCATTCCGCTTATGCGGAGTTTTGAGCCCAAAGTGGCTTTTTCATCTCGTTGGCCGGCTCTGTTTAAAGCTGTTTTTATTGTAGGCACATTTTTCGTGGTGTGGGATATTATTTTTACCGATATGGGGATTTGGGGCTTTAACCCCAAGTACCTCAGCGGTATTGAATTGGGTGGACTGCCACTCGGTGAATACCTCTTTTTCATCACCGTACCGTACGCCTGCGTTTTTATTTATGCGGTGCTCAATCGCTTTTGGCCCAACAGCTCATTTTTTGACCGCAACGCTTCCAATATCAACTACATTTTAATGTCGTTGGGCATTACGCTTTGCATTTTTTACTACAATTTACAGTACACTTTTTGGACCTTTGTTTTCCTCACAGCCTTTTTGGCGTATGTCGAGTTCAAACTCAAGCCCGCGTGGATCGGGAAAATGTATCGCGCTTATTTGGTGGCTTTGGCCGGTTTTTTTCTCGTCAATGGTGTTTTAACCGGAACGGGTATTGAGGAGGAAGTTGTTTGGTACAATGAGTTACACTTTGTGGGATTGAGAATGGTGACCATCCCGGTTGAAGATACGTTTTACGGTCTTTTGCTCATTATGATGAATATTTGGTTGTATGAGTACTTTCTCAGTAAATCGGGACAACCCAAAAAGGCTTGATCAATCGGCATTGCGCTCGCCAATCAACATTTCCACCACTTTTTGATCAATGGGGAAAGTGACCGTTTCGGGCTTGAGCTCATCAAAAGGCACAAAGCGGAACGATTCTGCTTTATTTAATGACTTATCAAAATCAAAGGCTTGTGCGGTAAGCAGTATTTGGTCGGGATTTTTGAGTTTTACGCGGTAGTACACACTCACGACTTGCTTTTGCTTGTCGAATTTTGATGTAACAAAAAAATCTGTAGTATAAAAATGGTGCATGCTTTCCACCTCAACATCCATTTCCTCTTTGAGTTCGCGCACCACAGTATCGGCAATTCCCTCTCCCCATTCGTGACCTCCGCCGGGAAATTTGGTAAAATACACCTCTCCCACACATTCATCGCTAAGTAGTATTTCGCCCTCATGTTCAATAATGGCATAAACCCGAATGGTATATCCTTTCATGTTTGTTTTGATCCTCATTATAATCAGAACCCGATTTGCAGAGGGAATTGGGGTTCTGACCAAAAAATAAACCGCAGAGCGATGAACCCTGCGGTTTGGTGTATTTATTTTAAATAACTGAAATCATGCTTGTTCTCAATACTTTGCAGCACATTGAAAATCAAATCTGTGACATGCTGCACATCGTCTTTGTGCACCATTTCCACGGTAGTGTGCATGTAGCGCAATGGCAGGGAAATCAACGCCGAAACCACGCCGCCGTTACCGTAAGCGAAAGAGTCGGTATCAGTTCCCGTAGCGCCGGAAGCTGCCAAGCGTTGAAAGTCGATTTTATGTTCTCGTGCCGTTTTTTCAATCAACTTCAACAAGTTATTTTGCACGGCCGGGGCATAACTCAACACCGGGCCTTTACCCACGGCAAAATCGCCTTCATTCTTTTTGTCGATTAACGGCGTTTGGGTGTCGTGGCAAACATCGGTCACAATGGCCACATCGGGCTTGATGCGCTCCACCAGCATCTCGGCGCCGCGCGTACCTATTTCCTCCTGTACCGCATTGGCAATGTACAAACCAAAAGGCAACTTGATGTTTTCTTCTTTGAGTCTGCGTGCCACCTCGGCAATCATAAACCCGCCGATGCGGTTATCCAATGCGCGACAAACGTAATAATCGTTATTGAGCACCATAAACTCATCTTCATACGTGATGACGCACCCCACGTGAATGCCCAACTCTTCCACTTCTTTTTTCGATTTAGCGCCGCAATCGATAAAAATATTTTCCACCTTGGGGTACTGCTCCTTTTTCTTGCGGGTGTGGATGGCCGGCCAGCCAAAAATAGCTTTTACGGGGCCTTTTTCAGTGTGAATATCAACGCGTTTTGAGGGGGCAATCATGTGGTCGCTGCCGCCGTTCCGCTTCACGTAAATAAACCCGTCATCAGAGATGTAATGTACAAACCAGCTAATTTCATCGGCGTGTGCTTCCATCACCACCTTAAAATCGGCTTCGGGATTGATTACACCAACGGCACTTCCGTAGGGATCCACAAAATGTGAATCTACGTAGGGTTTGATATAATCCAACCACTTTTGTTGACCTTTAGATTCAAAACCCGTGGGCGAGGGCGTATTGAGATAGTCTTGTAAAAAATGAAATGAGGTATCGTTCATATTTGCATGTTTATAGGTTGAGCAAAATTGCGTCGTTTATGTTTACGACACAAAGGTAAAAAGGCATCTTGGAACGGGACCCGGTATTTCTTTTTTGGTCAGAATTCGAGAAAATACGTAAGCAAAACCTGAGGAAACTGAAATACAGCAGCGCCTTTTTTTATCGTTGAACAATAACTTTAAATGTTTGGCGGGATTCGCCGGTGTGCAATTGCAGCAGGTAAGCGCCCGCAGCTAAATCGCCAACATCTATACCACCCATGTTGTACCGGCCCGATTTTACGCGTTTCCCCGATAAATCATACATCTCATAATCCCCCGTTTCAGATCCTTTTATACGTAATACATGTTGAGCGGGGTTGGGGTAAACTTTGATATCATTACGAAAGCTAAAATCTCCGGTGTATGTGCCGGTATCCGGGGGCAAAAAGTCAATCTCGCCGGGATTCACTTTGTAAAAATAACAATCTCTGCCGCTATACCATGCTAAAAATGTACTGTCTGATGTTTTATGTAATCTCCATGATTTTCTTGGAAACTCCTCTGAGTGCAATACCCGAAAATCGCTGTCGTAAATAAGCAAACTGTCCTGTTGACCTTGATAAGGTACGTTAGAAGTGAAAGTACTGCGTCCTACATAAAATGAATCGAATTTAACCATTTGCATGGTATAATAAATCCCCGGATCTCCTGCCACATGGGCAAAATTGAAAACATCTTCTACTGTACTTGTAACAATATCTAACCGTTTTAAATTGACTTGGTGTAAGTTCATTATTGGACCAATACCATTGCCGTCCCTAAAATAAAGTGTATCGTCATATACTTGCCAACTATCGCTATATATTCTTATTTTCGATCTATACAATTCACGCTTCGCTCCCAAATTATGATCGGCAATACCCAAAATATCGTATCTTTCACCATTATAATTTGCTCGACTATGGTATATCAAACTATCTTCCCCGTATTGCTCTGTGCGCAAGTAATGATGTGTGGCCAATGAATCCGGTTGTTGGTCACTCTCCAGTAAATTCCCCGCCAAATCAAATTTATAATATACATCATAATTGATGTCATGTGCATAATTACGCCATCCCGCATATATATGCACCAAGCTGTCGTTGCACACCACAAACCCTTTGGTAAATCCAAACGTTGTGCGAAACTCCCAGTCTAAATTACCCGCTTTATCTAACTTTACTATTCTTCCCTCATGCGGCACACAACTCTCATCTATATCTACAACACCCACTACACCGGTGTCAGGCGTAACCGCAAAATCTCGTAAACTGTTATTAGAATGTAAACAGGGCTCACCTAAATCTTGATTAAACCATTTTGACCAAAGCAATCCTGAGTCTTGAGAGCCTTTTGCAACATAGGACAAATTAGAACCTCCACCGAAAAAAAGATGATCTTTATCAAAATAAACCAACTTATTTTTAACCAATAAAGTTTGAACTCTTTCCAACTCAAAAACCTGTGCTTGCACGCTTTGAGACAACAATACACCCATCAAAAAAAACATGGCATAGCGGAAAATATCATTATATATAATTTTCATGATTAGTGCTTTTTATCGTTGAACAATAACTTTAAATGTTTGGCGGGATTCGCCGGTGTGCAATTGCAGCAGGTAAGCGCCCGCAGCTAAATCGCCAACATCTATACCACCCATGTTGTACCGGCCCGATTTTATCCGTTTTCCCGATAAATCATACAAGTCAACAATTAAACCAAAAAACCGCTTTGAAAACTTCTCGAACGAGTTATTTCAGCAAACTCAAAACAGATGCCCCAACACATAATCACGGGCAACCTTTAACTATATTGCGTTCCGGATATCGAACAAAAAAAGTCGGTCATATAATTTTTATCAAAAACTAAAACGCAAAAAACATACTCTCATTTACATTTATAAACTCCAATTTTCCCGCTACGGGAAAAAACTCCAATATTGATGATTTACGCATATATGCAGCTTTAACCCGCATCATACATCAGAGCATTTATTGAGTTCAAACCGGCACAGCCTCTAAGGCATCATTACCCAAAATACACACGTCGCCATTTAACCAAACTTGTTCATTATCAGGAGACAGAATAATCGGCATTCGCTTTTTGGTATTGTGAATTTTACTCATCAGCGTATTAGCCGCGGTAGTGATTATGGTGAAAGTTTGACGTATTTCACCGGTTTCTCGATCGGTGTGTTCACTCCACAAACCGGCAAAGGCAAATAATTGATCCGCCCCTATACCCATTTCAAACTTTTGCTTTTGCTTGCCTTTTGCATCTAAATGCTGCCATTCGTAAAAACCCGTAGCCGGGATTAAGCACCTGTTCTTCAATGAGCTGCGAAAAGCGGGCTTTTTGTCCAGCGTTTCTATTCGCGCATTGAGCGTGTATTTGGCTATTTGGGTATCCTTGGCCCAATGCGGAATCAGTCCCCAATTAAATAGTTGAACAGTGTCCGAATTTCCTCCCGTGATCACCGCACAAGCCGGATGTGAAAATGCATTGTAAATTTGCGGCTCATAGCGCTCCGGGTTTTTAAACACGGCATTAAAACGCCTCTCAATTTCCGCAACGGTTTTAGTTTGCTTAAAGTGATAACACATCTTGCGAAGGTACATTTTCAAGTAAAATATCCCGAGAGACTAAACAGGTAAAAAATGAATTTGCGCATTATCGACACCTTTCGTGATTTACAACACATATTTTGAGACTCAAAAATCGATCTTTATTTTATTATTACAGCACCACCTCAATAAGACATAATGTTTAAATGCTATCACTTTACTCCAAAACAAACCTTTACATCACAAAGTGAGAATTTGAAATAAAATCACTTATTCCTCAATATAAAAAGTTACGTTTGATGAACAAAAAATAAATGACAACTAAACGACCGCAAAAAATTATTGTGCCATACCTGACCGGCACATTATTTGGGTATCGAATAAAAATTCAAATTGGAAATGAAGTCACCCCGGATATACCTCGTAACATTTACACTCCTCTTTATCACATGTCAAATGATTCATGCACAACAATCATTTCATTCGACAGGTTCCACACAGCAAGGCCAAGCCGGTGAGGTGAGCTTTTCCTTGGGGCAGGTTTTCTACACCCCCGCTTCCAAAGAAAAAAGTGTTAGCCAGGGCGTTCAACAAACGTACATTATTAAAGAGTTAAGCGTTAAAGACCGTCAAAGTATCGATATCGATGTGACTGTTTATCCCAATCCGGTAAGGGAGAACTTGAGCATTAAATTAAACGCTTCAGACAATGAAAATACTTTTTATGTGTTAACCGATATGAATGGAAAACTACTAGAAAAAAGTAAAATTGAAGACGGCACACAAAACTTGGCCATGATGCGCTTCACCCAATCCGTTTACATTTTAACCATCTATCAAGATGATTCACCCGTTCGTACATTCAAAATTATTAAAAACTAATACACCCCGGAATCATGAAAAAAATACAATTTACCATTCTTTTAAGCTTCCTTCTGTCAACGGTAGCGGGATTCTCTCAAACCCCTCAAGCAATGAGTTACCAAGCGGTAATAAGAGCCGCAAACGGAGATTTAATGACAAACAGTGAAGTTCGCGTGAAAATTAGTATTCTTCAAAGCGGTGAATCAGGACCACAGGTTTATGTCGAAGAACACCTTAGCACAACAAACTCGAATGGTCTTATCAGCCTGGAAATAGGCCGGGGAGACGCACTCTCGGGTCAATTTGACACCATCAATTGGTCCCTGGGTAATTACTATGCGAGAATAGAAACAGATCCCGATGGAGGTTTTGATTATAGCGTATCTCAAACCACTCAACTATTGAGTGTTCCCTTTGCTTTTTATGCAGAAGCATCGGGCACTCCGGGACCAAAGGGAGAGCAAGGTACAAGTATTGACTCAGCAAGAGTTATGAACGATAGTCTTTATTTGTATTTATCATCAGGTATTATTATAAATACCGGAAATGTTAAAGGAAACACCGGTGCTCGAGGTGAATCCGGAGTGGGGGTAGATTCCATCTTGATTGTACAAGACAGTCTGATTGTAACCCTTTCTAACAACGATACCGTTAACGCCGGTTTTGTTCGCGGACCGCAAGGACCGCAAGGACCGCAAGGTATGCCCGGCCCGCAAGGACAACCGGGTGCAACGGGTGCCCAAGGACCGCAAGGACCACAAGGTATGCCCGGCCCGCAAGGACAACCGGGTGCAACGGGTGCCCAAGGTCCGCAGGGACCACAAGGCAACCCCGGGCCACAAGGTAGTTCCGGTGTAAGCGTTCAAAATGCCCAAATCATTAACGACAGCCTGATCTTAACTCTTGATAATAATCAAAGCATCAATGCCGGTTTTGTAAAAGGCGACAGCGGTGTGAGTATAACCTCGGCAACCATAAACAATGACAGTTTAGTATTGCACTTCTCTAATCAAACTTCATCAAAATTAGGAAATATAAAAGGAGACCAAGGAGTAAGCATTTCAAACGCTCAAATCATTAACGACAGTTTACAGATCACTCTTTCTGATTCAAGCTTATTAAATGCGGGTGAAATTACAGGAATCGGACTGCCCGACGGCAACAATTATGGAGAGATGCTTTTTTGGAACGGCAGTGAATGGATTGAAATACCTATAGGAAGCCCGGGACAGGTATTGCAGATCGACACATCAGGAACTCCCGCATGGCAAGGAGGCGGCTATGCCGATGTGAACACAAATACAGCTTCTGCGATTGGCCCTACTTCGGCGCAAATTACAGGTGAAGTGGTAAATGACGGCGGAACCACAATAACGCAAAGGGGGTTTGTACTCAGCACACAACCCGGTCCTGATATGAATGATAGCATTATTCATATGGGAATGGGATTAGGTATTTTTGATACCGTTTTAGCAAACCTTCAAATAGGGCAAACTTATTATTACCGCAGTTTTGCCGTAAATTCAGCAGGTACAATATTAGGCAATATTGAATCATTTCAAACTCTCAGTTCATATCCATTAGGCAGCACAGGCCCTGCCGGAGGTTTTATTTTTTATGATAAAGGGTCTTACAGCAACGGTTGGAGGTACATGGAAGCAGCTCCGAGTGATGTAAGTACAGGTACCACTTGGGGCTGTAGCGGTACACTCATACCCGGGAGTCAGCCATCAGCAGTCGGCAGTGGTCCGCAGAATACCCAAGACATTACCACTACCTGTACATCCGTTAATATTGCAGCTGCACTTTGTGTCAATTATTCATTAAACGGTTACAGCGACTGGTTTTTGCCTTCGAGAATGGAATTACAAGAGATGTATACAAATTTAAATGCGGGAGCAGCCTCTTTCAACACATTGAGCACTTATT
>CAJXMT010000057.1 GCA_913056155.1 uncultured Cryomorphaceae bacterium
TCTGCCGGTTTAACCTTTATCTTATTGGGATTCGCACCGTTTAAAATCGCGAGAAAAGGACTCATTATTAGTGCTGTAATGCTTGTTCCCGTCAGTGTGCCGCTCAGTTACGGATTCAGTAGAATGTACCGTGAAGCCGTGATTATACGAAGTATTGAACGCGTAGAAATTGAAGATCACCAAATTCGAGATATCAATGTGCGCATAGGGTCGCCCACTGTTATTTCACTTAAATTGGTATCTGAACGCAATATTACCGAGGGCGAAATTGACGGCATAAAACACGTGTTTGAAGAGCGCCTGGGAAAAGAAATTCAGCTTGAAGTCGTTACGGCCATAAGAAGGTGATAAACTAAATCACGCGATACATTGAAAATACCTATCTTTGGAGCGCCTAAAAACCGTATTCATAAAAACCGAACACCCTTGAAATGAGTAAAAGACGATTGGATCTTATTTTAGACATGTTGGAAAAAGACTCCAACGACACCTTTTTGATTTACGCAGCAGCCTTGGAATACCAAAAAGAGGGCAATCAAAAAAAAGCGGTTGGTCATCTTGAAAATCTCACCGTCCGGTTTCCTGACTATTTAGCCGCCTACTACACGTTGGGGAAAATATATGAAAACACCGGTGAATTCGATAAAGCCATCACCACCTACAAAAAGGGAAAAGAAGTGGCCAAAAAACAAAAAGACGAAAAAACCATAGGCGAACTTACTGAGGCCCTCATGTTGCTGGACGAGGAAGAGGACAATTGGTAGTTGCCTTTTGGTCAGAACCGACACAACCCGCTGCAAAAAACGCTTAACAGTATATCAGAGTACTTGCCATGCTCAACGCCAATTGCAATCAAATTCTTTTCACCGTGAAACTTTACGCTCGGTATTCATTTTGTGGATCTCCGCAAGTATCGCAAGCCGGTTTTTTTTCAACTTGAACCGGGAAAAAATGCCACCGTAAATACATTACGTTTTCCGCGTTTACATTTGCAGTCGAATTCAAAATAAGCGCACAATGAAAATTATCCACACCGCAGATTGGCACATCGGTAAACGACTGCACGGCATTGATTTAAGTGAAGATCATCAACTGTTTTTCAGGTTTTTAATCGAATTGCTCCAAAAAGAAAAACCCGATATATTGCTGGTAGCGGGCGATATTTTTGATTTGGCCAACCCTTCTGCCGAGTCGCGCCGGTTGTACTACCAAACGCTCATCAAACTCAAAGAAACGCAATGCTCAATAATTCTCACCGGTGGCAACCACGATTCCCCCACCATGCTCAACGCCCCCAAAGAGCTGTTGCAAGCGCTTGACATTCACGTATCGGGCGGACTCGAAAGCAGCGTGGAGCATTATGTAATTCCCTATCCTCATAATCAGAACCCCCAACTACTCATCGCCGCCATACCGTTCCTGCGTGATACCGAACTGCGCAAACAAGTCAAAGGCGAAACGCATGAAGATCGCGAGGCAGCCGTGAGGGAAGGCATCAAACGTATTTTCACCGCGGCAGCCGACTATTGCCAAACACAGTTTCCCGGTGTTCCCGCCATTGCAGCCGGACACCTTTTTGCCCACGGGGTTTCTACATCAGACAGCGAACGCGATATTCAAGTGGGTAACCTCGCCGGTTTTGAAGCGGGATCTTTCCCCACATATTTTCAATACATCGCCTTGGGGCACATCCACAAACCGCAAAAAGCCGGCGCCGATCATATTTTGTACTCCGGCTCACCCATCGCGCTGTCTTTTAGTGAAAAGGAAGATAAAAAACGAATGCTCAAAGTGGAAATCACGCAAAATACAAAGCCCGCTGTTGAATCTATTCCCGTTCCGCAATTCCGCAAGCTCTCCAAGTTAAAAGGCAGTTTAGAGGTTCTGAGAGAAAAATTACACAAAGCAGTGCAAGAAAAAACACAGTTGCCTCAACTCATTGAAATAGAGCTTCACGAACCCTATTATGATGCCGGTACTGTGGTTGACTTTGAAGATTTGGTTAATACCTTTCAATCTGAACACGCTGTAATTGCCAAACACCGCATCACCTTTGATGAGAGCCCGGCCGGGGAACACCGCTTTTACACAAACCAAAACCGCATTGAGGAATTGCAACCCGCTGATGTTTTTGATGAACTCATCAATGTACAGGGAAAAGAGGCAGACAAAAAACTGCTTACCGAGACTTTTCAAGACTTACTTACTCAACACAGCCAAAACTACTCGAAATGAAAATATTGGAAATAGAGCTCAACAACATCAACGCCTTGCGCGGTGAGCACAAAGTGAATTTTAGAGAAGAACCTTTTCTAACGGCCGGCTTATTTGCCATAACGGGCGCTACGGGCAGCGGCAAAACAACACTTTTGGATGTGATTTCCCTGGCGCTTTTTAACCGCATTCCGCGTCACGAAAAAACTACTTTAAACACCAATTATTTAGACAGCACCGGCGCCGTGATTACGCGAAATACGCGCGAGGCTTATGCGGCGGTAACCTATTCCTGCGACAGCGGCATTTACCGTTCGATATGGTCGGTTCACATTACGCGGAATAATACCATGGCCGATTACAAAATGGAAATTGCCGATTACAAAACCGGCAAGCTTTTACCGCTCAAGAAAAGTGAGATTCCCAAGAAAAATGAGGCGTTAATCGGACTCAGTTACGAGCAGTTTATTCGGGCTATTGTGCTGGCGCAAGGTGATTTTGCCAAGTTTTTAAAATCGAAAAAAGACGAGCGCAATGAATTGTTGGAGCAAATCACCGGAACGGAAATTTACCGCGAATTGGGAATCATGGCCTTTCGCAATGCGCGCGAGGTTGAAAACAAGGTGAAAGAACTGGAAACGCTCGCAATTCATGTCGAGCAGAAATTAAAATCGGCTGAAGAGTTGGAGGTTCTGACCAAAAACAAAGTAGTACTGGATGAAGAGGTGAAAGAGCTGGAGGAACAATTAAACAAAATTGAAAATCAGCTGCGCATTTACAAGGAGTTACGCACTTTGAAAGCCAAAAAAACACAACAAAGTGAAGACTTGCAACGCGTCAAAAATCAAATGCTCGAATTTCAAAATAAAAAGGGTGATACATTGAGCATCAACGAGAAACTGATGCCTTTTAGAGAGGATATTATCAATTTTACACAAATAAAAAAGGAGATTGAGAGTAAAACCTGTGAACTAAAAAACATCCTGAATGAAGAAAAGGAACTGCAAGCTGTACGTGAAAAGTTACGGCAAAAAGGAAGTGAGCTCGGTGTGGAAAGTGCTGACCTTGAAGACTTGATTGATAAAACGGAAGACAAATTGCGCCGATACAGGGAAACAGAAAGAGAACTGCAACGCACAAAGGAGGAATACGCCGAAAAACGAAAAGCTGTGGCGACGGCCGTAAAGGAAAACCCCACAGAAATACAGCCCGACTACAAAATACATTTTGATCGCAAGCTCAAAACCGCAGAAGCCGCATTTGCCGAGCTTCAGAATGAAATCACAAAAAATACGTCGCTGCCCCAAACGGAAGAAGAACTGGATCAAGTGCGTGAGGTGTTTTATGAACGCAAAACGGAGAGAGCCGAGCGGAACAGAACAGCAGAATCGGTTGATCAACTTACCCGAAAGTTGAAGGCTTTAAATGAGAAGTTAAACGAGCTGCCCGCAGCAATCGAAAAAGCAGAAAATGAACACAACCGCGCCAAACTTCAATTGACCAACCTCAAGCAGCAAAAAGAGATACAAACGCTTCGTGCCTCATTAGAAGAACACCGAGAACGCTTAATTGACGGCGAGCCTTGCCCTTTGTGCGGCTCTGAACATCACCCTTTTGCAGCGGGAGCAGAAACCGATAAAAACATCGAAGACGTCGAAATTGCAAAAGCTGAAGAAAAGGAAAAAGATTTGTCGTCTGTGCTTCAAAATCTGCGCTTTGACCTGAAATCCCAAATGACGGGAAAAAAAGAAATGGAAGATGAACTCCATCGCCGGTCCGCCGCACTCTCATCCTCAAAAGAAAAAGAGAGCTTGCTGCAAAGCCGGCTGCCGGCAGATTGGCGAGAATTGAGTGACGCCGAACTGAACACGGCCGTTGATTACCGAAAAAAAATATTGAATCGATGCCGAAAAGAGGAGCGCCGGGTGGAAAATCTCAAAGCCGTTTACCCCGCCGTTGAGGATTTATCCAATCTCTTTAAGCGCGGTCAAACACAGCGTGATAATTTAGAAGCACTATACGCGGGTAAGGATTTTGCGGCTCGTACAGCTGAAGTAACAAAAACCGGTCGAAAAACCCTTACCAAATCGCTCACCAATCAAACCGAAAAAAACGGCGCTCACTCAGAATTAAGCAAATTGAAAGAACGGCAGAAAGAAGTCAGCAATCAAATATCGTCACCACTTCAAGAAAGGGGTTATGCCACCATTGAAAATGCCGCCGAGAACTTGATCCCGCTTACCGCTTTAGAGCAAATACGCCATGAAAAAGAATCGCTCATACGCAACCAAACTACCATCAATCAAAACATTCTCAACATCAGGGAAGAAATAGCAGAACGCGAAAAGGCGTGTGATTTGAAAGATCCCGAAAAAACGCAAGCAGAAAAGGAAGCAGCGGCAACGACGCTAAAATCAAAAAAAGAAAATCTCAAAAACATGGAGTTCACGCTTACAAAAAACACTGAAAATCAAACAGAGGTTAGTCAACACCGCAAAAATATCAAACGCCTCAAAACCGAAAACCGCGGTGTTTTAGCACTTAAAACCGCCATTGGCGACGCTAACGGACAACGATTTAG
This sequence comes from uncultured Cryomorphaceae bacterium, assembly GCA_913056155.1. Taxonomy (GTDB): domain Bacteria; phylum Bacteroidota; class Bacteroidia; order Flavobacteriales_G; family Salibacteraceae; genus Salibacter. Next base: position 4,796 of record CAJXMT010000057.1, read on the forward strand.
AGAATTCGCTCAAAAACTCACCTTGCGACAACTCACCACCATGGCAAACAACAGGTTGCAAAACCTCAGCGACCGCTACCAACTTGATGTTCCCGGTAAAAATGAAGGAGATGATTTGGTGATTGTGGACATGGATATGGGCGAAGCTCGACGCGCTGCCACCACCCTCTCGGGCGGTGAAACGTTTTTGGTGAGCTTGGCTTTAGCTCTGGCACTAAGCGATTTGGCTGCACAAAGCGTGAAAATTGAAAGTATGTTCATTGATGAAGGTTTTGGAACGCTCGACCCCGAAACGCTGGATAAAACCTTGGATGTATTGGAAAAGCTGCAGGCTGCCGACGAAAAGTCGATTGGTGTTATTTCACACGTGAGTACACTTAAAGAGCGCATCACCACACAAATTATCCTCACCCAAACCGGGCGGGGTTATAGCGAAATGAAAATTGCGGGTTAATCTGCAATATTTTTGGTCAGAACCGAGAAAACTCACCGGAATCTCCTGTTTTTAATAACGGAGAAAACGACCTCAATAACGTGAGCGAAGCGAACTTATGACGCGAGCACAGCGAGCTGATGACAATTCGTCCCGTGTAATTACAGGAGACATCGCGAAGCGGATTCCACAGAACCGGCGCAGTTTACTTCTCTACCTCTCTACTTTTCTACCTCTCTACTTTTCTACCCTTTCCAACTTTAACCTTTTATACTTTAACCTTACCTACTTTAACCTTTACACTTCCTAACTTTAACCTTGCCTACTCTGCCAAAAAACCCTCCACCTCCTTCACCGTTTCTTTTGCCGTTCGCCCCACACCAATTAACGTTGCCGAGGCATAGCCCGTACAACCGCCGTAACCCACGAGCCACAAACCCTCGGTTTCAACAGCTCGCGTACCCTCGGTTTTAATTTTTCCACGTTTATCCGTACTTACCAATTCCTTTAAATGATGGGTGGCGTAGCCGAATCCCGTACACCAAATGATCACATCAAATTCCTCTTTTTCGCCGGTATCCCAAACAATTCCATTAGCGATAATCTCTTTTAAACTTCCCTTTGATTGCAGCGCGTTGCGCTCCAGTGCCTCCTTTACGGGCGGAACCTGAACGATATTTCCCAAGTTGTATTTGGAAGCGTCAAATTTTTCTCCTTTTTGCTCGGCATGGTACTTGGCTGAGGCTACATTAAAAAGCACTCTACCGTCCACATCGGGAGGTAAAAAATCGGGATCCTCACGTACGGCCCACTCCGTTAGTGTTACTTTCGAAAGTTCGGCCAATAACTGAGCTCCCGAGTTTCCTTCACCCACCACCAACACCTTTTTACCGCGGTAATTCTCCGGGTTTTTGTAATGCGCCGAGTGCACTTGTTCGCCGTTAAAATTATCCGATCCCGGTACATCCGGAACAAACGGCTTCCCCCACGTTCCCGTAGCCGAGATCACCGCTCGCGAACGGAATTCCCCTTTATCCGTAAGCAAAACAAAAAGATCATCCTCCTTGGTTACTTTTTTCACTGATACCGGGCGTTCAACGGGAATTTCATAGCGCTCCTCATACTTGCACAAATAATTGATGACCTCCTCGCGCGAGGGAAATTTCCCCTCGGTTTTGGGCATAAACCACCCCGGCAACGAGCTGTACTCGGCCGGAGAAAAAAGCGTGAGCGAATCCCATGTATGCAGCCATGCCCCGCCGCATTGCTCTTGATTATCCAAAATCAAATACTCCACATCCGTACGCCGTAAAAAATAGGCACACGCCAAGGCGCTTTGTCCGCCGCCAATGATGATCAGGTCTTTTATATCTTCCATAAATTATTCTTTTTCAGAACCTAAAACATACAACATTTCCCTTGCAATTTGCTTGTTACAGGCTTCATAAGTTTCTTGTTCTCGGTCAGATCCGTCACTCTTCCCGGGATCATCGTATGTCATTGAAAACCGCTTTTCAGCATCGGGGATATACGGACAATCATCCGCTGCCCGAGCGCAGGTCATCACTGCGATAAACTGATCATCGCTGAGGTTTTCTTTACAATCGTACAATTTTGAGTAGCAGTTTAACGGCGGGATGTTCGGTTCTGACCGAAAAACATATACGGGATTTTCGGCGGGGCCTTCACTTTCAGTGGTAAAACCACAATTGAGTAATGTTTTGATCGTATTGGGATGAACCGCCGTGACTTCGGTACCGCCCGAAATGGCCGTAATTCCTTTTAACTCGTGGCGGTGAGCCAAAGTGTGCGCCCAAACTTGAGCAAACTGGCTCCGCCGCGAATTGTGCGTACAAACAAAGTTAAGCCGAACAGATTTGCCCGCCGCAAGGCGTGATTGAATTTCACGCCTTAGCGGATCGAGTTCTTTCCTTCGTTCATTTGTAATATCACCAACTCGAAGCGCCTTTATATAATCTCTAAGACTCATTTTGATTTGATTAGGTGATTAAAAATAGAGCGACTGAATTAGCATGTTCGAGAGCAAGGCTTGCGCAGGCTCAAAAACGGAGTTTACTTAAGTAAATGAGTATTTTGAGCCGATGTATAACGCAGCTATCGGACATTCTAAACAGTCGCAATTAGCAGCATCCGCCGCCGGGAGTACACGCTGCATTTTGTTTTTCAACGGTTGATTCAACATTTTCTCCTCCGGGTTTTTGGCCGAATACCGTAACACTAAAAATTCCGCTGCCCGATTTGCCGAAGTTTTCAGCCTCTTCATTGTTCAGGTAGTTGCTGAGAATATCACCGGGAATATTGATGGGCTTTTCTTTTTGCACGGTGATGGTTTTAAATCCGGCATCTGCAATGAATTTCAAGTAAACGGATTTTTGGATGGCACCCGCTACGCAGCCGGCGTACATCTCGGCATCTTCTTTTAGTGCTTTGGGTAACTCGCCTTCCAAAACGATATCCGAGATACTGAAATGTCCGCCGGGTTTTAGGGTTCTGAATATTTCGGCGATCACCTTTTGCTTATCGGGAACGAGGTTGAGTACGCAATTGCTTACGATTACATCGGCGTTATTGTCGGCAACGGGCATGTCGTCAATATCGCCATGGCGAAATTCCACGTTGTTAAAGCTGAGTTTATCGGCATTTTGCCGAGCTTTGGAGATCATGGCATCCGTAAAATCAATACCGATGACTTTTCCGCTCTCACCCGTTTCTTGCCGAGCCACAAAACAGTCGTTGCCCGCTCCCGATCCCAAGTCAATCACGGTATCGCCCGGTTGTATTTGGGCAAACTGAGTGGGCAATCCGCAGCCGAGGCCGAGGTCGGCCTCTTTTTGGTAGCCTTTAACCTGCGAGTAATCATCGGTCATGATGTTATAGACTTCAGTACTGCATCCGCCCGCTCCGCAGCAAGAGGCTTGATTGTCTTCGGTGCTTTGTTCGGCGATTTCGGCGTATTTATCGCGTACTATTTCCTTTAGGTCCTTTGTATCGTTCATTTTATTTTGATTTTATGATTAACAACAATGTGATTGCATTTGCGGGAGTTGATCAAACAACTCGTTAAAAAGTGCCTTTACTTCATTCCACCGCGCAGGGCTAATACAGTAACAAACAGAAGTTCCTTCAATGGTTCCGTCAATAAGTCCGGCATCTTTGAGGTCTTTCAAGTGCCGGCTCACCGTGGGTTGAGCAAGCCCGGTTTCCTTAACCAAGTGCGAATTGATACAGGTATTTGCCTTGAGCAAATGCTGCAATATGGCAATTTTGGCGGGGTGAGCAAAGGCTTTGGCTATGGCCGCTAAGTCGTTTTGCTCACGCGTAAAGAGTTGTGATTTGGTAATTCCCACTATTAATCATTTTAATATTGCAATATTACGATGATTTAAATTACCCACCAAAAGATACCGGGTTGATATTTTGATGCATGTTATGCCGGTTATGAAAATTCGCCCGGCAGGATTCCATACCCTCAACGCAAAACAACACAGTACTCCCCTTCAACATAACGAAAGAATAAAGCTTGTAACAACAGCTCGACACCATTTGAAAAGACCCTTTTTACACACAAAATCAAACACTTTATCGGCGAAGGTGTCGGGCGTGTAATTAGCGATGCCGTTACGAACTGCAATTTCACAAAATACCCTACTTTTGAATCTGCTCAAAAAGTTATGCGCGAAAAAGAATTCATTGATAAAAACCATGAAAAGTGGCGAGATTTTGAGGACGAACTGAGGAAGCGAAAAAGCGATCCACACAAGTTGAGCCGGCTTTACATTCAAATTACCGACGATCTATCTTTTGCCCGCAGCAAATTCAAAAATCGCACAGTGAGGTACTACCTCAATACACTCAGTCAAAACCTGTACTTGAGTGTTCATAAAAACCGCATTGCGGGAAAAGACAACGTCAGGACTTTTTGGTTAGAAGAATTACCCGCCTTGCTCTATCATGCGCGCAAGGAGCTATTGATTTCACTTGTGGTATTTTTAATTTCCATGCTTATCGGAATGTTTTCCACGCACCAAGACCCCGATTTTGCACGTTCCATTTTAGGCGATTCCTACGTAAACCAAACCCTGGAAAACATCGATAAAGGCGATCCCGGCGCAGTTTACAAAGATGACGATGCTTTTGGTATGTTTCTGCAAATTACCATCAACAACATTTACGTCTCGTTTTTGGTATTTGTAACCGGTATTTTGGCCGGATTGGGTACGGTGGGTTTACTCATTTCAAACGGAGTTATGCTGGGCACTTTCCAGTACTTTTTTATCACGCAAGGAGTTGGGGCCGAGTCTGCGTTAATCATTTGGCAACACGGCACTATTGAAATTTCGAGTATCGTAATTGCCGGTGCGGCCGGTATTATATTGGGAAAAGGATTTGTTTTTCCCGGCACATATACGCGCGCTCAATCGTTAAAAAACAGCGCACAACGAGCACTCAAAATTATGCTCGGGCTGGTTCCCATGTTTGTTTTGGCCGGCCTTATAGAAAGTTTTGTTACCCGCCAAACAGAGCTGCCTAACATGATCCGGCTTGGTGTAATTGTGCTTTCTGCCGGTTTAATACTCGGTTACTACGTTGTTTGGCCTTTTAAACTTTCCCGCGCCGTTAAAGAACGCTATCGTTTCAGCGGTCTCAATCGCCAATATGATCCATCCCCTATTTTGCTCAATACCCGCAAATCGCAATCTCAACTGTTTAAAGAAACATTTATAACCGCCAAAAACACACTATCCGGCCAAGTTGGTATTCTCCTTCTCATTTCCGCATTAACCGCGGGCGTAATTCTCGCTTTTTCGCCTAATGTTTACACCAATTTGGGATCCTCCTCCCTGTACAGTTTTCGCGGGCTCCAAATATTCTTCAACTTTTCACAAACGCCTCAACACTTTACCTTGTTTACTTTGATGACCTCAGTCTTTTCCTTCATTACATTCAGTAAACTCAACGTAAGTCTCCACCTCAACGTAACCATCACCGCCAAAAAATTCATACTTGGTTTTTTACTCAGCGCATTGTTTTCCTGTCTGTTTTTCATCAACGGCATATTGCCTTTTGTACTGTTCGTTGGCGTTCTGCCGCTGTTTATTAATTCACTGGTGAGCATTTATGCGGGGCAATTCCAAACCACACAACTCGTAATGCCCATAAAAAAGCCGGGGTTTATTTTCGGGAGTTACTTCGGTGTGTCGCTATTGGCATTGGGCATATTAATATTACTCAACCAGCCCATTACCGGTTTGTACGCAAGTCAACTGCTGCAATTACTGCCGCTGCAAGAAGAAACAGCTTCCCGTGTAGGTGAATATTTTCTGTTTTTTATGCAGCAACTCACCTTTTTGATACTCATATCTATATACACGGTTTACGGTGTACTCGCCCACTACCATCAATTGGAAATGCACACTGCAGCCGGATTACTCGAAAAACTCAAAAACCTCAAAAGTCAAATCAAAGCATGAGCATAAGATTGGCCGTTATTTTCATTTTGCTCAGCGCAATTTTGGTCAGAACCGAATACCGTTCGCAACCCCTCAACACCGAAAAGTGGGCAGAACTGACCGAGGATTTGGACTACAGTGAAGACCCGCCCGAACCTGTAGAAATCAACGAAACACAAAGTCCGTTCTTAGAGTTTTTAGGCGATGTATTGACCGTACTCCCCTACATCGCTTTGACACTTTTGGTGGGATTTATCGCTTATTACCTCATTTCGCGATATAAAGGGCCTGAAAAGAAACTAGAGAAAATAAAATCTGAAATTTCTGCCGCTGAAGAAAATCCTGTTGATGCCGATTTGGAAGAACTCCTGAAACAAGCCGAAAAAACGGGCGATACACGAGTTATCTTACGCATTTACTACTTGATGATTATTAAAGCCCTAACACTCAAAAAACATATTCGCCATGCACCGCAAAAAACAAACAGAGACTATTTGTATGAAATAAAAAATCCGGAAATTAAGCTCCGGTTTACAGACCTCACTTATGCTTTTGACCGCATTTGGTACGGCGGTTACACCCTGCCTAGAGACGAATTTGACAAACGAAAAAATCAATCTCTGAAATTACTTGAATCCCTTAATACCAAAGTGCGATGAAAACAGCTTGTACAATGCGTTTCGGGATGTTGTTTTTAGCGGGCGTACTGCTCATTACTGGATGTTCTAAAAAAAACGACTGGAGAATCACACTGCGAGAGGACGGTTCAGAACCCTATGACCTGCGCGTATTTACGAGACTTTTGAAAGATGCTGTCGGTTCTGACCATTATGAAAACCCGGAGTACAACCTCACTACAGCACTGCAAGATGCCGAGTCAAAAACGCTTTACGTTTACGCCGGTTATTACCCTTATTACAATGAAGAGGAACTTACGGCTTTGAAAGAGTTTACGGCTGCGGGAAACTCGGTTCTGATTATAAACAACAACTTCCCGCAAATAGTAGTGGACAGCCTGTGCAATTTGAATCTGTTTGAAAATGCAGGTCCCGACTCGGCAATAGCTCAAACCATTTCACTCCCGAGTATCAGCGATTCTATTGTTCAAATTCAACATGCCCAAACCGGGAAGGAAGGTGAAGTTTACTTCAAATCAGGTGTCAATATTTACCGTGAAAATTGGAATTTTTTCAATGATTCACTAATTCTTTTGACGGGAGCTCAAGAAAAATGGTGGTTTAATCACAACCGGGCGGCGGCTATAGATTTACCGATGAAAAACGGTCATTTTATTTTAATCTCCGAGGCTTTGCCGCTAACGAATTACCATTTGCGAAATGAGAATAACTTTATTTTAGTCAATGACTTACTGGCCGATATTGAGTTTGAGGCTGTGATTTTTGATCAAAGCCGCTCCTATAGTTCCGCACAGGGTTCCGACTTCAATCGCAGTCCGCTGTTTTACTTTTTCCGTTTCGAGAGTTTCCGGTATGCTTGGATGATTTTGTTAATAGCCGTTTTGTTGTATTTACTTTTTAATTTTAAACGCAAAGTGCGCAATATGCCGCTTTTGCCCGACAAAACCAATAAAAGCTTACTATACGTGAATACCGTATCGCTCATGTATTATAAAAACAAAGCTCATTTACACATTGCCCGCATGGCTGCGGAGGTTTTTTTGTTTGAAGTACGACGCAAATACCGCATTAAGACTTCAAAACTCGATAACGTTTTTATTGAGGCTTTGGCCACAAAAACTCAAAAGCATCGCAGTGAAGCCAAGTTACTTACCGAGAAAATCATTTCCCTAAAAGAGCTTGCACAACTATCAGAGGACGGGTTTCTTCACTTTTTTGAAGTGTTGAATGCGTTTAAAAAGGCTATGAAACAAAAATAATGAACCTTGAAGTTCCTTGGCTCACTATAATGAAAGCGCTTTTTGGTTTCAAGAAATTCAACCTTGCGCCCTTTACTTTTTACCGGCTTTATTCCTCCTCTGTCTCGGCAGCCCGGTTCCAACGTTGCATTTTGTTTTCGGGCGAGGATCGTTTTCTCGATTTGTACAACTCAAAACGCGAAGGCTCCTTTTTGGCGGGCCAGTAATTGTTGTTGCGGTTAATATCTGCGGTTTCTAAATTGGGATCGAGTTCAACACGCACCAACTCGCGATCAAACCAAAATACTTTGGAAGCCGTTTTGTTGTTCATCTTCCAAATTTCAGCGGGGATGTATTGCTTTTGGGTGCTTCCATCTGCAAAAGTAAATTCCAAAATAATGGGCATGACCAGTTCGCCTACCAATTCAAAATCCATTTGGTAATAATTCATTGAAGTATCTATTAATGCTGATTCTTCTTCGCTCAAGGAGCTGTTGTATTTTTCAAACTCCTCAACATCGAGTCGGGTATAATCCCATTTCCCCGTTTCGTTGTAAAAGTCGGGTGCTTCAGAATCCTTTTCCATGATGGTTTTTTCAATCACCTCTTTATTGCGAATATTGCTGATGTATTTATCTTCGGGAGTCAACTGTTTTTCTTTTCGCGGATTTTCAACACGCGGGTCACCGGTTGATACTTTGTACCAGCTTACATTATCAATTGCTATATCCACATGCTCGGTTGTGTAAAACCAACCGCGCCAAAACCAATCCAAATCCACGGCAGAAGCGTCTTCCATGGTTCTGAAAAAATCAGCGGGGGAGGGGTGTTTAAAGGCCCAGCGCTCGGCGTACGTTTTAAAGGCATAATCAAATAGCTCGCGCCCTAAAATGGTTTCTCTCAATATATTCAAGGCTGTTGCCGGTTTGCCGTAAGCGTTGTTTCCAAATTGGAAAATAGATTCGGAATTGGTCATGATGGGCATTTGATACGATTTATCGCCCTTCATGTAATCTACTATTTTGTAAGCCGGGCCTCGGCGCGAGGGATAATTGCGCTCCCACTCCTGCTCGGTAAGGTATTGTGTAAAAGAGTTTAATCCTTCATCCATCCAAGTCCATTGGCGCTCGTCAGAGTTGATGATCATGGGGAAAAAGTTATGGCCCACTTCGTGAATAATCACCGATATCATTCCGTATTTCATGCGCTCACTGTAAGTACCGTCGTCCTCACAACGGCCGTAGTTGAAACAAATCATGGGGTATTCCATGCCAATCCTGGCAGCATTGACTGATATCGCCACCGGGTAGGGATAATCGATGGTATATTTAGAATAGGTTTTTATGGTGTGCGCCACAGCTCGCGTGGAGTAACGCTCCCATAAGGGATTTCCTTCTTTGGGAAAGTAACTCATGGCCATGATGGTTTTACCGCCGATTTCAACACCTTGCGCATCCCACATAAATTTGCGCGAGGAGGCAAAGGCAAAGTCGCGCACGTTCTCGGCTTTAAATTTCCATGTGCGTTCCTCTTTGGACTTTTCTTTTTCAGCTTCTTCAGCCTCTTCAGGAGTAACGATGTACATAGGTTTATCTGATGATTCAGCCTCTTTAAATCGCTTGCGCTGTTCGTTAGTTAGTACATTTGATGGGTTTTGTAACACGCCCGTGGCTCCCACGATATGATCTGCGGGTACGGTGATATCAACCTCATAATCACCAAAAGGTAATGCAAATTCTCCCCGGCCTAAAAACTGCTTATTTTGCCAACCTTCTACTTCATTGTAAACGGCCATTCGAGGAAAGAACTGAGCTATGGTATAGAGGTAGTTGTCTTCCTCTTCAAAATACTCATAACCCGATCTGCCGCCTATTTTCATTCTGTCGTTGATGTTATACCACCATTTGATTTTAAATTCAAACTTATCGCCGGCATTGAGCGGCTGCGGCAAATCTACTCGCATCATGGTGTAGTTCACGGTATAATCAAGCGGTTTCCCGTTTTTTTGTACCTCGAAATCGAGTTTAAAGCCGCCGTCAAATTCATACTGCATTTTTTTCACGCTTCCGAAACTTTGGC
>CAJXMT010000058.1 GCA_913056155.1 uncultured Cryomorphaceae bacterium
ACATCTTATCTAATCACTCATACGGCACCATCGCCGGTTGGAGATACAGAAATCAAGATACCATGTGGTATTGGTATGGTGATACTGTAATAAGCCAACAGCGTGATCGAAACTTTGGAAGATATACCAACGGAACAGCTGCTTGGGACAATATGGTTTACAACAACCCTTTTTATACCATTGTCAAAAGTGCAGGGAATGACCGAAGTACGGTCGGCCCCACCTCAGCATCCGGGGAACACAGGGTTTGGGATTCGGGTTCAAGCTCCTGGGTGACTTCATTTACAAGCAGGCCTCCCAGTTGTCCAACGGGGTACAATTGCATTCCCACTGCGGGCAACGCTAAAAATATTATTACAGTCGGAGCCGTCAACGATGTGCCGTCCTACTCCGGTGCTTCATCGGTGCCCATGTCATTTTTTAGTGGTTGGGGACCTACAGATGACGGCAGAATTAAGCCCGATATTGTAGGCAACGGAGTAAGTGTTTATTCTGCAGATAACGGGAGTGATACAGATTATGGAACAAAATCAGGCACTTCGATGTCAGGTCCTAATGTAGCCGGGAATATAGCCTTGCTTCAAGAGATGAGCAATAACACAAACAGCTCCTTTTTAAAAGCGGCCACAATGAAGGCTCTGATTATAGAAACAGCATTGCCCGCCGGAAACGGTGTTGAACCCGATTATGAGTTCGGCTGGGGTTTGATGAACACAAAAGCCGCGGCAGATGTAATTGCCGGCAGTGTGAATGATACACTCATTGAAGATGTACTGAACAACGGAAACACATTTACTTTTCAAGTTTATTCCGACGGCACTGCGCCGCTGAGCGTGACAGCCGCGTGGACAGATCCCGCCGGAAATGTACCGACTTATCCCGCATTTAATGACACAGTTCCTACATTGGTGAATGATTTGGATTTGCGGATTATAGATCCTTCAAGTACCGTGCTTAATCCCTATATTCTCGATCCGGCAAACCCGTCTATGGCGGCTACAACCGGTGACAACTACCGCGACAATGTCGAGAAAGTTCACATTGCAACTCCGGTTGCCGGTTGGTACACGGTTCAGCTGACACACAAAGGAACTCTATTCAACGGAAGTCAGGAATTTAGCTTGGCGGCTACGGGCAAATCAACACCGGCTCCCGCAAGTTCTTCCCATCTTGATGCCTTATTCACTTCAACAGACTCGGCCGGGTGTGAAGGCTTAACGGTAACATTTGCTGATGTTACGGTTGGTGACGTTATTTCGCGTTCATGGGCGCTTCCCGGCGGAAACCCGGCAACATCAACAGACTCTACATTGAATGTAGTTTACAATCAAGCCGGTAATTACGATGTTACGTTAGTTGTTCAAGATACAGCCGGAGACTTTGATACAACTACAATTACGAACTACATTACCATAGATACGGCAACGGTCATTGATTTAACTTCAAACCCCGATACGGTTTGTTTGAATTCCGGCGCTGTTTCACTCTCGGCGCAACCCCCCGGCGGTGCGTGGTCCGGATTGGCGGTGACGGGTTCTGACTTTAACCCCGATACAGCGGGAACAGGGAGTCATGACTTGATTTATTTATTCCAAAACGGAACTTGCATTGCACAGGATACTTTCACGGTTGAAGTAGTGGCACCTCCCACAGTAAGTCATTTGTCTGATACGGTTTGTGAAACTGCGGCTCCGTTTGTTCCTCAAGGAGCTTCAATCCCCGGCGGGAATTATTCGGGCCCCGGCATTACGGGGAACATGTTTTATCCCGACTCCACACAATGGACGAGCAGCAATATAGTGTATTCCCTTTTGGATACTGCCACCGGTTGCCTCGCAACGGATACGTTTCAAATTTGGGTGGATACCGTGCCCGTAGTTGTTTTCCCCGACACGGCTTTTTGTGAAAATGAACCTCCTATTGATGTCAATTGGGTACAACCTTCGGGCGGAGCTCTTACAGGCGTGGGAATGGACGGGCCTTCAGATTTTGTGCCTCCTTTGGCCGGTGTAGGTATATCTCAAGTTTTTTATGAATACACGAGGTGGGAATGTACGGTGAATGACACTGCAGATTTTGAAGTCTTTGCCGCACCTACAGCCACTCTTTCTTTGCCCGATACTTTCTTTTGTGATACAGATTCTTTGGTAACTCTGTCGGGAGGTAATCCCGCCGGCGGCTTTTTCTCGGGGACCGGTGTAACGGCCGGTGTTTTTGATCCTTCGGTCGCGGGTGTCGGGTTGTACAATATCACTTATGCTTTTGCAGATTCCAACGGCTGTTCAGATACGGCTGTTGCGGCTATTCATGTTGATAGTTGTATTGCTCAAGCCCCTATAGCTTCAAGTGATACCATGATTTGTGCCGGAGATGACATCACATTTTTCAATTTAGATTCTAATCTCGCCGCTCAAAGTTTTGTGTGGTCGTTTCCCTCCGGTTCTCCGGCTACATCAACTGATACCAACCCTGTGGTACAGTATGACACTGCCGGTGTTTACGATGTGATGCTTTATGTAACAGATACTACCGGCAGTATTGATACTTTTTCACTCGGGAATTTCATTCATGTAGATTCTGTTCCGGATCCGCAGGTTTCTTTCTTCAATACCACTTGTATAGATTTAGGTACAACGCCGATAACAAGATCGCCGTTGGGTGGTGTTTTAAGCGGATCGGCCGGAATATCAGGAAATAATTTTACGGCGGCTAATGCCGGATTTGGCACGCAAAACATAATTTATACTGTAGCGAACGGAGGTTGTGTGCGCAGCGATACGCATGTTACCAATGTGGTGGATACACCCTCGGTTTCACATCCTGACTTGGGTCAAATTTGCGACGGCAGCACACCGTTTAATCCCGGTTTGGGTTCTCCCGCCGGCGGAATATACAGCGGCACGGGAATATTTAATAACTTGTTCAATCCGGATTCTGCCGGTTTGGGACTTCATCAAATTGAGTATTTATATGTGGATTCCAATAATTGCGACAATTCAGATACATTTACGGTTGAGGTTGTTCCCGGAGCCGGAGTTTCATTGAGTAACCTCACGGGGATTTGTGATAATGAAGCGCCTTTCAGCCTTTCAACCGGTGCACCGGCAGGAGGTGTTTACTCGGGAGCGGGAATTAACAGTGCCTCGGGAATTTTTGATCCCGCCGCAGCGGCAAGCGGAATAGTGGAATATCTTTATACATTGAATACAGGTTCGTGCACTGCTGTGGATACCGGTATTATTGAGGTAGATGAGTCTCCTGATGTAAATTTAGCCCGTCAGGCTTTGGTTTGTTTGGGCTCAGACACAGTCAATTTATCGGGCGGAACACCTTTGGGCGGTGTTTACACCGGTACTCATATATTTAATAATCAATTTGTAACCCCGGCAAATACGGGCAGTTTTGTGATTGATTATGAGTTTACGGATACGCTTACAGGTTGCGTGAGTTCAGATACCGCTGTGTTGGAAGTTGTCAACAGCGTTAACGTTACCATGCGTGATTCGGCCGGTATTTGTTCCTCTGCAGAGAGTTTTGACCTCTTCTTAGGGGATCCGTTTGGCGGCATATATTCAGGACCGGGGATTGTGAATGTCGGTCGAAAATTTAAGCCTGAAAATGTGGGAGCCGGCTCTTATCAAATTATTTATGATTACGATACTAACGGTTGTTTGGGAAGCGACACAGCCACACTATCTGTGATACAAGGGCCGCAAATCAACTTTAATCCGGTTACGCAGCTATGCATAACAGATGATACATTGGAGTTGAATGCCACACCGGCGGGCGGCACGTTTAGCGGTGATTTTGTTACAGACAGCGTATTCTTGCCTTCACAAGCCGGACTTGGCACTTTTGATGTAACTTACAGTGTTACTGATACGGTTACCGGCTGTTTTGCTCAAAAAACGGTGGCTATTGAAGTAACAGACGGCAACGCTGAAATTTCTATTCCGGATACCGTATATTGTGAAAATGATAGTACGGTGACATTATCAGGCAATCCTGTGCCCGGGAACTTTGCGGGTCCGGGAGTGTTTGGCGTTTCATTTAATCCCGACGCCGCAAATGCGGGATTACATCGTATTGAATACAGGACAATATTGGGTTGTATAGATACAGCTGAGGTTTGGGTACGTGTTCATCCGGCTCCCGACTTAGGCCCCATCAACGGTCCCGGCACCGCCTCACATTTTATTAACTACGCCTATTCCATTTCGGGAGTGAGCGGTCAAACTTATGATTGGTCTGTAGTGGGCGGCACAATAGTAAATGATAACAATAATAGTGTTACCGTTCGCTGGGGCACAGGTACCGTGGGCATATTGCGCGTATTTAAAACCAACAGCTTCGGATGTTCAGATACCGCGGAGTTGCGCATTGACTTGGCTCCATTAAGCGTTGAGGAATCAGGCCTGATTGATGGCATTTCGGTCTATCCCAACCCCACATCCGGTTTGGTAAATATTGAAGGCTATAATGGTCAGAACCGACACCTCGATTACCGCCTTACAGATGCCGTAGGGCGAAGTTTACAAACGGGCATTTTACAACCGGGTGAGGTGAGAGAGGTGTTGAATCTGAATCAACTGTCGGGCGGCGTGTATTTTTTGGTTGTGAAGGGAAAGAACACTCAGGTTGTCAAGAAAATAGTGAAACAATAATTGTAAATATTGATTTTGGCAAAGGCATATAAAAGAGCACTCCTTTTAACGGGGGTGCTCTTTTTAGTCTTTACGGGTCAAGCGCAGCAAGATTACGATTACGCAACCAAACCACAATCCGCAGATGAAGATTTAATCGCTTTTGAAAAGCAACGCTATACGTTCAATTTGGGAATACAGCTTTTTTTTCCCTCGGTGAAATATGAAAAGTTACCCACTTGGAACAATTACAGCAGAACAACATTGCCCCCCTTACTCATTAGTGCAGATTATATATTCAGTAATTACTTGAGCGCCGGCATCTATGGCACACAGCGCTTAACAGCCATCAGCTTTCGCGATAGTATGAATCTTTACAATGAATATGATTACTATGAACTCGAGGTAGGAGGCCGCATCAATTGCCACTTTTTAAGCTTCTTCTATAACCGGTTTTCCAACAGCTTTTTGAGAAGGCGTTTTGATGCTTACCTTTCAGTAGGTTACTCGGGTTACATGGTTTTAGAATTCGCTACGCGAGGTAGTGATCTTTTAAGAGCGGATGCAGATTTTGGCCTCAGGCCGGTGGGGTTAATCGGCGCACGGTTTGCTTTGGCAGAATATGTGGGCGTTTACATGGAGGGCATCTACGGTAAAATGGGGTACTTGGGGCTCGGACTCACATTTGGGATTGCGAGTAAATCGTAGAGAGTTGAAAATAAGAAACACCCGGCTTATGCGTTACTTCGCGGGTTCTTTTAAAATTCTGTTTTTGAGTCCGGTTCTGACCAAACTACAATATTCCCAATAGTTGGTAACCGATTAAAACAACAATAGAAGTTATTAAACCGGTGACACCCACAAAAAGGCCGCTTTTTAAAAAGTCTTTTTGTTCAATGTAACCCGTGCTAAAAGCAATGGCGTTGGGCGGTGTGGAAACCGGCAGCATAAGTGCACAAGAGGCACATGTGGAAATGATGAGCGGCAGTGATACTTGAAAAGTGGCACTGTAAACAATTCCGATGGGAATGAGAATGGCACTTGCAGCGGTGTTACTCATGATGTTACTCACCAAAATAGTAATAACGGCAAAAATCGGAATCATGACGTAAGCGTGAATGGGTAAGTCCAGCAAAACATCTACAAAAATATCGCTCAAACCCGTGTCAACCAGTGCCGTTCCCAACGCCAAGCCGCCCGCAACCAAAATAAGCGTATCCCAAGGCATTTGTCGTACTTCCTCAGCTTCAATAATACCGTTCATCGTGAGCAGTAAAATGGGTAAGGTGGCCGTAACGGCAACGGGTATACCGTGAAGTGGTTCACTGAGCCAAAGTCCTAATGTCAACACAATGGTGACAATGGTAATGGTGCGTTGATAGGGATTTACGGGGTTTTCACTGCGCGTATCGTCAAAATCAAAATCGAGATGCACGTTTTTGAGCGAGTGAACCCGAATCAAGTATTGCCACAAAAACCACAGTGTAATGAGGGCTATCGGTACACCAAAAGTAGCCCACAGTAAAAAGTTGATTTGAATGCCAATTCCGCTCAATGCGCCCACTGCAATGGCGTTGGGCGTGCTGCCGATTATGGTACCCACGCCGCCGACCGATGCTGCAGCCGGTATGCCGATTAATAGCGCTTTGGCGAAAGGGTGCTTTTTGCCCAGTTTCCTGATTAGCGGTAAAATGGATGTCATCATCATAGCGGTGGTTGCGGTATTTGACATTAACATACTGCCCAAACCGGTTGTGAGCATCAGCCCTAACAGTAAACCCGTGGGGTTAGACCCAAAACGCGATACCGTATAATGAAACAAAACCTTATCCAGTTGTACTTGAGCCATTCCCTTGGCCAAGAAAAAGCCACCCAGCAAAAGCCAAATAACGTTGCTCGTCCAAGTGTTCACGTATTGGTCAATTTCCATAGGCGCTGAAAGAAACACTTCGCTGCCCAAAGAAACCACCAAAAAAACAATAATGAAAATACCTACCGCAAATGGAGGTACAGCCTCGGTAATCCAAAGTCCTACGGAAATCATCAACAGGAAAAACACTAAAATAATGGAGGTGTCCATTCCGGGGTCATAAAAGCCCCACGTCAAAAATCCGGCTAAAAGTAAGTTTCCCGTGAAAGCAGAAGTGTTAAAAATCCACCGCAACGGAGAGGTTGTTTTACGAAATAAACTGTAGGCGAACCTACGGGAATCTGCCATCATAACGAATCGGTTTTTCAAGTGCAAATTTAATAGGTATCACACGGTATTGCATTATTTTTAATAATTTAGCCGTTTCAAACAATTTGTTTTTTGGTCAGAACCCGACAACCATGCGCATAATCAAATACTTTCTTGCCGTTGTTTTTACGTTGATTGCTTTACACTTTATTTTGGTGTTTACCGGCAATAAATACATATACACCGTTTTGGAAATGACGGTTTTAAAAGGAAAATTAGGCCCGTCCATTGATGAGTATGAGGCTTTTCATAATGACACGGTTCATCCTGCCGATCAACCGATTCGCATGCCTGTCGGTTCTGATTACAATACGGTTCAATTGCCGGATGAATATTTACAGCAGCACGAAAAGCTGCAAACGGTAGCTTACTTGGTTATTAAAGAGGATTCATTGAGACATGAGTTTTACCGTGAAGGATTTGGATCAGAGAGCGCATCCAATTCATTTTCGATGGCCAAGTCCATTGTAGGCACTTTAATTGGAATCGCACTTCAAGAGGGACATATCGAAAGTTTGCAGCAACCCGCCGGCCATTTTGTGCCGTTTTTGAATGAGGGCGATTTTCAAAAAATCACGGTTGAGCATTTACTCAACATGAGTCCGGGAATCAACTTTGACGAGAGCTATCTCAACCCTTTTGCTTTTCCGGCAAAAGCCAATTACGGTCCGGATTTATACGAGCTTTTGCAGCAATATCAACCTGTTGATGAACCGGGTAAAACATTTAGTTACCAAAGCGGAACCTCACAACTACTGGCTTTTGTACTGGAAGCTGCCGTTGGAAAACCCGTTCATGAATACGCTCAAGAAAAACTGTGGAAACCTCTTGGCGCCCAACACCCCGCTTATTGGTCAACAGATGAAAAAGGCCGCAATAAAGCCTTTTGTTGTTTCAACTCCAACGCACGCGATTTTGCGCGCTTTGGCGCTTTGTACTTAAAACACGGCATGTTTGCCGGGCAACAAATTGTAGATTCGGCATACGTGGCCGCCTCAGTTCAACCGGCCTCTCACTTAATGGAAACCAACGGCGAACCCAACTACCGCTATGGCTACCACTGGTGGACATATTTAAACTACAAAAACAAGTTTGATTTCTTTTACATGCGCGGACTTAAAGGACAGTACGTGATTGCAATACCCGATGAAAATATGATTATTGTAAGGCTGGGTCGCCATCGCGAAAAAAGAGGCACGTACGATTTACCCAAAGATGTAGAGTACTGGATTGACGGCGCCCTGCATCTTGTCAAAACCGATAAAACCTAATTTTTATGCTCGATCAACTAGACATTACCAAAGTTTTGTTTCTGGATATAGAAACCGTTTCACAAAAAAAGACTTACAGCGAATTAACTGAAACCGAGAAGTATTTGTGGGGTAAAAAAACAGATTTGCTCAACTCGCGAAATATAGAATCCGTCTCGCCCGAGGAAATGTACGGAAGAGCCGGAATTTATGCCGAGTTTGGTAAAATCGTTTGCATCTCGGTGGGGTACATTATTGCCGGCAGCTCTCCGGTTTTGCGCATCAAGTCGTTTTACGGTCACGATGAAAAAGAGCTGCTCACCAACTTTGGCAGTTTAGTAGGCGGGCACTTCAGTAATCCCGATCAGTTTTTGTGCGGCCACAACGGTAAAGAGTTTGACTTCCCGTACATTGCTCGCCGCATGTTAGTGAACGGCGTTGATATCCCCGACCCGTTAAACACTCCCGGTAAAAAACCGTGGGAGGTCAACCACCTCGACACCATGGAGTTGTGGAAGTTTGGCGACAGGAAGAACTTCACTTCATTGGAGGTGTTGGCTCACATTTTCAACATCCCCACACCTAAAGATGACATTGACGGCAGCGAAGTAGGTCGCGTTTATTGGGAAGAGGATGATGTGGAGCGCATTATGGAGTACTGCCAAAAAGATGTGGTTACCACCACTCAACTGATGATGCGCTACATGAATCGCCCGCTCATTAAAGAAGAAAACGTGGAATTTGTAAACCGCTAATACTTGTTTTTGTTGGCATAGCGCACGAGCGAAAGCATAATGGGCACTTCAATCAAAACGCCCACTACCGTGGCCAAGGAAGCACCGGAGTTTAACCCGAACAACGCAATGCTCACCGCAACGGCCAATTCAAAAAAGTTGCTGGCTCCAATCATGGCTGAGGGCGCACAAATGCGGTACGGAAATTTAAAATACTTTCCCGTAAACCAAGTGATTCCAAAAATCACGTACGTTTGAATAATGAGCGGAATGGCAATCATCACAATTTCTAAAGGGTGCTGTAAAATTTGATCGCCCTGAAAAGCAAAAAGCAAAATTAAGGTGAGCAACAACGCCGTGATGGAAAGGGGCTTCAGCTTAGGTAAAAACCGTTCTTTAAGCCACTTTTCACCTTTGTTTTTGATAATTGTGCGGTTGGTGATGTATCCCGCAACCAGCGGTATCAATACAAAAGTTACCACCGAGGTAATCAAAACACCGTACGGAATTTCAAAGTCTGTTATGCCCAACAACAACGTTACAAGAGGCACAAAAGCAAACAGCAAAATAATATCGTTTACCGATACTTGAACCAAAGTGTAGTTGGCATCGCCCGATGATAAATAGCTCCAAACAAAAACCATCGCCGTGCATGGAGCCGCACCCAAAATAACGGCGCCGGCAATAAACTCATCGGCTCTTTCGGGATTCAGCCAAGCAGCGTAAATATTGTCAAAAAACAGCCATGCAAAAAAGGCCATGGTAAAAGGCTTGACCAGCCAGTTCACGACAACCGTAAGGGTAACACCGCCGGCGTTTTTCCCGATGTTTTTGAGTGATGAAAAATCTACCTGCACCATCATGGGGTAAATCATCATCCAAATTAAAACGGCAACCGGGATATTTACATAATAGAGCTCAATATCGGCAACAAACTGAATTTCCTCACCGGCAACACTGCCGATTCCAATTCCGGCTGCAATACAAATCAGTACCCAAACAGTTAAGTGCCGTTCAAAAAAATCCATTTTTTTTGTTTCTGCCATGACTGCGGTTTTTTTGGTCAGAACCCCCAAAACGCAGGTGCAAAAGTTGGTTCGGCGCTGACTAAAATGAAACGCAAAACAAAGGAATTAATTGATATTGACGCACTGAATGAAGTTAAATGTGAATGAATAAATTGGCTTGAGGTTACTCACTTTTTGATGCACTCGGTTTTTTTTCATCTTTACTGAAAGCCTGAGAAAAATATTTCCTGTGAAAAAGGATAATCATAAAAACACCTGTAGTTATTGCGCTGTCTGCAATATTGAAAATGGGTCTGAAAAACACAAAATAATCTCCCCCGTAAAACGGAATCCACTCGGGCAGGTAGCCTTTGATTATGGGAAAATAAAGCATGTCAACTACTCGACCGTGTAGCCAAGTGCCGTATCCGCCGCCTTCGGGGAATAATGTGGCCACTTGATGAAAGCTATCGCTAAAAATAACGCCGTAAAAAACGGAGTCAATAACATTGCCCAGTGCTCCGGCCAAAATAAGTGTAACGGCAATTACAGCTCCGTTTGGAGCGCTATCTTTGATCATGTTTAAAATAAAACGCGCCATAAAAAAAATGGCTACAATGCGGAAAAGCGTTAAAAGCAACTTCCCGTATATACCGCCGAATTCAATTCCAAAAGCCATCCCGGGGTTTTCGGTAAAGTGAATAATAAACCATTCGCCCAACACATGAATTTCTTCATTCATGTACATATTGAGTTTGATCCAAAATTTGGAAACCTGATCTACCGTCAAAATACCCAAAAGTAAGGCAACTGGAATGCGTAAGGCTTTATTTGTGATTTGGCGTGCTATAACGATTGTAATTTAAGCTCTGTTTACAGAGGAGCCGGGTTTGCAAATTCGGCTGCGAAAATACTAAATATCGGTTGCTGCGTGATTTATTGATGTAAAAAAAGATTGTTTTCCGGTGTGAATTTAAATAAATGACTTTCATTTGCCTTATGATTGATATTGATTACCTCAGGTTAATTGATTTATCGGGAATAGCTGCTTTTGCCGTTTCGGGTGCCGTGGCGGCTATGCGCAAAAGACTTGATTTGTTTGGGATTTTTATTATTGCCTTTGTTACGGCAATGGGCGGCGGAACGCTGCGTGATTTACTTATAGGTGAAGCACCGCCCGTTTGGATGTTTGATATGTGGTACGGCCTTACTGTAGGGGTGAGTACGTTAATTGTGATGCTTTTTACCCGGCAAATTGAAAATTTTCGCAAAACGCTCTTGTTCTTTGATTCCTTGGGGCTGGGTTTTTTCACCATCGTGGGAATTGAGGTGGGGCTCTCATTGAATTTGCACCCTGTTATTTGTGTAACTCTGGGCACCGTAACGGCTTGTTTTGGCGGTGTTATTCGCGATATTTCACTCAGAACCATACCCGTTATTTTTCAAAAAGAGGTTTACGCTTCGGCCTGTATAGCCGGCGGAATTTTCTACTTTGCTTTTGTTTATTTCGGCGCCGATGATACGTGGGTTAAGGTGGTGAGTATTTCCGCCGTTTTTCTGATGCGTATGTTGGCGGTTATTTTTGATTTGAGATTACCAAATCCGTACAGATCTGCTTAAAAAACGGTTGGGGTTTGGGAGTTTATTGCAGGGAATGAACTTAAAATTTAATAATCTTTTTTATATTTGAATCTTCAATTCACTATAAACTAAATAGCTATGAAAAGAATTATTGGGGCAACGGTATTGGTTTTGGCGGGTATATTCGTTTTTTTGGGTGTAAAAAACCATTGGTTTCAAACCTATGAGTTTGAAATAAACCGCGATTTCACTCAGGACAGGATGGAAGAGCTTATTTCAGGTCTGAATGACAAAGGGGTGAATTTACAACTGAAAAATACGGTTTACAATGAAGCCGGGCAATTGGTTCAAATTGCGGGAAGCGCTTCTTTTACATCGGGCAACTCCGTTTATTTTTCTGCTGCTGATTTAGATCGGGTCATAATTGAAAAGGGATTTTTTGATGCTTGCGGGGTGCAGGTGAGGAATTTGAAGTAGGGGCAGTGTTAAGCTTGAAGAATTTCAAGTTTGACGTGGTTTGAGGCTTTATGATCAACCTCTGTTTGGCACATTTTTTTGCGTAAAACAACTTTGCAAATCGAAAAGCAAAGTTTCAATTTGCAAGGTCATAAGGATTAGGTTCAAGTATCAAATCAATGGAAATACTGAATAAAAACATGAATCCAATTCAAAAACACGTGTAAAAAATCGGGTAGCCTATCTGCGAAAATTCGCAAAATCTACGACTCCGCAAAACGGAATCGGTGTTCCAAAAACTGAACTGCGGAGCAGCGTCAATTTCCTTAATTCAGTTTCAACACTTGATTCCCAAAACTAAAAAACCCCAAAGGCAAAGCCTTCGGGGTTTATTAATAAGATGAATATCGCAATTTACTATTGCATTCTTTTAGCCTCAATACTCAACGTAGCATGAGGCACTACGCGCAAACGTTCTTTGGCAATGAGCTTGCCCGTTTGACGACAAATACCATACGTTTTGTTTTCAATGCGGTTCAGTGCCGCGTGAAGATGTTTGATGAATTTCTCTTGGCGCGCCGCCAATTGTGAGGTCTCCTCTTTGGACAGTGTTTCGCTGCCGTCTTCCATGATTTTGAAAGTGGGCGAAGTATCGTCCGTACCGTTATTATCGTGAGAGCTGCTGGATTTTAACAACTCTAAGTCTTTTTCGGCCTCTTCAATTTTTTTCTCAATGATTTCTTTAAATTCAGCTAATTCAGCATCTGAGTAGCGCTTTTTTTCTTGTGTAGTTGACATAACAATACTGTTTAATTCAATTTTATTCGTTTTTGACTATTGCAACACAGGTTATTACACCTTCATCCAGCTCAATTTCCAATTTCTTTTTGTTATTGAGCTCAGCCTTGATTTCCAATTTGTCGGCAAGGGTTTCTGCGCAAATATAGTTTAAATTTTCATCTATAGCATCGTCGAGTTTTTCACAACTCTCTATCGTAATGTTAATGCGGTCGGTCACCTCTAAACCGCTGTCTTTTCGCAGGTTCTGAATACGGTTGACCAACTCCCGCGCCAGGCCTTCGCGGTACAATTCGTCATCGGGTTCCACGTCCAGCGCCACGGTGATGCCGCCTTCACTTTCCACCAACCAGCCGGGAATATCATCGGTTGTGATGAGTACATCCTCACGGGTAATCACGGCTTTTTCACCGTTGAGATTCAGCGTTATATCCTCGCCGCTTTCCAGTTTGGTTATTTCCTCTTGCCCAAATTGATTCACCTGCCCGGCAATGCTTTTCATCAGTTTGCCGTATTTGGGGCCCAGCGCTTTAAAATCGGGCTTAATGCGTTTTACAAAAACGCCTTTGGTATCGTCAACGGCTTCCACATCTTTGATATTCACTTCGGTTTTAATCAGCTCCGATACTTCTTTTAGTTGCTGCTCAAATTTTTTGGTCAGAACCGGTACCATGATCTTGCGAAGCGGCATTCTTACCTTAATTCCTTCTTTCTTTCTCAGAGCCAACACCATGGAGGCGATGCGCTGTGCGATGCTCATGCGCTCCTCAAGGTCTGTGTTGATGAGGCTTTCGTCGGGTTCTGACCATAAAGAAAGATGTACCGATTCGTGTTCCTCGCGTTTTGAAACGCCGTTGAGGTCGCGGTACAGTTGATCGCTGTAAAACGGTGCTATGGGTGCCGCCAACTTGGCTACGCCCGTAAGGCATTCGTAGAGGGTTTGGTAAGCGGCAATTTTATCCGGACCGTAGTCGCCGCGCCAAAAGCGTTTGCGGCTCAGGCGTACGTGCCAGTTGGATAAGCGATCCACCACAAACTCGCCGATGAGGCGGCCCGCTTTGGTGGGTTCGTAATCGCCGTAGGCTTTATCCACCTCCTTGGTGAGGGTATTGAGCTTGGAGATCACCCAGCGGTCAATCTCGGGACGTTCGCCAACGGGAATGCGTTCCTCGCTGTACGTAAAGCCGTCCACATTGGCATACAGGGCGAAGAACGAATAGGTGTTGTACAGGGCTCTGAAAAACTTGCGTTTTACCTCGTTTACGCCTTCCAAGTCAAATTTGAGGTTGTCCCACGGCTGTGCGTTGGTGATCATGTACCACCGGATGGCATCGGTGCTGTACTCCTCCATGGCCTTGAACGGCTCCACGGCGTTGCCCAAGCGTTTGGACATTTTTTGTCCGTTTTTATCCAGCACCAAGCCGTTGGATACCACATTTTTATAGGCTACCGAATCAAAGATCATGGAGCTGATGGCGTGGAGGGTAAAAAACCAGCCGCGTGTTTGGTCCACGCCTTCGGCAATGAAATCGGCGGGATAAAATCCGTTTTGGTCAATTTCCTCTTTGTTCTCAAAGGGGTAATGTTGTTGCGCGTAGGGCATGGAGCCGGAATCAAACCACACGTCGATCAAATCTTTTTCGCGGTGCATGGGTTGGCCGCTGTCGCTTACCAGTACAATATCATCTACAAACGGGCGGTGCAAATCCACTTTTTCGTAGTTGCCTTCGTCCATGTTGCCGGGTTCAAAATCGGCGATGGGGTTTTCCTTCATCACGCCGGCTTGAACGGCTTTTTCAATTTCGGTTTTCAACTCCTCTACCCAGCCGATGCACTTGACTTCCTCACCCTC
>CAJXMT010000059.1 GCA_913056155.1 uncultured Cryomorphaceae bacterium
ATGTGAAACTAACGCCCAATTCACTATTAAAAGAAGTGGTAATTCAGGCCGCTCAAACTAAAAACAGTGAAACGGCTGTGATTAATATGCAGCGAAAATCATTGAATATTCAGGATGGCATTTCTTCCTCTGAAATGAAAACGCTGGGTATTTCCGATGCCGCAGAATCTATGTCGCAAGTTACGGGATCGGCAGTTGAGGAAGGCAAGTACTTAGTGGTTCGCGGGTTAGGTGATCGCTACTCATTGAGCCTCATTGACGGGATTATTTTACCCGGTATAGACCCCACACGCAACAGTGCAAGTTTAAATTTAATTCCGGCCGGAATTATTGATAATGTCATTATTCGAAAAACATATACACCCGAATTGCCCGGTAATTTTTCAGGTGGTGTTGCGGATGTAACCACAACCGGCCTGCCTGATGAGTTTTTCCTCAATGCGGGTATTTCTTTAGGATATAACACCAATGCCTCTTTTAATAGTGATTTTTCTCGTGAGCCGGCTCGAGGTAGTTTAGATTGGCTCGGGTTTGATGACGGCACTCGTGCTCTTCCCAATGAGGTGGACCGGTACCAACAATACATCAGGTCGGGAAATGCTCAAAGCACGGCGAGTGCGGGACGTATTTCAGAAAATGAAACAGAGCGCAATATTATCAACTCTACCGCCGATGCGTTTTCAACTCCTTTTGTACCCGTAAATAAAACACCCGCCTTAAATCACGGAGTTGACGTGAACTTCGGAGACCGTTTTGAAATAGGAGGGAAGTCTGTAGGGGTTATCGCGGGTTTTGATTACAACAGAAGCTTTGAACATTACACAGGGGGCGTTTTCAATACGTACTCCACCAATACAGATGCTGACGGCAATTTTGCTCCTAACCCGGCTAGGCAGTTTGAACTCAATCGCTCAACAGAAAAAGTAGAATTAGGTGCCCTTGCCGGTGTTACTTACGAGTTTAACCCCGATCACCGCATCTCACTTAAAAATATTTACAACCACTCGGGAGCTTTTATGGCAACTCGATTTCAGGGATTTTATCCTGAAGCTATTTCATCTACATCAGCTGATTTCATCTCAAACGCCACCGGATTCAGCGATCAAATGTTTAATTTCACCAATTTAACAGGTACACACAGCTTTAACGGAGATAACGGAATTAAACTGAATTGGTCAACCGCCTACAACATAAACAGGCGTCAAGATCCTGATTTGCGCATGTTTGCCTACGTAGAAGAAGGCGGCGATTTTTCCATTCGCCGAAGTGAAACAGCGGGCGACCCGAGAAGGTTTTTTAGAGACCTCCAAGACAATCAAATTACAGGTAAAGTGGATGTGGACATCCCCGTGAAACTTAAAAACGGAAATACCATTGACATTAAAACCGGAGGTTACGTTTCAAACAAACAGCGAGACTTTAGTGAATTGTACTATGATGTGCCGCTAACGACCTCTAACTTTACAAATCCCTCTTTTACGACTTTTTCACAAACACAAGGCGATTTCAATCAATTTTTCTCTCAGGATAATTTCGGGTTTATGGATACCCCCGAAAGTAATGGCGCCGGATTGTATGGTTACGGCAATATTTATCGTGACATGTCATTACCCTCTAACCAATATACCGGTACTGAGAATATTTATGCCGGTTACTTGATGGCTTCTACGCAAATTACGCAGCGATTGAAAATGACACTGGGAGCTCGATTGGAGCATACAGATTTACAAACCGTGAATGAAGGTCCGGCTGAAATAACCGTTCAAGATCCAATTGACCCCAACCAAACCACAAAAGTATCCAGCAACGGAAACATCAACGTTACCGATATACTTCCCTCTATCAATTTGACATACGAGCTGAGTGAAAAAACCAATTTGAGAGCTGCGGTTTCTCAAACGATTGCGCGCCCCAATATGCGTGAAATATCACCATTCCGCTCACTGGGAACTATCGGTGCCGATATTGTGATCGGGAATCCGCAATTGGAGCGCACGCTCATTCAAAATTACGATTTGAGGATTGAAACATATCCGCGATCCGGAGAGTTGTACGCTTTGAGCGCGTATTACAAAGAATTCGAAAATCCCATCATTGTAAACATTTACTCTACCGGGTCGGCTATTGAGCAGCAACCCAACAACGTTGATGAAGCTATGGTGTACGGTGCCGAATTTGAAATGAGAAAGAAATTGGACTTTATCTCTGAGCGATTGTCTAATTTCAAATTCTTATTCAACGCCTCAGTGATTTACTCTGAGGTAAGCAAAAACCAAAGAGAATTAGATCAAATTGAAGATTTCAGCGGGGCTGAGGGTGTTACCAAGGAAACGCGACCTTTCCAAGGCCAATCGCCGTACATCATCAACGCTGCTATTATGCACGTAGTTGAAAAGTACAAATGGAACAACAGCTTGCGTTTTAACATATTCGGTCGCAGATTAGCTTACCAAACACCCGCACAGTTACCTGATGTTTACGAGGTTCCTCGACCTTCGTTGGATTTTATTACTTCCAAAGCGTTGAGCGACCGTTTTAATATGAAGTTTAAAGTTTCTAATATTTTTAACGTGAATTACCGCGAGGAATTCGATTTTGACGTAGCGGGAATCGACAACCGATATCGGGATTTTCAACTGGGGAGAACTTTTTCCATCAGTTTGAATTATTCTATTTAATATATTAATGGTCAGAACCCTACCCTAAAGCCGGCATTCGGGCAAGTCTTTGTTCAGTACGTCGGTTTTGGGATAGGTGTTTAATACGGGATTCCATTCGAAATAAATCTGCTTCTTCACCGTGAAAAAATCGCTTGGATTACCGTTGAGCAGCTTTTGCGTAAATGCATCTTCCATAATGCGTAAGCTGTCTATTTCACAGGGCGACAACCCGCCTTTTACGGCTAAACTCCCCATGCTGTCTATGGCATTGGGTTTTACTCCGCGGTTTAAAGAAACCGATACTGCCTTTTGATTATCCAATCGCTGTATTTGGTAAATACCGTCAAAATCGGCTGCTGTGTAATACGTATCAAATTGATAGCGGCCGCCTGTGAGGTAAACCGCAACATCGGTTAAGCAGGGCGAGGGTTTACTCATAACGCGTAAATTAGTGCGATCTATTACACTATCGGGATAGAGTTTTGCCGCGGCTTGCTGCATGGCCAATGCGCCCACAACCAAGCCGTCACATAAGTGGCCGTGGAATTTTTCCAAATCGGCAAGGGATACGGTTTGTTCGTTTGTAAGTTGCCCTTTTGAGAAATCCGTGTCCAAAACGCGGAATTGCAGAGGGGATTCCGGAGGGGTTTGAGGTTCTGACCGACAAGAAAATAAAAAGAGGATCAACAAGAAAGGAACGTATTTCATATCACTTTAAAATAAATATTGAGGTAGTACAACCCCGTTAAAATGAAGACAATACCGGCCACAAAGCGCATGATTTTTTCAATTTTGGTAACAGCCTTAAAATAGCGACCCAACTTTTCAATACTGAAGGCAATCACAAAAGAAAAAAGCACCACGGGGAGCCCCGTGCCCAGTGAAAACAGTACGGGAAGCGCCAACCCGGCCTCAGAGGATAACGTCATGGGAATGAGCATGGCAAAATACAGTGCTCCGCTGTACGGACAAAAAGCAAGGGCAAACAATGCACCCAACAGAAATGCGCCAAAAAGTCCTTGCTTTTTAAATTTATCAGAAAGCTTATTGGTAAATCCGACGTCTTTGATAAAGTTTAACTTAATGACATCCAGCATAATGAGTCCTATTACGATCATCATAAAACCTATGTATTTTTCCCCGCTGCCTTGAAAAAGCTTGGCAATTTCAAATTTGCTCGAGCCAAAATAAATGATTGCGCCAATGGCGGTGTAAGAAAAAACCCGACCCAATGTGTACAACACGCCGCTTAATAACACCTTTTTACGGCTTGATATATTTTTGGCAATGTACGCCGTGGCGGTGATGTTGGTAGCCAAAGGGCAAGGTGCAATAGCAGTGAGTAACCCCAATGCAAAAGCTGCTAAAAGGGGCATATCGCTGTTTTGCGCTAGATCGTTGATCCAATCCATATCAAGATTTTAAAAATGTCTCGATCTCAGCTTTAAGCCCTGTTTTAAACTTATCCTCATCGCCCGCTTTCATAAAAGCAAACTCCGTAAGGTTTTTCTTTTCGCCCGTTTTGGTATTGTATAAAAACAAAGCTGTGCCCGTGGCTTCAAATTCACGAGCTTGATCTTCATTGGCGTCGTCATCAACATTTATGAGCACAAAAGGAACTTCTTCAAAATCACGTGCGATTACCTCTGAAAATTTCTCGATTTTTTTGCACGTCATACAGCGGTGTTCAGAGTGAAATTGAATGAGTTGATAATCGGTTTGAGCTACTTTGTTTTGAGGAGAGTCGGCTACTTCACGGGCACTCGATTCTTGATTTTGATTTGCGGGTTCGTTACATGCAGCTAATGCAAAAAGTGCTGCTGCCGTTAAAATTAAATTACTTGTTTTCATGATTTTATATTGAGTTTTAAAGTAGTAGATTAAATACATATCCCGATAGAATTATGAAAGCGGTTACTGTACCAAAGTAGATGGCAATGAGCTTAAAGGTCATTACTTTTTTAAGCAGTGTGCCCTCAGGAATGGAAAGTCCTACAGTTGCCATCATAAAAGCAATGGCCGTTCCCAGCGGAACTCCCTTAGCCACAAAAACCTGAATAACCGGTACAATTGCGGCGGCGTTGGCATACATGGGTACGGCTAAAACAACCGCGAGCGGAACCGTCCACCAATCGCCGTTCCCCAAGTATTCTTCAAAAAACTCTTCGGGCACGTAGCCGTGCATGGCAGCTCCTATTCCTATACCAATGATAATGTATAGCAGCACCCCTTTTACAATATCATAGGCTTCGCGAAAAATAGCGGGCAGCTTTTCCTTGAAGGTTTGAGGTACTTCTTCAAAATTCGTATCCGTGGTTTGTTTAGCGGCCATTAATTTTTTTACCCAATCGGTAAGCAGGTGTTCGAGTTTGAATTTCCCCAAGATCCACCCGCCTATGGTTCCGAGTAAAATACCGGATACGGCATAAATGAGCGTGGCTTTTATGCCGAACATTCCCAAAAACATGGCGATGGCAATTTCGTTGACCAGCGGTGAGGTGATTAAGAACGAAAAAGTAACGCCCAACGGAATTCCGCCCTGCACAAAGCCAATAAATAACGGAACTGAAGAACAGGAACAAAAAGGTGATACGGCTCCGAATAATGAGGAAATTAAATATTCCAACCCGTACAGTTTTTTCTTGTTGAGGAAATCTCTGAGTCGCTCCACCGGGAAGTAAGCATTGACGATTCCCATGATAAAGACGATGACGAAAAGCAGGATGAGAATTTTGGTGGTATCGTAAACAAAAAAGTTTAGCGCTGTTCCCAAGTTGCTCTCTGCATCGAGATTTATTACGGAATAGATGAGCCAATCTGCAAAAGTTTGAATCCATTCAAACATATAAAGAGTTAATTTTTATCGTTTAATTGAAGTATAAAGGCTTTAGCCCGATCTCCGCGCAGGTATTCTGCCAAGCCCAACATGCCCTCTTTTAAATAGGCTGCACGGTAACCCTTGCTCCTCAAATAAAGCATGGCAATGATTGCCCTGTCTTTATGCGGAGAAGCCGTTACAATGAGTTTATTTTTGGGTAATTGACGGTAATTTTGCGGTAAAACGGGCAGCGGCATTTTTATGGCGTGGTTAATCTGCCATGATTCTTGCTCCTCTTTAAAACGTATGTCCACTAAAACGGCCTTTTCCTCTTCTAACAACTCTACAATTTGTTGAGAGGTGATTTTCATTTCCTTTCTGTTTTCGTAACTAAAACCGGTTAAAAGGCTGTCCAAATTTGTTTGTGCTGATGCTGTTAGGGAAGATGCAACGAAAACAAGAGCTAAAAAGGAGTTTAATATACGCATAGTTTTAAAGATTATTTTTTAGCAGCATCCGGGTTTAGAGCAGCAATCGCTGTTGGTATTTGAAACCGTTGAGGTGTTACCTTTAGTCGGGAATCCTTTCTCGACCCAGCGCGTAATGCCGTGTTGCATATTTACTGCATTACTATAACCTTTATTAACCAAGAATCCTGCGGCTCGTAAACTTCTCGCTCCCGCTTTACAAGCTACAACAACATCTTTATCTTTGGGTATTTCATTGTAGCGCTCGTCAAATTCGCTGAGCGGAATATGAATGACGTTTGGGACTTCAAATGCGAGTTGTTCTACTTCGTCTTTTTCGCGAACATCTACCAAAACAGCTCCTTTGTTTAATAATTCTTTTGATGTGGTGGGGCAAATTTCTTTTACTAATGTTTGGTTTTCCATATCACTTTAAATGTTTAATCAGTTCTTTTTCTGTGGGAATAACCCCTTTAAAAACCAATTTACCGGCAATGAGTACAGAGGGTAAATACATCACTTGGTGTTGTGCCATGGTTTCGAAATCCTCGGTTTTCAAAAATTCTATATCGAGATTGTGGTCGTTCACCACCTTATGAATGATGCGCTCCGCTTTTTTGCATTTCCCGCAATTTGCGCCAAATAGTATTACCTTCTTCAAAACGGGATATTAGTTTGATAACAATTTTACAATTTCATCAACCTTGGCAACTCTGCCTTTGATCTTGATTTCTTCGTCCACCAATACAGCAGGAGTGCTCATCACATTGTATTCCATGATTTTTTCAATGTCCTCTACTTTAATTACTTCAGCTTCAACACCGGATTCTTCTATGGCTTCCATCACGTTGGAATATGTGGTTTTACACTTGGGGCATCCGGTACCTAAAATTTTGATCGTTTTCATTGTATTTGTTTTTGTGCGTTTTTTATTCAGTTCGCAAAAATACGAATAATTATTCGTAGTTCGTAGAATTACGAATATTATGAGCAAAAAATTATTTGAATATGTTGTTTAGCAAACGGTTAGCGAGTTCGAAATTTTCTCTGTTGATGCAGTACTTTGTTGTGGGCGGAGTGATATCGCCTTGAATGAGTTCGGCTTTTTTTAATTCTTTCAAATGTTGGGAAAGCGTAGATTTAGCGATGGGCAGTATCTCGGCCATATCACCGTGAAAACAGCAGGCCCGGGAGTTGAGTAAATCCAAAATCGCGATGCGCACCGGATGACCCAACGCTTTGGCAAAAACGGCGGTTTGCCGTTGTTCTTCGGTAAAGGGCTTTTTAAGGGTTTTTGTTTCCATGATTTTTAGTTATTCGCAAATATACGAACTGTTATTGAGCCGGGCGGTGTGAAATTTGAAATACGGAGAATGCCACGTGAAATTTTCTGAATGATGATATGAAGTAACCCGCACTGTATTTGTCTTATAACCTTGTAGATTATGTTTTTATTATTCCCGCATTGATTTTAACACAAACTTGTACGTTTTTAATCAGAACCGAATAGGAGCTGTGTACAGTGGTTGAAGTCGGTTCTGACCAAAACCGATAACAGCCATTTAAACGGTATGCTTGCTGTTTTGCGTGACGGTTTTATAGTTCCATTCTACCTCCTCACTCAGGGGGTGTTGCCTTTCCTTACAATTTTTCAATTTACATATTTTACAGGAAAAAGGTTTGCAAGGTTCGGCATGGGCGAATATTTCAATTTCCCGATTGGATTGATTGCGAACCAGCTCTTCAAATTTGTCAATTTCACGATGGCCTTGTTCCAATGTATAATACCAAGGGAGCGTCAAATGACAATCAATATGTAAGCCGGAACCGTACTTGATCATGCGAAAATTATGCAAATCAACCCAAGCGTTTTCGCGCGCTTTGTTTACGCCGGAGATAAGCCGGGTAATGAGCTCCTCATCGGCTTCGTCCATCACACCCGCTACGGATTGGCGAACTACCCGAATGCCCGTAATGATGATGATAACGCCAAAAACAGACGCAAAAAGAGGATCGAGCCAATAGATGTTTGTAAAATGAATGATTAACAGACCGGTAATCATGGCCGCGCTCGAAAGCGCATCAGATAATAAGTGTTTGCCGTTGGCCGTAAGTGCGGGAGAATGAGACTTTCGCCCTTCTTTTTTCAAGTACAGCGCCATAGCTAAATTGATAACTCCCCCGAATCCCGTGAGGTATATTCCCCAATCGATGTTTTGAAGGGCCTCGGGGTAAATGACAGATTCTACACTTTTCAGCAAAATCATACCGCCGGCTAAGGTGATGAGGATTCCTTCAAAACCCGCCGATAAAAACTCTACTTTTCCATGACCGTAGGGATGATCTTTATCTTTGGGTTTGGAGGCGAGGTAAACGCTTCCCAAGGCAGCTGCGCCGGCAAATATATTGACCAGCGACTCTAAAGCATCAGATAAAATAAACACGGAGCCGCTCATGACATAAGCCACCCATTTGAGTAAAGCTACCGCAATACTAATGAGCAGCGTGATCAGTAAAATTTTGAATTTTCGGGATTGCATTTCAGCAAAAATAGAGAAATTCACGGCGCGTTGTCACGGAAAGTCTGTGGAGTTGTTGAATCGCTACTTGAAACCATTAACACAATATAAACGCGCTAAATGGCGAGATTATGAAATAATTCGCTACATTTGGGCATCTGTGAGTAGGAGCGTAACAGCTTATACATTTGCTGAAAATGAGAATAAAATCAAAACAAAATACATTTTAAAATGAATAGATCAATCAACAAAGTGGGCGTATTGGGCTCCGGTGTAATGGGCTCTCAAATTGCTTGTCACATGGCCAATATAGGCTTGGAAGTAATATTACTCGATATCGTTCCCAAAGAAGCTGAAGACTCAAAAGATAAAAAAGCACGCAATCAAATTGTAAACGGCGCGCTTCAAAAAGCCCTTAATAGTAATCCCTCGCCGGTGTATTCCAAATCGGTAGTACAGCACATTACCACCGGTAATTTTGATGACGACCTCAATAAAATTGAAGATTGTGATTGGATTATTGAAGCTGTAATTGAAAGGTTAGATATCAAACAAAGTCTTTTTGAAAAGGTGGAAAACCACCGGAAAGCCGGTGCTGTTATATCTACCAATACATCGGGAATCCCCATTAATATGATGCTTGACGGCAGAAGCGACGATTTCAAAAAGCACTTTTTAGGCACACACTTTTTTAATCCGCCCCGCTATTTGGAGTTGCTGGAAATTATTCCCGGTAAAGAAACCGACCCCGAGGTAGTGGATTTTATGATGCATTACGGGCGCAAGTTCATTGGCAAAAAAACGGTACTGAGTAAAGATACACCGGCGTTTATCGCCAACCGCATTGGTATTTTCAGCATCATGACGTTGTTTCATCAATTCCGCTCATTGGGTTTGAGTATTGAAGATGTAGATAAACTCACCGGTCCGGTTTTAGGCAGACCTAAATCGGCAACATTCAGAACCGCCGACGTCGTGGGGCTGGATACGCTGTTGCTAGTGGCGGACGGACTCAAAAACAACTTGAAAAAAGATGAGGCTGTTGAGGTGTTTGACGCACCGAATTTCATCAAGAAAATGGCCGACAATGATATGTTGGGTTCCAAATCCGGCAAAGGATTTTACAAGAAAGTAAAAAACAAAAAGGGCGAGAGTGAGATTTTAACCCTCGATCCGGAAACGCTGGAATACCGCGAACGTAAAAAATCGAGTTTTCAAACTTTGGAACAAACCAAATCCATCTCAGACCTCAATGAACGTATGCCGGTGCTTTTTGCCGGTAAGGATCAAGCCGGTGAGTTTTACCGCGCTTCTTTTACGGCACTTTTTCAATACGCCACACGCCGAATTCCCGAAATTGCCGATGAGCTCTATCGCATTGACGATGCCCTAAAAGCCGGCTTTGGATGGAAACAAGGGCCTTTTGAAGCTTGGGACGCCATCGGCTTTGAAAGGGCTCTGACCGAAATGGAAAAAACAAATCAAAAACCCGCCGATTGGGTTTACGCGATGAAGGATTCGGGAATCACCTCTTTTTACAAAGTAGAGAACGGGGTGCGCTATTTTTATGATATTGAGGCCGGGGAATATCGCGAAATTCCGGGTCAAAAAGAGGTGTTGCTGCTCGATGTTTTGCGTGAGGAAAACACCGTTTGGAGCAATGCGGAAAGTACCATAGTGGATTTGGGCGACGGCATTTTAAACCTGGAGTTCCACTCAAAAATGAATACCATAGGTCAGGAAATCATACAGGGTATTAACACGGCTATTGATATGGCTGAGAAAGAGTATAAAGGACTTGTGATTTCCAACACCGGCGATAATTTTTCTGCCGGCGCCAATGTGGGTATGATTTTCATGTTTGCCGTAGAGCAGGAAATGGATGAGTTGGAGTATGCGGTCAGAACCTTCCAAAAAACAATGATGCGTGTGCGATACAGTAACATCCCGGTGGTGGTGGCTCCGCACCAAATGGCGCTCGGCGGCGGGTGTGAGCTGTCTATG
Organism: uncultured Cryomorphaceae bacterium; assembly: GCA_913056155.1. Classification (GTDB taxonomy): domain Bacteria; phylum Bacteroidota; class Bacteroidia; order Flavobacteriales_G; family Salibacteraceae; genus Salibacter. Next base: position 10,469 of record CAJXMT010000059.1, read on the forward strand.
CACGCCGATCAGGTAGTGGCACATGCCGAAACGTATATGGGGTTGGTGGAGTTTGGCGTGGGACTTATTCCCGGAGGCGGAGGCACCAAAGAGTTTGCCCTGCGGTTGAGCGACAGCCTGAAAGAAGGCGACGTGCGAATAAACGCTTTTAGAGATAAATTTTTAACGGTAGGTCAGGCCAAAGTGGCTAAATCGGCACAAGAGGCCTTTGAGCTGGGTTACCTGCGTGAGGGAATTGATGAAATTGTGGTGAGCCGCGAGCACCAACTGGCTTACGCCAAGCAGTGCGCGTTAAATATGCACGAAAAAGGATATACAAAACCGCGCATGCGAAAAGATATTACGGTACTGGGCAATGAAGCGCTCGGGGCGGTTTACGTAGGTGCAGACAGTATGTATTCGGGACATTACATCAGTGAGCACGACCAACTTATTTCTCAAAAGCTGGGTTTTGTGCTCAGCGGCGGTGATTTGTCAGAACCCACACAAGTTGATGAAGAATACTTGCTGGCGCTGGAACGCAAAGCCTTTTTGGAATTGTGTATGCAAAAGAAAACACTGGAGCGTATCCAAAGCCTGTTGAAAACCGGTAAGATTTTGAGGAATTGATAAACGGTAAATAAAGCCGGTACAGCGTATAGTTGTTTAAAATGATTCATTATGGAAAAAGATATCAGAAGGGAACAGCGTTTTGCTAATTATGAAACGGCCGGTTTAAAAGAACATATTGAACGAGTGGGGAAAACGTTTTATCAACAGGCTGCTCAGTCCGATAAATATTGAAAAGTATATATCGAGGTTGTCTCGAACACCGGAGGAGTTTTAATAGAAATAAAAGTGCGGTAAAAGCGTATTATAAACCAAATGAAAATAAAAGAAAAAACATCAATAGAAGAGGTGTGCGGTAAAAATCTTAAAAAAAAAGGTTTAGATGATTCCGGTTACGGGCAGGCCGCTTTTACCCATTACTTGCATAACCGGGAAAACGGGGTGTCGAAGTTTTTTAAAAATGAAGCTGTACAACAAGTGAAACGAGCTTTGGCTCATAAGTATCCGGCAGAAGTCATTACTTCAAAAACGGCTGAGGAGGCATTGCAGAACCTGATTTCTGATTTTAAAAAAGACGTCCCCTTTCCCCATTCTCCAAATCCCGAATTTACGTTTATAGATTTATTTGCGGGTATCGGCGGTTTTAGAATGGCCATGCAAAGTCTCGGGGGTAAATGCGTTTTTACGAGCGAATGGGATGAACAGTCAAAAAAAACATATGAAGCCAACTATGGTGAAGTTCCGTTTGGTGATATTACGAAAGAGAGGACTAAAAAATTTATACCCGACGGATTTGACGTGTTGTGCGCGGGCTTTCCCTGTCAAGCCTTTTCCATTGCGGGAAAAAGAGGCGGATTTGAGGACACGAGAGGCACTTTGTTTTTTGATGTGGCTGAAATTATCAGACGCAAAAAACCAAAAGCTGTTTTTTTGGAAAACGTAAAAGGACTTTTTAATCACGACAAAGGGAAAACCCTGAAAACCATCTTGAACGTTTTGCGGAACGATTTAGGCTATTTTGTCCCCGAGCCTGAAATATTGAATGCGAAAAATTTTGGTGTTCCACAAAATCGAGAGCGTATTTTTATTGTGGGATTCAGGAAAGATTTAGGAGTGGAAAGCTTTGAATATCCCAAGCCTTTTAATCAAAACACGACTTTTCAAGAGGTAAAAGAAAAGAAAGTGGTTTCTGTCAAATACTACCTTTCCGATACGTATTTAAATACCCTGATTAAGCATAAACAGCGCCACGAGAGTAAAGGCAACGGCTTCGGTTATGAGGTCATTCCGGACGACGGAACAGCCAATGCCGTGGTTTGCGGAGGAATGGGCAGGGAAAGGAACCTGGTTTATGACGACCGGTTGGAAGACTTTACGCCGGTTACCCATATTAAAGGAGAGGTAAACCGCCGCGGAATACGCAAAATGACGCCGAGAGAATGGGCTCGACTTCAAGGCTTCCCGGATCACTTTATTATTCCCGTTGCAGATGCCTCTGCTTACAAGCAATTTGGTAACTCTGTTGCGGTGCCCGCTATAAAAGCAACAGCTTGCGAAGTTGTGAAAAGGATTTTGAAGAATAGGGATACTTAGTGGGGATCAAGAAGAACGCCAAAAGGTAAAAATAATTTATCAAAGCATCAAGGCTCATTTCAAAACAGCGCCGGTTAACTGTAATCCCGCTCACTCGGCTCTAAAAATTCAAAAGTCAAAAGCTCTTTGTGCAATTGAAACCCTGCCGGCGTGTGCTCCCATAGAGAAACAAAACCAAAATCGGCATCGTTGCGCCGGGCCTCGCCGCCTTGGGTTTGGTGCTCCTCACGAAAATGTGCTCCGCATGACTCCTCACGGTGCAGCGCGTCTTTTACAATCAGTTGAGCCAACTCAAAATAATCCGCCGTCCTGCCGGCTTTTTCCAGTTCGTAATTCAAGTCTTTTTCAGAACCGGGAATACACAAATCACTGTAAAATTGCTCTTTCAATGTCTTAATTTCCTCCGCTGCCGCTTTTAAATCACCTGAATGGCGCGATAAACCGCACTTTTGATATAAAATTTTGCCCAAATCCTTATGGAAACGCTCTGCGGGGGTAGTTCCTTTGATGTCTAAAAGCTGTTGAATTCGTTTTTTCACCTCTGCTTCGGCTTCTTTATCGGGATCGCGAGGTTGGGGGTTCTGACCACTCAAAAAATTCATAATGGTATAAGACAAAATAAAATACCCGTCAACACAAGCCTGTAAAAGAGAATTAGCGCCCAATCGGTTGGCGCCGTGATCGGCAAAATTGGCCTCACCTGCAACAAACAAACCTTCCACATTGCTCATCAATTCGTAATTTACCCAAAGTCCGCCCATGGAGAAATGTGCCGAGGGGGCAATCATCATCGGTTCTGAATATGCATTCATGCCCGTGATATTTTGGTACATGGCAAATAAATTGCCGTAACGCGATTCAATGGCTTTTTTCCCCTCCTTTTCAATAGCAGTGCCAAAATCCAAAAACACGGCGTTTTTCATAGGTCCCACACCTTTGCCGGCATCAATTTGTTCTTTGGCAGCACGGGAAGAGATATCGCGTGGCGCTAAATTTCCGTAACTCGGGTACTTGCGTTCCAAATAATAATCGCGTTCGTTTTCGGGAATATCATTGGGTTTTCGGGTATCGTTCTTCTTTTTCGGAACCCAAATGCGTCCGTCATTGCGCAGCGATTCAGACATCAACGTGAGCTTACTTTGGTGATCGCCCAATTGCGGCAGGGAGGTGGGATGAAACTGCGTCCACGACGCCGCTGCAAACAGAGCCCCTTTTTTATGCGCCCGCCAAACAGCGGTGGCGTTGCAGTGCATGGCCAAGGTAGAGAGGTAGTAAATTTTGCCGTATCCGCCGGTGGCTAAAACCACGGCATCGGCAGTGTGCGATTGTATGTTACCGGTGATTAAATTCCGGCTCACAATTCCGCGCGCTCGATTTTCTTTTACGATCAAATCCAGCATTTCGCAACGCATGTGCACCCCCACCC
>CAJXMT010000060.1 GCA_913056155.1 uncultured Cryomorphaceae bacterium
ACGCGCACCAAATAAATCCCCTTGGTTTCAATGTGTAGCGTTTGTTTTATAATTTTGTAGTGATAAGTCGGCATTGTGGTTGATTTAAGTGTATCGACAGCTCAAAAAGCTGATCAGGTTGAATCCCTTATTTCTTATATTGCTCCTTCAAAGTTCACCTTGTCTAAAGTAAAAAATGACAATAAATGCTTGTAATCTTTCTTGTGATTCATCACACTTCGCGAGAAACAGGAGTAGTTTAACAAAAATCAAAAAGACAAATTTAAATAATTTTGTTCTCAATCTTGTGAAAAGCACTGTTTTTATTTGATGTAGTAAGCTGAATGTGTGTTTGTAAGTATATGGTAGAGCCTCCTTGTAGGGGTTCTAACCGACGCAAAACAGCGTTTTGATCAAAAAAAAATCACCGGGTGGGTTTGGGAAGATAGGAATTTGCGAATTGCGGAGAACGGAGACAAAAAAGCCCTCAATCGCAAGATTGAGGGCTTTTGATTGTTGTTGTCCCGCCAGGGCTCGAACCTGGACTCTTCTGAACCAAAATCAGACGTGTTGCCGGTTACACCACGGGACATCGTTTTTAAGCGGTTGCAAAAATAGTGAATTCCGGCTTCATTAACCAAATGTTTTTGCGGCTTTTTGTCGTGCTTTTTATCTCTGTTCTTATTTTTCTTCTGAACAGGTGGTGAAGGGTGGTATGAACCGGGAGTTTGCGAAAAAAAAACCGACTCACGTGAAGGTGAGTCGGTTCTGACCAAAAAATATCCCTAAAATTGGCCTTGGCTTGGTGTGATTTTAAAAGTTGTATTTAACACCGGCGGTGATCATGCGGGGTAATCCGGCGCGAATTCCCTGTGGACGACGGGTGACAATGTAGCGCTCATCCAACAGGTTTTTTACCGAGAGGGTAAAGAGGGTGTTGATTTTTTTAACCTTGTAGCGCGCGGTGGCGTCAATGATGTAGTAGGAGGGGATGAGTCCGTCGCGACCGTTGTTAGAGGCTTCAACCGTATTGGCGGGATTGGTAAATTGCTCTGAGATGTACGTTCCCGTAAAGCGCAATCCGGGCCCTTTTTTGTGCTCAAAAGTCACTGCTGAAGAAACCAATAACTCCGGTGCATACGGCGTGCGGTTGCCTTTTACTTCAACTTCATCAATGATGCGGTCATCGGCAAACTCGGCATTTACGTAGGTGACGTTGGCGTCATACAATACGTTAAAGCGTTTCCAATCAAACCATTTTCCCAAGTTGAAGTTTACGGCTCCTTCTATACCCGAGTGGCGCGTTTTTCCGCCGTTGATGAGTCCGGCGCCAAAGCCGCCCGCAAACTCGGCCACGGGGAGGATTTGGTTACTGAAATCCATGTAAAACCCGGTGATTTCCAATCGCACCCCGCGGTTGATTTGTGAGCGAAAGCCCAATTCGTAGTTCCAACTCAACTCGGCATCGAGTTCATAGGCTTCGCCTTCGCCGGAGATGGCGTCTTTGATGCGGGGAGGAGCAAAGCCTCGGTGTAGACCGCCGAATAGCGTACTTTGCGGTGTGAGTTGAAAGTTGAAGCCGGCACCCGGAATAATCTCTGTGAGTCCGGTTGAAGTGATTAAAGAAGTGTCGCGTATTTGGCCGTCATATTGTCCGCGGCGAATATCGCGTTCGTATTCAAACCACTCGGCACGAACTCCGGCTGTAACAGAAAAGCGTTTACTCAAGTTAAATTTGTTGTGCAGGTAAGCGGAGGTTCCGTAACCGGTTCTGATTTCATCATCGCGCAGCACACCCGCCGGAGCATCTTTTTTGGAGCCGTTGATGCGTTGCTCAAATGCTCGTTCATAAATAAAGCGCACACCGCCGATAAATTCATGTTTCCGGTTACCCAATTTATAGTTGGAAGAAATTTTAGACTCGGCGCCGCCCACCTCAAATGTGCGATTTCTATTGCCCGTGGAATTGCGCATATAAATAGCGCCGCCGGCTATACTTTCGTCGCCCCAAACAGTTCCCGTAAAGTTGGAGGGCGGCGGGTTTAAATTGCCGTTGTCATCAAAATTGTTGTAGGCAAAATCTTGACGCTGCCAGTTGCGTGTTGTGGTGTAGCCGAAGAGGGTAGTGGTGATTTTTGAGTTGTTACTCACAAAGTAATTGTGGGTGGCGCTCAATGAATAGCGTCGCACGCGCAATCTGTCATCGGGGGCTATGCGTGCGTAATAATCGCCGTTGTCGTACATGGGTTGAGTGAGGCCTACGTAAGTAGAATTTGATTCTTCATCGTAAATACCTATTTTTAATCCCAAGTTAGACTTGTTGTTGAGTTGGAGTTTCACCTTGGCGTTGATGTCGTCCACTCTAAATTGTGTGGGGCCGATGTTATCGCCTTGTTTGTGCAGGTAATTCACGTTAAAACCGGCCTTGCCGATGGTATTGCCGTAGTTGGCCATGCCGGTGAAAAAACCGCCTTCACCGCCTCGAATGGCAACAGATCCCGATTCCTCTTGGGGCGGATCGGCCGTGATGTAATTCACTACACCGCCAATGGTTTGCGGGCCGTATAAAATTTGGCCGCTTCCTTTTAATATTTCCACACCCTGCATCCGGTCCATGGCCGGGGTGTAGTACATTTCGGGTTCGCCGTAAGGAGCCAGTGAAACGGGAATGCCGTCTTCCATCATGAGTACCGATCTGCTCCTGCCGGGGTCGAGTCCGCGAATACCCAAGTTTACACGCAGTCCCAAACCTTCTTCGTCCACCACATGAACACCGCTTGAGCGCCTAAAAACTTCATTGCCGCTTACGGGATTGATTTGGTCAATTTCTTCACGATCTATATAGGTTACGGCACCGGGAACATTTTCGAAAATGCCCTCTCTGTTGGCCAGAATATTGACGTGAGGCATTTCGTAAAGTCTGTCTTGCATTTTAAAAGTGAACGTTTGAGTCTCATCGCTTTTAATGGAAACTTCGCGACGCTGTTCGGTGAAGCCCACTCCCGTTAAGGCTAAAATATAGTTACCGGGTTTGATATCGGAGATGGTAAAGTTACCCGCTTCATCGGTAGCGGCTCCCAGGTTGGTTCCCAAAAGTCCTACGTTGAGGTTGGGAACGGGTTTTTCGTCTGTATCGGTTACAACTCCTTTGATGTTGCCGGTTTGCGCTTGTAAAAAGGTTGCCGTTAACAGGCAAAGTACAGTAAAAGTGAACTTCATTTTAGCGTGATGTTTTTATTTAGACTAATTTTAAATTGCGCTGCAAAAGAACTACCCCGAGAGAATTAATGCAATACCAAAATGTAGGTATTTATGGTGTTTTTTGATCAGAACCGAACGAAGGATTTGAATGAGAATGACTTGTTATTTTTTGAAGTATCAATCGGTAGTGAGTCGGTTCCTATTTGAATTTGTTTCCAAAAATAAGCTGTCAAACGATTCAAAGTCAATTTTTTATTGAAAATGGTAATTCCGGGGAGTTTGGGTTTGCCGGTGTTACTTTTTATGGTGGTTTATGCTAACTTTGTGATTCCATTTGAACAGATTTAGATTATATGCAAATCATTAGGCAAATTCCGAGAAAACTGCGCGACTATTGGCTGAAAGATGTCAGTTTTTTATCATTGTTTGTACTTTTGATATTGACTTTATTTGCGGTTTCACCCATTTCAGCACAGATTGAAAATGGTGTAAATCTCATCAATTTTTTTGTTTTAATTATTCTATTTTCGGGAATTTGGTCGGTGACCAAATCTTTGTATCAAGTTATTGGTGCAGCTTTGTTTTTATTGGTGACAGTTTTAAAAGTGTTGCGAATTGTACTTGAGTTCGAGCAATTGTACTTACTTGAATTACTAACGATTGCCTTGTTTTTGCTTTACTTGATGCGCGCTAATTTTTTATTGCTTTTCAGGGACTTTGAAGTTAATTTTTACCGTATCATCGGAGCAGTAAATGTTTATCTTTTAATAGGCTTATTGGGAGGTTTTGGATTTTTGATACTCGAAGCACTTGCCCCGGGTAATTTCAATAATTCTGCAGAGATTGATATTTATGAAAAGGGTCTTACCAATTTCATTTACTTCTCCCTCGTTTCCCTCAGTACGGTTGGTTACGGAGATATTTATCCCGTTACCCCCTTTGCAAAATCGCTTTCTGTATTTATTTCGATTATAGGTTTGCTCTATCCCACATTGGTGATTGCACGTCTTATTTCCATAGAGTTAAATAAACAAAGCTCTAAGAGTAAAGAAGAAGACGGTAAGCCAAGTTGATTTTTTACTTGTTCATTCACAGTGCCGGTTCAGGTTTTCGAGTAACACATTACCTTTGTTCTCAAATCTAATTCAAATGCCGGGTAAAAATAAACTTCAGCGGTTTGCTGAGATGAAGGACTTTAAAAATACCGTTGAACCTAAATTAAAAGAAATTAAGGGAGTAACGGGTGAAGAAAAGTTTAAGCCCCACCCGATGAAGGGGAAATGGAAAAATGATTTTTTTCAAAATCCCAATCCTTTAGTGCTGGAGCTGGGTTGCGGGAAAGGGGAGTACAGCGTAGGCTTGGGACGCAAGTTTCCCCAAAAAAACTTTTTAGGGGTGGATATCAAAGGAGCCCGCATATATGTGGGTGCTAAAACAGCTCTTGATGAAGGTTTAAGCAATGTGGGCTTTTTGCGCACACGTATTGATTTTATCGATTTGTTTTTTGAGACGGGCGAGGTAGATGAAATATGGATTACCTTTCCGGATCCTCAGTTGCGTAAAAACCGAATCAGAAAAAGACTCACCGGCAAACTGTTTACAGACAGGTATAAAAAATTCTTGAAGCCCGGAGGTATCATTCACCTCAAAACCGACAATACCACACTTTACGAATACACACTGGAGGAAATTGAAGAGCACGGTTTTGAACTCGTATATGAAACCGATAATTTATACGAAAAAGGCATCACGCATTTTGATGAAGATGTGCGCGAAATTTTGGGAATCAAAACGCATTATGAAACACTTTTCAGCGAACAAGGCTTTAACATCAAGTACATCAAATTTAAGTTGTGAGTGAACCTATAAAACATTCCGATTTTTTTGAGCGCGTTTGGCAAGTCGTACTTGAAATCCCGGCCGGTCGTGTAACCAGTTACGGCGCCGTTGCCAAGGCCTTGGGTGCCGCCAAAAGTTCGCGAATGGTGGGTTATGCCATGAACGCTTCTCATACTGCACCCGTTGATGTTCCTGCACATCGCGTGGTGAATCGAAAAGGCATACTCACCGGTAAACATCATTTTTCAAATCCCGATGAAATGCAAAACAAGCTCGAAGCCGAGGGCGTAGCGGTAATTGACGATCAAGTTCAAAATTTTGAAAAATTGTTTTGGAATCCGACTGAGGAATTGGGCAGGTTTTAGCTTTTTTGTCGCTGCTTGGACTATTTTTTTCAGAACACGGATAAATGTGAATGCGACCTGCCGGCACGTGTATCACCGCCAATGAATTGGGGACAAGTCCGCCAATAAATTGGGGACAAGTATTGGCGTTGAATAATCACAGTACCCGGAGCTGAAGAATTACAGACATCAGGCCTGCTTGCGCAACAGCTAAATTGTTGAAATAAAGATGCCGCACCTAAAGGCGCTCAAATTCCTCTGAACTGTTACAATGCTAATAGGTTTCGCATCTAACGGCGCTCCATTAGGATTACACAATATAATAGTGATCCTGCCCATGCCCCCAAATGCCCGAAGGCATAGTTGTGAGTCATAATCGCTATGCGCCGAGCGAATTCAATACTTTAATCAGGTTTTGCGCTTTGAGTAAACTCTCCTCATATTCGCTTTCAGCATTGCACAAATCGGTGATGGCGCCGCCCACAGCAAAGGAAACCACTTCTTTCGCGGCATCGTAAAAAACAGATCTGATGACTACATTGAAATCAAAATCGCCGCGGGGTGTTATGTAGCCAACACTTCCCGAGTAAATATTTCGCCTAAAGGTTTCGTGTTCTTCAATCAATTGCATGGCGCGTATTTTAGGAGCACCCGTCATGGAACCCGGTGGGAATGTAAATTTGAACGCATCTGTAAACGGAACTCCCGTTTTCAGCTCACTGCAAACAGTGGAAATCATTTGATGCACCCCGGGAAATTCGTAAATGCCGAAAAGCTCTTCTACTTTGACCGATTTTTGCGCCGCACAGCGCGATAAGTCGTTGCGCACCAAATCCACAATCATCACGTTTTCGGCGCGTTCCTTTTCATCACGATACAAGCGGTCCTTCAAAAGAGCATCTTCCGCCGGGTTTGCCCCGCGTTTTGAAGTGCCCTTTATAGGCCTCGAGGTCAATCGGTTTCCTCTTTTTTGCAAGTAATTTTCGGGCGAGGCGCACATCAAGTAATTGTTGTGAACCCGATAAAAAGCGCCGTACGGGGTGGGAGAGACGCTGCGCAACGCATTGTAAACCGCATGGGGACTTTCCCACTTCCCGGAAGCGGTAAAGTTTTGGCAAAAATTAATTTCGTAAATATCCCCCATTTTGATATGATGCTTCAACCCCAATACTTTTTTGATGTACTCCGATTTTGTCAAATCAGGCTGTGGAAAAGCAGCCTCATTTTTAAAGCGGCGGGTATTGAGAGCATCAGCGTCTTGAAACAATGAATCTAAATTTTCTGCTTCCGGTTCGTGCAGGTAGGCGTGCCAAGCGCCTCGATTTTTTACAAAAAGGTAGCGCGGCACAAAAAAGGAAATATCGGGAAAATGCACAAACTGCGGATTGTTGCTTTTCAGCTTTTCGGTCGCATTTTTTAAGTCGTAATTGAGGTGGCCGAAAAGCCAATCACCGTATTTTTGGTGAAATGCGTAAAGTTGGTCAAACACATCGGGTTGGGGCTCTGACCAAAAAACATGAAGCGCATCAAAAGCAAAAATACATTCGTGTTCAATACCTCCCGGAACGGTAAAGGCGCCGTCGCTATTGCTGTCTAAAATGCAGCAATAACCAAAAGTAGCGGCATAATTACGTAGTATTTTTTCCTCTGCCGTACTTATGTTTACCGCAATTTTCCGGCGGGCATTCATTACAATTGAGCGCGTTTTAAAACGAGGTCTTTGAGCGTTTCAACCCATTTGGGGTGATCATTTAAGCTCTCTACCAAGTCGAGTTGTTCACCGCCTTTTTCCTCAAAAATCTCCAAATACTCATCACCTATTTCAATAGTGGTTTCCAAGCAATCAGCGGTGAAGGCCGGACTAAAGAACAGTAGTTTTTTAGCGCCTTTTTCGCCCCATTTTTCCACCAACTTATCTGAAAACGGCTCCAGCCAGTTTTTATCTAAACGGCTTTGAAAACCAACGGTGTAGCGATCTTTAGGGATATTTAGTCGCTCTGCGATTAACCGTGTGGTGGCATAACACGCCGCTTTGTAGCAAAACTTGTTGAGTGGCGTAATTTTGGTTTCACACTCGTGGTCACTGCAAGGTATACCATCGTCATAAACCTTATCAACTTGCCGTTCAGGCAAACCGTGATAGCTGAAAATAATGTGATCATACTCGTCCAAATTGAATTTTTTAGCGCGCTCCTCGATGGTGTCAATAATACCGGGATGATCGTAGTATTGACTGATCATGCTAATTTCGGGAATCACGTACCATTTTTTAATAATTTTCATCGCTTTTTCCAGCGTAGAACCGGTGGTGGATGAGGCGTATTGCGGGTAGAGCGGGAGTATAATGATTTGATCGTAATTCTTCAACCTCATTTCTTTCAGAGCCGCATCCATACTGGGCGTTTGGTACCGCATGGCCAAGTGAACAGTGAATTCCTCGGGTAATTGTGTTTGCAGTTTTTCGGCTACCGATTGACTGTACCACAAAAGCGGAGATCCCATTTTATCGTCCCACAAGAGTTTGTAAATCTTACTGCTGGCAAAGGCTCTGAAAGGAACAATGATTAAGTTCACCAATAAAATACGACCCAACCACGGCAAATCAATCACGCGCGGATCGTTTAAAAACTCAAACAAATATTTTCTTACGGCACTCACACCGGGATTGTCGGGAGTACCTAAATTTACTAATAAAACGCCTATATTTTTTTTCATATTTTTTGGTCAGAACCGTATTACAAATGAATAAAATCAGAATAGTCAATTACGTTTGGAAGCGGTTTTTTGTTGTTTGCGCCGCACGATCACCAACAGTAACAACAAACCGGCAAAACCGAAACTTGTTCGCGCCAAATAATCGCCGTGCCGGGTGTAAAAAGTGGTTTTGTTGTTCAGCCGGATAGTACCGGAAATTACTGCCGTTTCCCAATACGGCGTTTGTTGCGATTTTTCACCCAAAGCGTTGATGAAACCGGAGATACCGGCATTGGCCGATCGCGCTACTTCTTTACGGTGCTCAATGGCTCTCAAGCGTGCATACTCATTGTGTTGACGGTAGCCGGGCGTGTTGCCCCACCAGCCGTCGTTAGTGATGATGAAAACAGCCTCGGCGCCGTTATTGAGGTAGTCACCCACATACTCGCCGTAAACGGATTCGTAACAAATCACGGGCGCAATTTTGCCGTTTTCAAATTCAAAAACGCTGCGTTCCGCTTGTCGTCCTAAACTTCCGGTTGTGCCGCCCAAATCAAAAGCAAACTCTTGAAAATGACTGAAAATAGAAGGAAAAGGAAGCAGTTCCACACCGGGAACTAATTTGGATTTGTGGTAAAAGTCAATTTCACCTTGAGCTGAGATGTGAACCGCCGTGTTGTAAAAGTCGTAGTAAATATCGTTGCGCTCGTTGTAACGGGCGGTTGCACTTGCGGGTTTTTGGCTTCCGTAAACTTCAACTGTGGATGCTCCGATTAAAATGTTGAGATTCGGGAATTCATCTTGCAGTTCTTTCAAAACGCCGTATTCCTCAGTGAACGTAAAATCTTTTTCTTTGAAGCTTTTGGGAATGGCCGTTTCGGGAGCTACGAGGTAATTCGTTTGAGGTGTGATTTTTTTTCGTCCCAAATCGGCGATGCGTTGCACTTGTTCAAGCGAGGAATAGTCGGCAAATTTTTTATAAGGATCGATGTTGGGTTGTACAATCACTACTTCGGCTTTAGTGCCGCCGGGTTCGTAATTTGATTTTACAATAAAGCTTGCGACAAACGGCAAAATAAGTGCTGCCGCAATGAGCGCAAGCGGTTTAGTAGAGGCTTTTACGGTTCTGAAAATTAAACACTTGCGAAGTGCTTGCAATCCCAAGAGGTTGATGACCCAAATCCATACCGTACCGCCGTGACTTCCTGTAAACTCGTACCACTGCACCCAATCGGGAACGGATGCGAAAATGTTGCCCAAAGTGAGCCAAGGCCAAGTGAGGTCCCAACCCATGTGAAACTGCTCCCACGCGATCCAGTACATAATGAGTCCGAAAAAAGCGGGAATATCTCCCAATCTTTTTCGAGTGTGGTGGTACAGCATGAAAAGGGCAGTCATGAATAAGGCGTTAAAAAGAATGGCCATCACCGCACCAAAGGCCGAGGCGTTCCAAACCCACCATGTTGAAACCACATTCCACACAAAAAAGGTGGTGTAGGCATACCCAAACACCCCGGCTTTTTTACCTTGTTTTTTTAAGGTCATTTGTAAGTCCTGCACGTAAAGCAGCGGAACAAAAGCAATAAAAATCAGCCACACTTGGCTGCCTGTGAACGGCCAGGCAATTCCCGCCGCGAGGCCTGAGGCTAAAGCCAATCCCCATTTTTGTAATTTGTTCATGATTTCGATTTACGGCCTCGAAAATACGGCGTTTTTGGGGATTGAGGGGAAGCGGTATTCCGTTTTCACCTTCATTTAATGTTGAGGTGTTTTACTCGTTGCATTGAAGCAGGTGTTTTATTTATGGTTTCGGCGTATGCCGGTTTAGTTTTAATTGGGGCAATTTACCGCAATTGCGGCAAAGCATATTGCAAACGGGGCAATTATCTCCCGGCAAATATTTACATTTGGGCGTTAATCTGTAAAACAACGAGAAATGAGAAATATAGTAATGGCTATAACAGTACTTACAGCTATACCCGCAGCAGCTCAAATTCCGCAAGAAGTGGAGGTAAAATCAAATGATTTTGTGAGTATTTGGGAAGATCCCGTTTATATTATTGCGTTGGTGGGCTTTTTAGCGCTTATGGCTGTTTATTACATTTACCGCCGCAATGTGGTGAAAAAGCAACAGGAAAAAGACGCGGAGTAATTTTACATTTCGGGAATGGTTACTTTAATTCCCGATTGGTGTTTAATGCCATCCAAGTGTCCGGCTACAGAGCCATCGTTAGCTAAAAAGTGAACGTGTATGCGCGAACCTTCCGGCGTAAAAACACCTTGATCATTTTTGGAATAAAAACCGATTAATTTCCCTTTAATATTTTTGTATTCAAACGGTACTTTAGCTTTTTGATGGGCTTCATGAGAGTGTGATGTTTCATTGGTGTCTCTCATGATAATGTGAAGACTGATTTTAGCAAACTCAGCTTCAATTATAAACGGAAATGCATCATCTTCGGGTATATTGTAGTATTCCTTGATGCGCTGCATAGAGTAGTCAATATCTTTAATTTTTCCCCACCTCACGGTTTCTTTTACTTTTCTGTAGTTCAGGTGTGAATACACAAAAAACGGCGCTTTGGCATTGCTGTCAATTCGCATTTTTACTTTCCCGTTTACTACTGTTGAAATAAAGGGGATGCCGTTGTAAAGGGTAATTTCACCTTGCAAGTTATCATAGGGTCCCAAACCGTAAAGTCCGGGTCTTAAAATCGTATCTAAACGGATGTGATTTTCCAAATTAGTACCGGTCATTACATCTTTGGCTTCACCGGCACTTTTCACATCATAGGGATTTTCGCCAAAGCAACTCGTTAATAAAATGGTAGAAATCAGTCCGTAGACTGCATACAGGAATTTTAAATTCATTTTTTATGGTAAAGATTTTGATCAATTAAATAGATGAGTGCCGCAAGTGCTGCCGCTCCCAGTTCCAACTCTCTTTTGTGTACAGCCTCAAACACATCGCTATCAGCATGGTGAACATCAAAATAGCGTTGTGAATCGGGAATGTAACCAAAAAGCATAGTTTCATGCTTATTGAGTTGCCTGATGTCCGGCCCGCTGTGACCGGCATCCCATTGCAACATATTGAATGGTGCAAATTCGCGTTTTAAAAACGCAATAAGCGCACTGTTCTCGTCAACGCCTTCAAATGAAAAGCCGCGCGGGGTAAATCCCCCTCTGTCCGATTCTATGGCGGCAATGTGTTTTTCATTGTTTTCTTTCAACAGCTCTGCGTATTTTTTTGCACCGCGCATTCCGTTTTCTTCATTCATAAAAAGTACGGCTCTTATGTTGTGTTTGGGTGGGTAGCCCAAGTTTTTCAAAATGCGTAATGCTTCAATGGCCTGCACAGTTCCCGCTCCGTCATCGTGAGCTCCTTCGCCCATGTCCCACGAGTCTAAATGACCGCCGGCAATAATAAATGCATCTTTTTGGTCAGAGCCGTAAAGCTCACCAATTACGTTGTGGGAAAGAGCATCGGGAAGGGTTTGGCAATGGGTTTTAAAGAAAAAGTTGACATCATTTCCCGATTCGATTTGTTCTTTGAGGTAATCGGCACCGTTTACCGATATGGCCACTGCCGGTATTTTTTTTCCGTCACCGTAGTACTTCATGCTGCCGGTATGCGGGAAATCATCATTTCGCAAACCCATGGAGCGCACTACGACTCCGGCTGCGCCGTATTTAGCAGCTTCGGCAGCGCCGGCAAAGCGTTGATCAACGGTTTTACCGTAAGCATCAAAGGTGTGGATGCAAGTTGGGGGCATGGGCCTGTTGAAAAATACAATTTTTCCTTTGATTTGCTTTTTGCCCAATTTTTCGAGTTCTTCAAAGTCGTGAACCATGATGAGTGAAGCCTCAAGTCCGTTTTTTGGCGTGGCAATTGAGCCGCCCAACGCACAAACGGGTAATTCTTTTTTGCCGGATGCAGTTTGAGCGTACGCTATTTCTTTCTCGCCTCTTACCCAGTGAGGAACTTCTACTTTTTGACGAAAAACAGTGTCAAACGCATAGCCTTGCATGAGTTGAGTGGTGTAATCAATCGCTTGAGAGGCTTGGGGAGATCCCGATAATCTGGGGCCTATTTCCTTGCAGATATGTCTGAGGTTCTCATAGCAATCTGCTTGGGTGAGCGCATAGTCGTAGATTTGACGCAAAAAACGGTAATGAGTGGAATCTGTGGTTTGGGCTCTGACCGAAAAAATAAAAAGTACTG
Source organism: uncultured Cryomorphaceae bacterium (assembly GCA_913056155.1). GTDB lineage: Bacteria > Bacteroidota > Bacteroidia > Flavobacteriales_G > Salibacteraceae > Salibacter. The sequence goes on from CAJXMT010000060.1 coordinate 12,283, forward strand.
AAAATAAACAGGATAAATAAAACTTGAATGATTTCACCGGTTATTTTTTTACAAAGGGTTTTGTGGTGCTGAATGTTTCACCGTGCAATCTTATGAAGTAGTTGCCCGGTAGAAGGTCTTCAACGTCAAACCTGATTTGGTTGTTGCCGGATGTGAGCATTTTTTTACTTGTTTTTATTACAGTTCCGTTTATCGAAATTAAATTCACTTTGAGTAATTCGTTTTGGGGCACATTAAGTTGTACTTGAATTTGGTGTGATGCCGGATTGGGGAATACTTTGATATTTAATGTTGATTCGTACCGGCTTTGATCGGGTGCTGAGGTAAAAACATCATCAATATAGGTGGAAAACACGCCGTTGCCATGAGTGCCTACAGCGGTGAAACCGTCACTGAGTCGGGTATCTACCATATCTACAACAACGTTGCCGATGGTTTGAGCTCCTTGTTGCGTCCAAACGGTATTTTCTCCGGCGAGTTGCTCAGTGGCAAATAAACCTACGCTTGTACCCAATAATATGACGGTAGAGTCGCCTTTGTGGGTGGGAACTATTTGTGCCCAACGGGTGGAAGGGCCATCACCGCGGTGAAACAATTCCGGTGAGCCGTTGGGGTTGTCGGGTGTGCCTTGCAGGTTTCCTTCAACGTCTGTCCAATCTGCACCTCCGTTGGTAGTGTACCAAAGGCTTCTGGCGTTGTAATTGGAGTACACAACTAATATGTTGTCGGGGTCCCTCGGGTCAACGGCAATATTAGATGTGTAACCTCCAAATTGTATGTTTCCCGTAATATCAGTTTGCACGGCTTGGCCGGAAGCGTTGTCAATTCGGATGATTGTGCGGTTTGAAAAACCGACGAAAACAACATCGGCGTTGCGCGCGGCTGTAACGGCGGTGATGGTCGTGTTGGCCGGGAAGGTGGCGATTTCTGTCCATGTACCGGCGGGTGAAATGCCTTCGATGTTGTCGTTTCTCAGTACTTTGTTTCTTGCGGGCAAATACATTCTTTTGTCATCATCCGGGTCGAGGGTCCAGGGTTGAATAAAGAGATAATCTGAGGAGTTTAAATCTTCGGGCATGATGTTGAGTCTGTTGCTCACTGCGCCGGTTTGCGGATTGAGATCAACGCGCTGAACGTTGGCATATTGGGTTGAGAAGTAGCCTGTAAATCCGCCGTTGGTAAGGGCGCAATAGGCGCCGTCGGCAGCTCTGACCGAAAACCAATTTGCTTCAGTATGGCCTTTTGAGGTGAACCAAGTTCCTTTATCTTGCATGCCGCCTGTGATGTAGGGCTCCTCGATGTCGTGAATCACGTGAGCAGTGTACATTTGGGAAGTGACATAGCCGTTGTTTAGGTCGATCCAATTCACGGGTGTAGAAAGGCAGTTATTCGCGCGATGCACACCGCCGTCACTGGACGCGAAGATGATGTCGGGATTGCCGGGCATAAAGTCGATTTCGTGTTGATCGGGGTGTTGAGGCTGAGTACGGTAACTGTAATCGGGAATCTCGTCGGCATCATAACCGCCGATTTGATTGACGTTGTTGGGGGTGGCAAAAGCGTCGGTACTTCTGAATATGCTGGTGGCGCCTATGAATATCACATTTTCATTATCGGGTTTTACCGAAAGGTGCATGG
>CAJXMT010000061.1 GCA_913056155.1 uncultured Cryomorphaceae bacterium
GAAGAATATCGAAACGGCGTTCTCATTGGCGTTATTTGCAGGGATGTACAATTTGTAGTTCAAAATTGCAACAACATTCAACCTTCTATGGTACAGCCGGGAATCCAAAATTTTACCGGTACGGGTTCACAAACCGGTTCGCTTTCCATTACCGCCTGCATCGGAGAATCATTTTCATTTGATATTGAGTTTCAAGACTCACTCACAGCTACTCAAGCAACACAAACAGTGAATATTACATCAAATGCAACAAATGTGGTGCCTTGGATCAATACTGCCGTTACTCCGGGAACATATAATGCGGTTCAAAGTACTCCGGGAATCATCACTTTTTCAGGTACTGTGCCGGCTAATTCAAATCCGTTTTATGTTTTCTCTATAGGGGCAACTGACGGTGCATGCCCTATTGAAGGTATTACTTCTGAACAGTTTAACCTAACCGTATTACCTGCAACATACGTGCCTGACGACACCTTGTGCGGATTTGCAGATACACTGCAAGTACAACCTGCCGGCGGAGATACATTCTCTTTCAGGGTGTTGCAAGGAGATACTATGATTCCCGGCCTAACAGTTGAGGATACTACAGGAAAATCGGGAGCCAGTCTTTGGTTTAAACCCCGGGAAACGACAACTTATGAGGTGGTATCAAACCTTGATGCCGCTTGTATTAATATAGATACTTTCGAAATTGTAGTGAAAGAAATCAACGTGGGACCCGACACCATGCTATGCCGGGGTGATACAATGACTTTAGGAGCAACAGGTATGGTGCCCTGCCCCAACGGCAACTCACAATATTTTTGGTCACCCACTACAGGATTGGACAACCCTAACAGCCTAAATCCAACACTCACCGTTGGTGCACAGCAAAACACGACTATGTACACTATGGTTTACGACGATGGTTGCGGTTGCCAAACGGCAGACAGTTTTTTAGTCGAAGTTAGCGATGTAAGGGTTGACGATTTAACATGGTCCAAACCGACCTGTGATGATTCGACAGGTGTTATTGATATAACTCCTGCAGGCGGTTACGCTCCTTATGAATTCAGTTTGGATACATTGACAAACTACCAAACTTCTAATCAATTCACGGGGCTGCCGATTGGATATTATCAAGGTTGGGTAAAAGACTCACTGGGATGTATAAGTATTGGTGTCAAAGACACCATCATAGATCCTAATGTTCCTATTTTAGATAGTACACTCATTGACGATGTGACTTGCTTCGGTGCGCAAAACGGTCAAATTGAAATTTTCGCTACTTTCTTCAATACCTATTTAAACTACAGTATTGACAGTGGAATGACATTCCAAAACAACAGCACCTTTCCCAATTTAGACCCCGGAACATTTACCATTGTGCTGCGAGATGATCAAAACTGTACCACTCTACCTGAAGATGTCGTCGTAAACACGAACAGTGAATTGTTTTTAGATTCCATCATATCTAAAAATCTCGATTGTTTTGAAGACAACAGTGGCCGTATTCAAGTTTACGGCAGGGGCGGAACTCCTCCTTTGGAGTACTCAATCGACAACGGAAATACTTGGAGTTTGAACCCTGATTTTGATAGTATTCCGGCAAATAATTACGTCATTATCGTTCGGGACTCTTTCGGTTGTACTACAACACCCGATCCTGTAACACTTACTCAACCCGATGAACTTCTTGCCAATTTAACTGTCCAAAACGATACTTGTTTTGATGCCTGTGGTGGAAAAGCAACTGCTGCGGTAACAGGGGGAACTCCTCCTTACACTTTTGATTGGAATGGTTTTGGAGCAAACAGCAATGAATCATGGAACTTGTGCGCCGGTCCCAGTTATATATTCGATGTAACGGATGATAACGGTTGCGTAACAGACAGACCTTTTAACATCACCCAACCCGCGAAACTGGAACTCGATTCCATTATCTCCAAAGACTTGAGCTGTAACGGAAATCAAGATGGTCAAATAACTATTTACCCTACCGGCGGTAAAAGACCTTATTCGTACAGTATTGACGGAGGTTCAAACTTTAGTCCGAGTAATAACTTTACCGGTCTTGAAGCAGGCCGCTACAACATTGTAGTAAAAGATTCCGCAATGCGATGTGAGGTTATTGATGAAGTGCTACTGATTGAACCCGATCCCATCATTTTAGAAATTCCTTTCACTGAACGAACTATTTGTGTGAGTAACTGTATAAACATTTCTGCTTCTGCTTCAGGAGGTACAGGAAACACTTACGACTTCATTTGGACGGGCATTTCAAGTACGGGAAGTGTGCAATCTGTTTGTCCTCAAAATGACACTACTTATGCGGTTTATGCGGAGGATGTAAACGGCTGTGTTTCTAATGTGGAAATTTTTGAAATTAAACTTCACGATTCGCTTCAAGTATCAACCGAAAAAGAAACGGAAATTTGTCCCGGCGACACCGTATTCTTAAGCGCCATCGGCGAAGGTGGAAAAGGTGTCGGCTACAGGTATGAATGGTCTCCACTCTTGGGGCTCAGTTCCGGTGTGGGGCAAAGCATCAACGCATTCCCCTCGCAATCCACAACATATACAGTTCGTTTAAGTGATGCGTGCGGCAGCCCCACTGTTACAGATACAATAAGAGTTAATGTTAGAGAATTACCTGAGGTTGACTTTACTGTTGCCGATTCCGTCGAAGGTTGCGAACCTTTTTCAACAACTCTAATCAACCTTACTGAGCCTGTACAATTTGCTCGCTGGGACATCGGTGATTTTAGTACGACGGGCTTCTCGGTAGATATTATGGATCTTTCACCCGGCGAATATAATGTTACTTTATACGTGACTACTCCTGAAGGTTGCGAAGGCCAAAAAACAAAAAGTAACTACTTGAAAGTGTACAATACACCCGAGGCTAATTTCTACATGGAGCCCAATCCCACCACAGTATTCAATACCACAATTCAATTCCGTAACCAGTCAAGTACTGATGTTATAGATTGGGAATGGAACTTCGCGGGTCAAGACTCTTCATTTGAAAGTAACCCGCGCTATATGATGGCTACGGATACCGGTAAGTTTCCCATTCATTTAAGAGTGGAAAACCGCTTTGGGTGTTGGGATCAAATCACGAAAGAACTCATCATCGGTTCTGAATATAACATGTTTGTTCCCAATGCATTTACACCTAATGCAGATGGATTAAATGATGTTTTTGCTCCTGTGGCACTCGGTGTAAATGATGCAGATTATACTTTGCAAATTTTCAATCGCTGGGGACAAATTATATTTGAAAGCAACAGCCTTTCCATACCATGGGACGGTAGAATTCAAAGCACGGGTGAGCCGGCTCCCGGAGGTGTTTATGTTTGGAAAATTATTGCAAATGACAATACTGTAGATCAAACATTACATGAAAACATGGGTAGTGTAACCCTAATCAGGTAATAAGAAGATTAACCATTAAAAAAGCCGTCTTCCCTTTTTGGGTTGACGGCTTTTTTCGTTTTACAACAAATGAATTTTTATTCCCTGAATTGCCATTCCAAGCTTTGACTAATCCAGGTTGATCATAATGCCTTTTTTTACATCGCCTTTAACGTGACCCTCCCACTCGTAGCGATTATTCGAAGTTTTTACTATTTTCACTAACATGCTATCACCAACGATTAACTCATGGCCCTTTTCATGATTTGTTTGCGTAAGTGTAGCTGAATAAGTACAGGCATCCAACCAATGAATATGATATTCATCCACAAAATCCTCATTGGGATTGTTACTGTACTCCTTCTGGACGTCACCTTCCCTTATAATTCTGATTTCACTATTAGTACCCAGCTTGAATTCGCCGTTTTTAAAATTCTCACATGCCGGCTCCTCGCTGCAAGAGCAAAAAACACAACTTAATCCTAGGGTGCTTACCCGGAATAATCGATTCCACTTCATTGTTTCTTGGTGATTTTTTTACTCCACTTTATTAAATTCTTTTCAATAGTCTCAAGGTCAATAGGCTTAGGAAGGTAGTCGTCCATTCCTGCATCTAAACATCGTAACCGATCTTCTTTCATGGCATTTGCTGTCATTGCTACAATAATAACATCTGAGGAGTCAAAACGTTTACGAATAAAAGAAGTAGCCTCAAAACCATCCATTTCAGGCATTTGGCAATCCATGTAAACAAAGTTATATTGATTTCTCTCCAAAGCATCCAACACCTCTAGTCCATTTGCCGCTACATCACAAGTTAAACCCAGTTTTCTTAGAATCATTTGAACGAGCTTTTGATTCACGGGATTATCCTCCGCCACCAAGATATTCAAACCGTTTAACACATTATCTTTACGGTTTAAATGTTGCTTCGTATCTTGAAACTTCTTTATTAAACGATTCAAGCAATATGAAACTTTACTTTCAAGTTCGAAATCAGAAACAAATTGAAATCCGTATCTTTGATCATCATCTTCGTATGAGTTTTCAGAAATAAATATCACGTGTTCAACATCTTTTGTGAATTGAATCTCATCTGTTATCAAAATGCTGTTTTTACCGGCGTACTCATGATGCAAAATGATCGAAAATCCCGATTGTACTAAAATACGCTCTATTTTTTTTCTCCGCTTTTCATCTTTCACTCTCAATACAATAGGATCATTTTGCATGTCATCGTTTGCAATTTTGTCTTTATCGTCAACAGCTTCACATTCTACATAAAACTCAAATGAGGTTCCCTTACCCTCTTCAGAACTCACAGATATTGCTCCCCCCATTCGCTCTACAATTTTTCTCGAAATAGCTAACCCTAGTCCGGTTCCGCCATATTTTCGGTTTGTACCGGCATCTACTTGCACAAAAGGCGTAAAAAGCGAATTTAATTTATGTTTGGGTATTCCTATTCCAGTATCTGACACCGTAAATATGAGTTTCCCGAAATTCCCGCTGTCAGACTCCAAATCTTGCCAATCACATTTAATGGTGATTTCCCCTTCATCCGTAAATTTAACAGCGTTACTCAATAAGTTGAGTAAGACTTGCCTCAGTTTAGATTCATCAGCTATTGCGAATCCCGGAACACTCCACTCTATATTTCGAGTAATCTTTATACCCCTTTTTACAGCTTTGTCTTCAATTAAACTTACCGTATTCAAAATACTCTCTCGAATATTAAATTCATAATCTTCCAGGGTTAACTTATTGGCCTCCCCTTTTGAAAAATCAAGAATGTCATTAATGATTTGAAGCAAAGTTTCTCCTCCAAATCTAATATTACGAACGTAATCTGATTGTTCTGAATTCAGCCTCGTATGTTGAAGCAAACTGGTCATACCGATAACCGCATTAATCGGAGTCCTGATTTCGTGACTCATTGTTGCCAAAAACTCACTTTTCGATTTTGCAGCATCATTGGCTATTTGCATAGCATTTTTCAATTGTTCCTCTCGCTGTTTAATACTAGTAATTTCCTTTGTAAAGCCCACCAACCCGGCAATTTCTTCACCTTTATATATAGGATAAAAGGCCACTTCATTCATGATTTCACGACCACTTCTCGATTTGCCCTTTACTTGTAAAGTTGACTTTTTCCCTTTCAGTGTTTTAGTAAAATGCGGTATCCAAAAATCTCGAACATCACGGGGTGCGTTTTTAAAAATAGACTGCCCCCGTAACAACTTTTCGCCGTAACGTTTAAAATGAACATTTAAATAAACATCATTGGCAACAAGTAACTTATAATCTGCATCCACACACCAAATCAACTCATCAGTATTATTAATCACGGCCTCCAAATTAGCCTTCGTTTCCCTCAAGCTTTGAGTTTTCTCTTTTAGCAATTGAGAGATTCGACGGGCCTTCACTCTACTTTTTCTTTTCTCCAAATAAAACCAAATCAAAGCAAGAAGAAGTAACAAAACACCGGCTCCGGCCATATTCCCGGGGCGTTTCCAAAACGGACTATCTACACTAAAGCCCAATTCAGCGCGATTATAATCCTCAGCCTCATTTGACAAGTGCCTTACACGAACTTCAAGCACATAATCGCCCGGCGGGAGCCTGTTGTATTCTACAATATGATCAGGTCTCAAATTTTGCCAGTCCTCATTGAATCCTTTCAACTTATACTCCAAAACTAAATTTTGACTAAACGCAAATGAAGGAGCCGATACCCGAAAAGAAACCGAAAAAAAGTTGTGCCGTAAATTTAGCTCATCAGGAGATACCTCCTTGCCGTTCACCGTTACATCTTCAAAAGTAATTTGAGGGGTTAATATTTTCGATAAACTGCGCGGTCTAAATTCTACCACTCCCCTAAATGACGGAAAAAGAATAGTCCCCCGATTTGTTCGGGCAAAAGTTTGTTGAAAACCACCGTTAAATTCAATTTGCTCAAATTGAGGAGAGCTACCGAAATACTCACTGTAAATACGGGATTTCTCTCCGCGCAAAAAACCATATAGATCAGCGATACTTACCCTGAATAAACCCTTATTGCAGGTCATATAAAGGCTGCTGCCATCCTCGACAATTGCAGATACAACATTATCATACAAGCCATCCACATCTGATATAATCGCCACCGTATCCGCATCTTGCCCTTTAAACAACAAACCGTTGCCGTAAGTCCCCATCCAAACATTCCCCAAACTATCTTGGTAAACAGCTCTTACATTGGGCACATCAAGGTCATGAGTATTCGCAAATTGTTTGATTTTTTGGTCAGAACCCAAAACAAATGCCCCTGACTTCTCAGTTCCCACTATAATAGCCCCATTCTTGAGTTTGTAAAAGTAATTAATAAATTTACCTTTCAATAAACCAGTGTTTGAATAGAATTTTTCAATTGAAACAAAACGCTCATTAATTAAGTCATACATTGAAAATCCACCGGCATGACCCACGTAAACATAGTCACCAAATTGTTGAATGGCCTTTACCGAAGGTCGATTCATTTCATCAAGGTAAAACTCCAATTCACCGGTTGATCGTTCAATAAACAACCCGAAATTAGACGTGCCGTACCAAAAATCACCACGATCATCTTCAAAAATAGAATAAACACAATTAGGTGTTACTTCAGGATGAAACCCCGTTACACTATCTTGAAAATCAATTTCTTTCCTTACGGTAACCTCGTTATTAGTATCAATGTATGCAATTCCCGCGCAAGACAACCCGGCTAAGATCCTGTTTTTACTATCAAAAAAAACGGGATTAACACCCTTGCCGCCGGTGTTAACAAACCCATCATAGAACCTAAAAACGTTTTTTCGGGCCAGGAAAAAACCTTCGGTTGTAGTTCCGCCCCAAATCGTTTGGTCACGGTCAACAAACACATTTTGCAAAGAAAACCTTTTACCCGCTTCTTGAGGTGAAAAAGTATAAGTGTCACCCGAGTTCAGGTTATAAACAAAAAGTGAACTATTTAGTGACAAAATGAGCTCATCCTCTAAAACAGCATAACTATTTGCATCTAAGGTCTCATCGGGCAGCGGTATTGTAAAAACATCTTTACCCTTTTCAAACACTGTGATTTTTTTACGCTCGACAATTAATAATTGACCCCTTTGGAAAATTAAATTGGTCACAACTCCGTTAATATCCAAAATGCTTGTAAAATTCTCTGTTTGCAAATCATACTGATATATACTTTTTGCATCATACCCTCCGATATAAATCACATCAGTATCCGGATCCTTCACTACTGCCGATATTCTCGAAATGTCGAAGGAATCAGGAATTTCAAACACAGGTTCTATATCTCCGCCAACTAACTTACTGATTTTTACACCCCTACCAAACACTGCTCCGCAGGATGAATCATAAAAAGAGGCATTAAAAAAGTAATTCTCGGCCGGGATAGAATACACAATGAATTCCCCATCTTTTCGGTGTGCAATAAACCCCTCATAACTGAAAAAATACAATTCATTACCTTGTCCCTTCATAACTCGATTCCACCTGTTGGTTGTTAAAACAGGTGAGTTTTTCACATTAAAAACCTTAAAGACTTTGCCGTCAAATCGAACAATACCGTCATATGTAGTAAACCAAATAAAACCGGTTGAATCTTGTGTAATACTGTTCACCGAATTTTGAGGAAGCCCGTCTGAACTGTTCCAAAAATGAAAATCATATAAAGATTGAGCGTACGCACTATGGTTACTCCAGGTCAAAAAGAATAAGCAACAGAATACAATAAGGGCTTTCACCGGATTCTCCATACATAGTTTTATTTGTCGCCAAAAGTAGTATTAACATCTTGAAAAGAAAATCAAATCACCTTTCAACACGCGAAATAAAAAGATTACAAAAGCATACTATGACAGCCCCCCCATTACATTTTCAGCAGGGTTATTCCCGCGCAGTATTTATAGGATATTGCACTATTAACAAGATATTATCTCAATGAATAGTAAACTGCTGCCTCCACAAACGAATAAATGCTAATTTCGCTCTAAAATAATTACAGTTCTATGAACAAAATTCTCTTAGTTGACGACGAAAAAAGCATTCGCAATACATTGCGCGAAATACTTGAATATGAAAAATTTAAAATTGATGAAGCTGAAAACGGTAAAGCCGGTCTCAAAAAAATAAAAGAAAACCGCTACGATTTAATGCTGTGCGACATCAAGATGCCGCAACTTGACGGTATGGACTTATTGGAATTAGCAGTGGGAATCAATCCGGATATGCCGGTTGTCATGATTTCCGGTCACGGCAATATAGAAACAGCAGTGGAAGCCCTCAAAAGCGGTGCTTTTGATTTTATTGAAAAACCAATTGACTTAAACCGCTTACTGGTTACGGTACGAAATGCCATGGATAAAAATGAATTAGTTCAAGAAACCAAAGCACTGCGCAAACGAATACCTGCTAAAAAAGAATCGGAAATTATAGGCAAGTCAAAACCTATTCTCGAAGTAATGAAAATGATTGACAAAGTAGCTTCAACCGATGCCCGAGTTTTAATAACAGGCGCTAACGGAACCGGAAAAGAGCTAGTAGCACGTCAACTACACGAAAAAAGTGAACGCCGTAAAAAACCTTTCATCGAAGTTAATTGCGCAGCCATACCTTCAGAATTAATTGAAAGCGAGTTATTCGGGCACGAAAAAGGCGCATTTACTTCAGCAGTAAAGCAACGAAAAGGAAAATTTGAACAAGCCGAAGGGGGAACGCTCTTCTTGGACGAAATTGGCGATATGAGTACAAGTGCGCAAGCAAAGGTGTTGAGAGCTTTGCAGGAAAGTAAAATTTCACGTTTAGGCGGAGACAAAGAAATTGAGGTGAATGTGAGAATTATTGCCGCCACTAACAAAGACTTAAAAAAGGAAATTGACTCCTCTCAATTTAGAGAGGACTTATATCACCGGCTAAGTGTGATTTTAATCGAAGTTCCCGCGCTGAAAGACAGACGGGAGGATATTCCGCTACTCACAAACTTTTTCTTGGATAAAATTTGCACTGAACAAGGCATCGCCACCAAAACAATCAAACCCGATGCCGTCAAACTTCTTCAAGAAAAAGACTGGAGCGGAAATATAAGAGAGCTGCGCAACGTCATAGAACGGTTGACCATTCTATCGGGGAAAAACATTACGGCCGCTGACGTAAAAGACTATTGTTGATTGGCAATTTTGCGATATACGGATAAGGTTTGTGCGGCTGTTTGTTCTTTGGTGAAATCTTGCAACTTTTCCAAAGCGCCCTTTTTCAGTTCATCGGCTAACTTTTGATTTGTCAATAAGCGTTGAGTTTCTCGCGCAAGGGCTAAAGTGTCTTTAACAGGTGCTGATAAGCCTGTTACACCATGCTTCACCAGCTCCGGAATACCTCCCGCACGAGTAGCCACCACCGGAATACCGCAACCAAACGCGTCAATAATTGACGTTCCCAAACCTTCTGTTTCACTTGTTATTAAAAATACTTCAAATGATTTAAGAACAGAGAGTACATCTTTTCTAAACCCGGTCATGGTAAAGTGGTTGCTAAATGCAGATCGATTCACCCCGGCTTTAATTTCAGACTCCGACGGACCGGATCCCACAATGAAAAACTGCAACTGATTATTTTCTCTCAACAAAGCCTCTGCACTAGAAATAAATGTGGGATAATCTTTGTGTGGTGCCAACGCTGCTATATTCCCCACAATTTTGCGATTCGCGGGAATACTATATTCCTTGTGTAAATTTGCCGGAATTACATTTTGATACCGCTCTAAATCTACACCCGAATATACAGTTTGAAGTTTGGATACATCTGCGAGAGAAGCCGCTGTGATTTCCTTAATTCTATTGGAAACGCAAAGTATGGCGGCAATTTTATTATGGTTGTATTTATAACGCGAAAAAAAAGAGCCTGAAACAGGGAAATCTACGCGACGGCTTACTACCAGAGGTGCTTTATTGCAAAATAAATCTGCCGCTAAAACAGCAGCTGTGTGGGCATGGGAATCGTGCGTATGAATACAATCAATATTATTCATTTTACACTGTACGGCTAATTCACGTGCATAGCGAAAATCAAATCCCGTTGTTTTGTTTTTCGCAGTAAAAGAGAACCCCTCCCGCTCTAAAAAAACAGCCAACTCCCCATTTTTCCTACACAAAAAATGCTGAAATACATTTTTCTCCCGCAATTCAGCAGCTAAATATGCAAGTTGCTGTTCACCGCCGCGCCAGCTTTTTGGCGTGGAGACATGCAAAATACGGGGGGTGCTATTGTTTTCCATACAACCTTTTTAATTTTATGCTTTTCAAATAGGCCGCATAAGCACTGTTTTTGGCTATTAAAAAACCGACCGCGCCATCTAAAAAACCCAGCTTGAGCAAGTAAATTTTCAAAAAACGTACAAGAGCCGATAACACACCCTTCACTTTCCCTCCTTTTTTACCTTTTTGGAATCGCTCTTGAGCCGCTAATGTGCTATAGCGTTCAATTCGCTCCAAATGCTCTTGAACCGTATAAAATGAGTAATGAAGCAAGTCACCATTTAGTCGACGGTGCTCAACATGCTTATCTACTTGAAGTTTTTCATGGACAAACTCACCCTTCCAGCGTGCTTTTTTCGCAGGAAACAATCTTATCTTAAAATCAGGATACCAACCGCTGTATCGAATGGGTTTTCCACAGTAAAAGGTGAGTCTGGCAAAATAATAAACGCCCGTTAAATTTGACTTTGCATCCAAAACAGCAGTTTTTAAAGCATCTGAAAGTGCTTCATCAGCGTCAATAGATAAAATATAAGAAAAGTTCGCCATGTTATGGCCTTTATTTTTTGTGGCTGAATACCCCTTCCACTCTGTTTTTATAAATCGCACAAAATCAAACTCCTTACAAATACGCTCAGTATCATCTTGGGAGCCTGAATCTAAAACTAAAACTTCATCAGCTACGCCTACCAGTGAATGTAAGCATCGTCGAATATTCCGCTCCTCATTTAATGTAATCACAACAGCACTGATTTTATTCATCTCGGCAAATGTAGTGAAAACACAAAATGCAATTATCCGTTTTTCTTTCTTTCAGAACCGAAATTCGCCTGTTTTATACTTTAAACAGATTGGGGTTCTGACCAACAGGGTTATGAAAATAATTTATTTCTAATTTTCCTGCCGATATCCACCAATGAGCCTACGTAAAGTTCAGTTAAATCACCGCAGAATAAAACGGCAACTATAGCAATGGTGAAATCTGCCTTCCAGCTGAAAACAGACAGTGCCAATAGGTTAATACCGAAAAGTATAATTACCTCTACTATTTGAATGCTCTTAGTAATGAGGTCGTAATATATTTTATAATGATTCCCTACCCACATAAAAAAGGAAACGTTCAAATACAGCAGCAGCAAGGCCACTATAATATTGATAGAATCCGGGATGGCGTTGATATAATCTTGATCCAGTATTTGTGATAAAATATTAGCATGAACGGTTACGCCAAACATATCGGGGACACTGCGGCCGCCTGTTACTTCATTCAAGGGTGTAAAAAAAGTATCCTCTAAGCTTGGCTCGCCAATTTCTCGCTCTCCCAAAAAACCCATCAATATGATTTTACCCTCTATAAAAGAAAGGTCAAAATCCTCATCAAACACATCCTCAGCATCAATAGAGAAGAATTTTTTGTAGTTTCCCCTCCAATTAATGGTTTCCTCATTATTGCCGCGTGACATTAAGTATTCAAAAGCTTCGGGAGCGTGAAGCCGGGCAATTTCACTCGTGAAACTCAATGCAAAAGTGTCTTTATAACAAAAGTGGGGAGCAAATTCCCGGGTTGTTTTAAATACTCCCGGTGAGGTGATAAAGTTAGCATAACCCGAAAAAGCATTTTCAATAAATTGCGATTCGGAAGTCTGTAACGAATCAAAACACTCTCCGTCTTCATCGGGGTTGAGTAGTTTGGTCACCATCACCAAACTATCCGTTGCATCTAAAGAGAGCATCAGCCTAAAATCATTTTCAAAGTCTTTCTTTTCCTTGAAAAAAGCATCAATACCGATTATAGCCGGGTTGTGCTCATTCAATGCGTCAATCTGTTTACCTATTGTGCCGCGGTCCAAGTGCTTGATGTTCACAAGCACAATATCCTCATGAGCGGCGGGATTTTCTCTCAGCTCAGTAAAAACAATATCAGAGAGCTGGAAGTCTTCCAAAGCTTTACCTACCGGGTCGAGCACCTCAAATTGAGCCGGCAATAATGCCAGCAAGTAAATTACGAAAAGAATGAAAGCACTGCACAATACATTGTGTAAATTAAATAAATATTTCATATTTTGTATTGTTGGTTTTTGGTACGTCGATTGCTTAATAAAAATTGTTGTCAATATTACAACAATCAAGTTAATTTATTTACCTTTACGCCAAAATTTTCCATCATGAAAAATACTATCATTTTATTTACAGTTACTTTATTCAGTTGCGCGTTACAAGCGCAAACAACTGCTTTTACAGTTTTAGCCGCAAAGGGTAGTGCACTGTCACAACGTGCCGATAATCCCGATAATTACATCAATTTAAAAACGGGAACCGAAATTTTTTCAGGTGATAAAATTATTATTTCCGATTCCAAAACCTATCTCGGTATTGTTGACGGCAAAGGAAATACCATGGAATTAAAAAAAGCCGGTGTTTACAACTCCGATGAACTTTTAAAGGCTTTGGAAATGAGTAAAGGCACCCTCGCTCAAAAGTACATTGACTATTTGGTGAAGGATATGACAAAAGAAAGCGAGGCTGCTGCCCATAACATGTCGGTTACCGGGGCTGTTGATCGCTCAACCGACCGATCACAAATAAATATTTTTGTGCCCAACGGATTAGAGGCTTATCAAGGAAATGCCGCCATTAAATGGCTGGGACTCGAAAATGCAGAGGCTTACGAAATTGTATTTCTCAATATGTTTGACGAAGTTATTTTAAAAGAAAAATCTGTAACCTATGGGATATCTCATATTTTCATGGAAACTATTGATGAAATTAATATTTTAAATGCTTCAATTTTAGCTATGCATTCCTCCATTGATACTCTGAACCCGAAGCCAGAGCTTATTTTAGTGGATGGTAATAAATTTAAAACTTATAAAGATATACGGCATGAATGCATTATCAAAGGAGATTCTAAATTTTTAAGCATCGCTGCGGCTTCTATTTTGGCAAAAACAGCTAGAGATGCATTCATGAAAAAAATAGACAAAGAGTTTCCAATGTATGGCTGGGCGCAAAACAAAGGTTACCCTACTAAAAGCCATAGAGAGGCTATTCAAACTTATGGGACAACCAAATACCACAGAAAAAGTTTTAAATTGCTTCCAGAACAATTGCAACTAAAACTGTAAACTAATGCCTTGTCATGGATTAAAATTTGATTTTTCGTCCTAATTTTGTGTCTTGAAATTTTATATATGCGTATATTT
>CAJXMT010000062.1 GCA_913056155.1 uncultured Cryomorphaceae bacterium
TGTGGCCACCATTGCTTTTGGAATGGGAATAGATAAACCCGATGTGCGCTACGTCATTCATTATGATATGCCCAAATCACTGGAGGGGTATTATCAAGAAACCGGCCGTGCCGGCAGAGACGGCGGCGAGGGAAAGTGCATCGCTTTTTACGATTATAAAGATATTGAAAAACTCGAGAAATTTACTTCCGGGAAGCCGCTGGCGGAGCAGGAAATTGCCCGTGCACTGTTAAATGAGGTAGTGACCTATGCGGAGACTGCTATGTCTCGCAGAAAATACCTCCTTCATTATTTTGGTGAAGAATGGGACGAAAATACCGGAGAAGGAGCCGGGATGGATGACAACATGGCCAATCCCAAAGAAAAGGTGGAAGCCAAAAAAGACATTAAATTACTGCTGGAAACGGTTCTTCACGTCAGGGAGCAGTTTAAAGCCGATCACGTAGTGGCGGTTCTGACCGGTAAAGAATCAGCATCCGTTAAAAGCAATAAACACAATAAAAAAGAATTCTTCGCCGCAGGCGATCATGAAGACGATAAATATTGGATGGCGGCCATTCGTCAATCTATTGTGGCGGGGCTGATTAAAAAAACCATAGAATCTTTTAATACTTTATCTGTTACGCCCAAAGGGAAAAAATTCTTGGAAAAACCCAAGTCGTTTTTGTTGGTGAAAGATCACGATTACGACAATATGGAGGACGATCAAATTGTGCAACGCGGAGGTCAATCGGGTGATCCCGAATTACTCGAGCAACTCAAAGATTTGCGTCGCAAAATGGGTAAGCAGCGCAACTTACCGCCTTTTGTTATTTTTCAAGATCCCTCGCTCGAAGATATGGCTACGCAATACCCGCTTACCATGGAAGAGCTGCAAAATATCCAAGGTGTAGGTCGCGGGAAAGCCAATAAATTCGGCGGCAAATTCCTCGAATTGATCAAAGATTATGTAGAGGAAAATGATATTGACCGGCCGCAAGACTTAGTGATGAAAAGCGTGGCGAATAAAAGCAGTAAAAAAATCGCCATTATTCAAGGCATCGACCGTAAAATACCGTTAAAAGATTTAGCAAACTCAAGAGGGTTGAGCGATACAGAGTTTGTGGAAGAGTTGGAAAACATTGTGTACTCGGGCACTAGATTAAACCTGGATTATTACATAAACGATATTCTCGACGAGGAACATCAAGATGAAATATTTGATTACTTCAGAGAGGCTGAGAGTGACTCGATGGATGAGTGTCTTGGTGAATTTGGAGACGAATACACTGAGGAGGAGCTGAGGTTGATGAGGTTGAAGTTTATGTCTGAACTCGGAAACTAAAGCGAAGTGAAAAACTTCTCACTTCGTTATTTTCTGTTGCAAAAGTGGGTAGAACCCGGTTTGCGGTTCTATTTTAAAAACCTGGTGATTGACTTTGAGGGACACTTATACAATAATGACCCTGTCATTTACGTGGCCAATCATCAAAACGCTTTTATTGATGCCATACTTATTGCGGTAGCCTCCAATAAACAACCGGCATCACTGGTGCGCGCCGATGTTTTTAAAAACAGTACGGCACGTACCTTGTTGAGTTCCATTAAAATGATGCCCGTTTACCGAATGCGCGACGGATACCGCACACCGGCTAAAAATGAGAAAACCTTTCAAAAAGCACGTGATTACTTGGCGCAAAACGGTAGTTTGATCATTTTCCCCGAAGGTAATCACGGCGGGCTTAAAAAGTTGAGGACGCTCAAGCATGGCGCAGCAAGGGTGGCCGTAAAAACCATATTGAATTCCCGCGCACAAAAACTCGTTATTCAGCCCGTTGGTTTGGAATACAGCGATCATTCAAAATTTCGATCTAATGCCGCTGTAATTTTTGGGAGACCGATTATGTTGCAAAAAAATGAATTGCAACACCGCGATGATGAACGACAAATCTTGCGCTATTTAACTACTCAAATAGAAAAGGGGTTAAAGTCTATTATCTACCATCAAAATGCCGAACGTGAGAACCGACTCATTTACGATTTTATCAACACGCTGTATCCGGAAAGCGTATTGGATAAGGATTTGTTTCGCACTAACTTTCAAAAGGGAAAAAGTGCAGCGCAACAATTTAACTTGAATCCGCTCAGCGCCGGCCAAATCGAAGCCATGCAATCGGTTTTAAAAAAAGCAAAAAATGCGGAATTTCCCGGGGCGGGTTATGAAGCAGAGCGAGATTATAAAAAACCCAAACAAATGAAATGGTCATTTCTTATTCCTGCTTTGCCGGCCGTAACCGCCTATTTTATTCCTTATTTGTTTTTGAAGTTTTTACAATATAAAATAGCTGATGTACAGTTTCGTACAAGTATCAAATTCACGCTTGGCATCGTGATTTTCCCTTTCTGGAATGTACTGCTTTTTTTTCTGTTCGGCTTTTTGACCCATTTTTGGATTCTTGCCGCTATTGCCATAATTCTGCTCAATATCTCGGGAAGGTGCTTTTTGTATTACCACGATGCCGAGAAAGAAGTGAGACGCACCGGCACTTGTTTTTACCGCCGCAATAGTGACGAATACCGTGAAATACTGAACACAATGGAAGCTCTTATTCCCGGTAAATCGTAAATTCAAAGCCGGCTGTTAAAAATGGGGCTTTCAAAGAATTATTTCGTTACTTTTGGCGTGTTTTCAATTGTGAGTCTTTAGCGAAAAGCATTGCAATTTTAAAGCGATTTAACTTAAATAGAAATCCATAATTCAAATATATGAGTGCTCAGGTTTTCCTCAATTCGCGTCTTTATATTTCCGTTTATATCTTTTTATTCTGCAATATTTCTTTTGGTCAGAACCCGCCGGCGGGCTTTCTCGATGCTTCAGTCGGTTGTCCTCCCGGCACCTTTTGTTTCACCAATACCGGAGCTGATGGTAGATTCGGTCCTGATCAAGCGGCAGTAGATTCAGCCTACACCGGTACGTTGCTCGACAATGATGTTACCGTTTCAGGAGGCATCCAGGAGTGGACTGTTCCCTTTACAGGGACTTACATTGTTGCCGCCTATGGAGCCGAAGGCGGTTTGGGTTCCGGCGCAGGAAGGGCGGGTCGCGGTGCTGTGATGCAGGGCGAGTTTAACCTCACTTTGGGCACGAATTTAAAAATATTGGTGGGGCAGCGCGGGACTTCTTCAGGCGTTCGCGTGAGTGGCGGCGGCGGAACTTATGTACTGGAGGATCCCGCAGCTACATTTTTTGACGCACTGGTTATTGCCGGTGGCGGCGGTGGTTTTGGCGTGGGAAACGATACTTTGAGTCAAGCTTTTACCGATGCCGATACTGTGATGCAGGCGAAAAACGGTTTTGGCGGCAACGGCGCAGGAACCGCCGGGAATAACGGTGCAGGAGGAGGTAACGGCGGCAGAGCTGCAGGTGGTGGAGGCATTTTCACCAATGGAGCGGGAAACTTTTTTGGCGGTGGTGGTGAATCATTCACAAACGGCGGTTTAGGCGGCGATGGTAACGGAATTGAAGACGGCGGCTTTGGTGGAGGTGGAGCAGTTGTTCAAAATACTAACTTTGGAGCCTGTGCCGGTGGCGGCGGATATTCGGGCGGCGGTGGCGGATACGCGAATTCATTTGCCGGTGAAGCGGCCGGCGGGGGCGGCGGTTCAATCAATCGCGGTACAAACCAAATCAACATCCCGGGCTACAATGAAGGTCACGGTTTGGTTCTGATTAAACCCATACAAACCAATCAAAATAACGATGCGGGAGTTGCGACTGTAGCTGTGACTAATCTTCCCTGCCCGGGACCTGCACGGCCGAGGGTAGCCATTAAGAATTTTGGACAAAATACCATCAATACGGTGGATGTAGAGTGGAGCGTAAACGGTGCCCCACAGCCGGGCATTACTTTTACCGGTTTACTGGATGTAGTAGGGGGCTCATCTTCAGATACGGCTCAAATCACGCTTCCGGCATTTAATTTTCCTGCCGGGCCGTCAATTGTAAAAGTGTGGACTTCACAACCCAACGGTGTTGCTGATCCTCTGAATTTGAATGATACATTCACCGTGGTGGTTGAACCGCAAATTCAAGATCCTTCGGGGTTATCTTTATTAGCCCGCACCGGCACAACGGCCACTTTTAAGTGGAATCCGGCAACGGCCGGCAATGCTTGGCTGTACACCATCAACCCAACAGGTTCTCCTTTGGCTACTCCCGTTTCGGTTACGAATGACAGTATCGTGGTTTCAGGTTTGACTCCTGAAACTGAATATGAATTTTTTGTTGCCGAGTATTGCCCCGCAGGCAGTGACACCTCAAATTTTATAGGGCCTGTTATTTTCAGAACCACAGTGGATTGTCCTGTGGGTTCGTATTGTTTTACCAACGCCCAAACTACGGGCAGAACGGGCCCCGATCAAACCGCCTTAAACAGCGAGTATGACATGACCAATCTTGACGGTTCGGTTACCTCGTTTAATGGAATTCAGCGGTGGGAAGTGCCTCAAAACGGCAATTATATCATTCAAGCGCTGGGTGCGCAAGGCGGCTCGGGCATTCGGACAGGAGACGGTGGTCGCGGTGCTTCTATTCAGGGAGAATTTGCATTAAAACAAGGAGATTTCTTGCAAATTGTAGTGGGTCAGCAAGGAGAGGCAGATGATTTTAGAGTAGGCGGAGGTGGCGGTTCCTTTGTGCTTCGTGAACCGGTGGTGGATTCTACAGCTATTTTACTTATTGCCGGAGGTGGCGGTGGTTTTGGGGTAGGTAACGATACATTGAGTATCAGTGCAGCTCACGGTACAACCACTCGTTTTGCGAATGATGGTTTTGGCGGATTGACCTTTGGAACGGGCGGAAACGGCGGAAACGGCGGTCAAGGTGCCGCTACCAGGGGAGCCGGCGGCGGTGGATTCTTTACAAACGGAGGGGACGGCACAAATGCCGGCAGCGGGGGAAATTCTTACTTGAACGGCGGCGAAGGTGGTTTGCCGTATGGTTTTGCTCAAGGAGGTTTTGGCGGCGGCGGCGCGGTAGATCAAAATACCAATTTTGGTGCAACGGGCGGCGGCGGCGGATACTCCGGCGGTGGCGGCGGCTATTCTTCCGGTAATGCCGGTGAAGCGGCCGGCGGCGGTGGCGGGTCTTTTAACTCCGGTGTAAATCAGGTGAATGCGGGCGGTGCAAATACAGGTCACGGTCTCGTGATAATTACGCCCGATCCCAATCCTTCATCGCTTGATATTGGGGTGCTCAGTATTGATTCACCCGACGTTTTTTGCCCGGGAACTTTTGATGTAACCGTAACGGTGAATAATTTTGGAACCAATGTCATCAATAACTTTGATGTAGAATGGTCGGTCGACGGTACACCTCAAACTCCCGTTTCTTTTTCGGGGGTTTTGGATACGGTAAACGGTTTGGGCTCTTCCACGGTTCAACTCACGCTGGGCAGTGTGGTTTTTGGATCTGCCCCCCGTCAAATCTCCGCTTACACGGTGAGCCCGAACGGCGGTTCTGACCAAAACAATTTTAATGATACAATTACTCAAAATGTAGTGAGTAATTTAAATGCCCCTCAAAATATTCAAGTTTCTAATGTGAATGCCTCATCTGCTGTGGTGAATTGGGACGGCAGCGGGATTTCCAATTTATGGGAGTATGTTGTGGTACCTCAAGGGGCAAATCCCAACTCGGCAACGCCTGTGAATGTTTCCGTTGACAGTGCTTTTGTGACGAATTTAGATGTGCAAACGGGTTATGATGTGTATGTGCGCGAATTATGTGCAGCCGGTGTAGCTTCAAATTGGGCGGGACCTGCATTTTTTGTAACGGATTTTGTTTGTCCGCCCGGTGCCTATTGTTTTAATGCCGGAAATTTAAACGGGGCTGTGGGACCCGATCAAGCTTTTTTAGATTCCCTTTATGCAGGAACGAATTTAACAGGTGCCGTTTTATCTGAAAGCGGTATTCAAAAATGGGAGATTCCGGCAACCGGACTTTATAAAGTGAGAGCATACGGAGCGGGATTTAATGAAAGTGCATTTCAAAAAGGTGCTCACGCTTATGGTGAAATTAATTTGACGGGCGGTGATACCCTCTCTATTTTAGTAGGGCAAACGGGAACCAATTCGCGCGCGGGTTCGGGCGGCAGCTTTGTGATGCTGGATACTTTACCGTTGATGATTGCCGGCGGTGCCGGCGGCCAGGTGGAAGGAGAACCGGGAGCACCTAACGCGGCCGGCGACTCAGCAACAGCGGGTCAAGACGGAATAAACTTAGATGCCGGAACGGGAGCAGGCGGCACGGCCGGTAACGGTGGCGGACAAGGCGGCGCTTGCTTTGCGCAGTCAGGTGCGGGTTTATTGGGTAACGGCGGAGGTTGTGACGGTACTGCAGCGCAAAGCTACTTTAACGGGGGCACGGGAGCTACAACTCAGAATAACTCCGCTTTTGGCGGATTTGGCGGCGGCGGAACAGGGCGGCTATTTACGAATTACAGAATTGGTGGCGGCGGTGGTTATTCGGGCGGCGGTTCGGCAGGGAATAATATCAACTCGGTCGGCGGCGGCGGCGGTTCGTTTGTTTCCGGCATGAATACCATTTCACAACGCGGAATCAATGCCGGTAACGGGATTGTGGTAATTGAGCAATTGGTATGCGATGTTCCCGATTCACTTGCGGCTCAAAATATTACCTCCTCATCTTTTGAAGTGACTTGGCAAAATACGGGGAATCCCGATTATTGGCAAATAGAGTGGGATACCTTCGGCTTTGCACAAGGCACGGGAACGGTTGATACTTTGAATACACCCCTATTCAGTGCCTCGGGCTTACCCGATTCTGCAACCTATCAAGTTTATGTGCGCTCAATTTGCTCGTTTGACACCTCTGTGTGGATCGGTCCTCTTGACTTATCCACCTTTTGCGCCTTTGATTCTGTCAACCTTCAAGTCGTGAACGCCTCTTGTTCAGCTAATAATGATGGTGAAATGACAGCTTTACCGCAAAACGGACAATCGCCGTACACGTATTCGTGGAGCAACGGAGATACTTTGGCAACAGCTGCCGGTTTATCGGCCGGCGCATACACCGTAACCGTCACAGCCGCAAATGCCTGTGAGGTCATTGCTGCAGATACGGTATTTGAAAACGACACGGTAAATCCGGTGGCGCAAGCTCAAAGTATTACGGTTTATTTAGACTCTAACGGTCAGGTTGTTGTGAATCCGGCTGCTGTGGACAACGGCTCTACCGATAATTGTGCCGTTGCCGGTTTTAACCTCAGTCAAGATACTTTTTCTTGCGCTCATCTTGGTCAGAACCCCGTAACCTTCACCGTTTCTGATTCTTCGGGAAATTTTGATACCGCCACAGCCGTGATTACGGTGGAAGATACGTTGAGTCCGGTTTTGATTACAAAAACAGAAACCTACTATTTAAACGCAAACGGAGTTGCAATTTTAAACCCTACAGATTTAGATTCAGCTTCGTTTGATAATTGCGGTACCGCCAACTTTACGGCAGATCGCGACACCTTAACCTGTGCCGATTTGGGAACTTTGAATGTGACACTCACGGCAGAAGATGCTTTTACTAACACAACCTCAGCTCAGGTTCAAATTACAGTTTTAGATACGTTACCGCCGCTGTTACAAGGTCAAAACATCAACTTATACCTTGATGCGTCGGGAAGTGCTGTATTGGACAGCGCCCAAGCCGTGAATTCGCTCAGCGATAACTGCGCTATTGACAGCTTGTCATTCAGTAACCAAACGTTTACTTGTGCCGATACGGGAACCAATTTTGTAACCGTTTTTGCGGCTGACTTCTCCGGTAACCAGGCCTTTGATACGGTAACGGTTCAGGTTTTTGATACTTTACCGCCTGTTGTGAATGCGCAAAACATCACTGTTTATTTAGATGCCGCGGGCAGCGCTTCCATCATTGCAAATGACATGGATAACGGCAGTGCAGATAATTGCGCCCTCTATACGTTGCTGTTGAGTAATGCCTCATTCAATTGTTCAAATTTGGGTCAGAACCAAGTTCAGCTCACGGCAATGGATGAATCCGGCAACAGTGCCACGGCAACGGCCGTGGTGACGGTTTTGGATACAATTGCGCCGGTAGTTCAAACCCAAAGTGCAACGGTTTATTTAGATTCGACCGGAACAGCGGTAATCAACCCCGCTTTGGTAGATTCCGGTTCTTTTGACAATTGCGGAATTGATTCGCTGTATCTCAATCGCGACACCTTAACCTGTGCAGATTTGGGGCAAACAACAGTCACACTTTTTGCGGAAGACTCTTCGGGAAATACATCATCGGCATCTGTACAAATTAATGTGTTGGACACTATTGCACCCGTCATCGGCGGCAGCAGCTTTACACTTTATTTAGACTCGAACGGCAATGCTGAAGTTGACGTGAATCAGGTGGTTTCGGTTTTAACCGACAACTGCTCCATCGATAGCATTTGGAGCTCGCAAACCAACTTCAGTTGCGCCGACACGGGAGGTGTCTTTAACGTTCAAATTACGGCTTCTGATTTGTCGGGCAACACGGCAAACGGGAATTTTCAAGTCATTGTTGAAGATACTTCAGCTCCTGTAATAGTTGTGAATACGCCCGTTGTTTATTTAGATGCAGCCGGTCAAGCTACTCTAACAGCCGGCCTTATCGATAACGGAACAACCGATAATTGCGCATTAGACACCTTCTTTTTAGACCGCACTTTGTTTGATTGCAATAATGCGGGCGATACGGTTCCCGTTGTGTTTACCGCCATTGATGTTTCCGGTAATGCTGCTTCAAGAATTGTCTCCGTTCCTGTATTGGATACAGTTTCACCGCAAATTGTGAGCAGTACCGATACGTTGACTGTTTATTTAAATGGTGCGGGAACAGCAACCATCGACACCTCCGACTTAAACTTAACCATTACCACCGGCTGCGGCACGTTGCAAAACGTGGTATTGGATCGCGATGAATTCGGCTGTACCGATATTGGTTTCAATACGGTGGGCTTTACGGTTTTTGATAACCTGAGTAATTCGGCAAGCGGCTTCGTGATTGTTGAAGTTCTCGATACTTTTAATGTAACGGGTCAGTTTAACTTGAGACCAACCGGTTCGGTGCCGGCATACAGTACACAAAAATACGAAGTGGATTACGTTCCCGGACTGCAATATACTTGGGTAGTTCAGGGCGGCGGCATTGATCGCGACTCGGTAAACACCTGTGTGGTGACTTGGGCCGGCGGAATGACCGGAACCATTAAGGTGGGCATCTCAGAAGGAGGCGGTTGTGCCGATACAGCCTCGGCCGTTATTGACTTGATTCCGCTCAGTGCCGGCGAATTAGAGCGCAAGGATAATGCTTTTATGTTGTATCCCAATCCGGCGCGGGAGGAAATCAGTATAGAACAGGTTGCCGGAAATGCGGTGGGATTATCTCAAATTGAGGTGTACAGCACTGCGGGCAGATTGATCAAATCGGTTCCCGATACAGATTTCCAATTCGGTGTTTCTACACGAATCACAATTGATGATTTAGCCGCGGGAATCTATTTTGTAAAAATCAAAACAGGAACGGATACAAGAACCTTGAGGTTTGTAAAAGTACAGTAAGTGGCTCGCGTTACTCGCTGCGCTCGTTGCATGGGGGTGCGCTTTGCTCACTGCATGGTTGCTCACTTCATTCACAGCATAGGGCACAGGAGGCTGTTTTGGGTTTGCCGGGCGACTTCGTAAGGGGTAAGGCCCACCAACGCATGTCCCCAATTTCCGCGAACAAGTTGGGGACAAGTATTGGTGGAAGTTGGGGGTAAACGTAAGGGGTAAAGTGTACAAACGGTGCTCAACGAATGGTTTGTGGTATGTATTTGAAAGTTAGTGCCCACCGTAGGTCAAGGTTGAGGTTGACTCGCCTTTACATCAGTGGCGGGAGCGGCGTTTGCGACTTGGTGTCTTGGCGTCGGGGTGCGTACAAACATACATTCCGTCAGGGGCAATCAGAGCTTGCAAAAGAATCTGAGCGCTGTTAGGCGCGACACCTTTGTAGAATCGTTGTGATGCAGGAGCATTTGAGCGCCGTAGGTGCGGCATCTTTGTTGGGTCTGTGTTCGTCGCTCAGGAGGCTGTTTTTTTGTTATTTCGACAGGCTCAATACCGTGTGCCGGTGTTTTGAATGCAGATTTTTCAGTGAGAGGAGCAGTATGAGAATGAAACGACTCACGACATTTTTCGCTAAAAACACATGTCCTGTCTCAACTTCAAATGTTAACCTGATCACGCAATCCTTTTCTTTTTCAATTATTTATTTAAGTTTGCATCAATGTATAAAACAATTCATAACGCCCCTTAACCGCTACAACAGGCGGCGGGGCATAAAAACCATGTATGATGTTTAAAAATAAGCGCTTCGCCGCTACCGGAAAATTCGCTTGCAAGGCTTGCGACTTTCAAAATGTTGAAAAACAACCCTCAATTTGAAGGGGGGGTTAAGTGAACTTAAAAACCGGTTTACTGCTCACGGTAATCTAATGGTTCTTTTCAGTTTAAATTCAGTTATGATGTTCAGCGAATACACTTTTGCACAAAGTCATTGGAATGGCAACAATAATACTGTTGGCGCTATCAATTTCACAGATGACGAACAAAACGTATTATTGGGTAACAACACGGAAAAAATAGGAACAGACGTTGTATTAAACAGCACCTTAATCGGGCATGAAGCTAAAGTGGATGCAGGAACCGGCGGAGGTGGAGCTGTTCGTGAGGAGGCTTCGGCCATCGGGTATCAATCTGAGGTTTGCGACGACTATACTATGGTACTTGGAAAACATTCAACAGCTAACCCTACTACTGTGGTGATTGGAAGCTGTTCAACACATTTCGGAGGCGCTGAGCGATTTGAGGTACATGGAAGTGCTGCAAAAAATGTTGGAGGAGGAATGTGGAATACCTGGAGTGATAAAAGGCTTAAAAAGGAAATAACTCCATTTCAGTTAGGACTAAAAGAATTGACACAAATTGAAACAGTAACTTTTAAATATGATTTTACTGCATTAGGTGAGGCAAAAGTTATAGAGAATCATAATAAAGAAGTTGGCGTCATTGCACAGGATTTCATGAAAGTAAATGATGACTTGACGATGTTGACGATTAATCAAAATAGCGATGATGATTTTTATAGTTTCAACCCTAACGCTTTACTATATTTATTGATCAATAGTGTAAAGGAGCAACAAATTCAGATTGATTCACTTGCTAATATAGTAAATGATTTAACTAACTCCACCGAAAGAAATAACTTTGACGATATAGAGAACTACAATAGTGAAAATTATGAAAGTACATCGATAAAGGGCGAATTAAAACAAAATAGACCCAACCCTTTTTCAGAAGAAACTATTATTAAATACAAAATTGAAGGTGATTATCAAAATGGAAATATTTCCATTTTAGATTTCGAGGGTCGCCAAATACGTGATTTTGGAATAACTGAACAGCATGGAGAAATACGCTTTAACGGTTCTGCATTTCCCTCAGGAATTTATTTCTATGGATTGTTTGTGGACAATGAAATGTTAGACATTCGCAAAATGATTATAGCTAGATAACTATGGCTGTAAGAGTCGGTATTGAAAATAGAAACAGGGCGGGGTTATTCGCTCTGTTAGTTTTTTGTTCTCTGAATTATTTTGGTCAAAATCTTGAAGGGTCTCATTGGTATTGGGGTCCACAAGGTATTGGTTTAAAATTTGATCCATTTCCTGCTCCTAATACCAACGGTGTTTTAGCCGGGGATATGTTGCGAGCCACAATCTCGGATGAATCAGGGAATTTAATATTGTACTCCAACGGCAATGAATTGAGAAATGGAGAACATCTTACAGTATTAAATTCTACCAGCAGCCTTTCAAATATTTCGACTGTAGGAAAATCTTTATTAACTAAATTACCCCAAAGTGATTCATTATATCTATATTCTTTTACTGCGTCAACGACTGCAAACATTGCAAGTAGTTATTACTCTATAATTGATATTACTGCAAATAACGATACGGGCGCTGTGATTCCCAATAGCAAAGAAATATCTATTTTAGATTCTGTATCAATTAAAATATCCATTTTAGAACATATAAATGGTGAGGATTTCTGGTTAATATTTCACTCTTATGAAGGCAATACTTTTTATTCTTTTTTAGTAGATAGTTCGGGTGTTGACACTTCTCCTGTTGTAACAACGGTTGGAACACCATATTATCCGTCAACCTTGTCATCTGATGGTTACATGAAAAGTTCTCCAAATAGTAAGTATATTGCCTTATTAAAAAATAATGGTATGGGGCTTCAAAATGGCTTTTTAGAACTGTTTAAGTTTAATCAATTAACAGGTCAGCCCGATGACCCTATTATAATTCCCTTACATAATCGTATAAATATGGCGCTAAAAACATTTAGTTTTTCACCAAATTCAAGGAAACTTTATTTACCATATGGAATTGGAACGTCTTCAACTTCCGGAATTCCGGACACTTCTTATTTGTATCAATTTGATTGTTCTATATGGGATTCCACAGCATTGAATTTATCAAAAAGTATAATTGACACAGCAATTAATATTTTTTACTCAAATAACCCTCATATTTTGGAAATGCAAATTGGTGTAGATGGTAATATTTATACATTACATGAATGGGGAGGATTGCCATTAAATAAATTGGGTGGAAGTATCGGGAAAATAAGTTGTCCTAATCTTAATTATACAGAGGTTAACTACGATAATCAACATCTTTTTATCCTGAACTCGACATCCAATACACTGCCCACCCTCAACCAAACCCTCTTCGTCAACGCCAACATCCTCCAAGCCCAATCCCAAAGCGGTGACGTTTGTAACGGCGACACCGCGCAACTCATTGCCTACGGCGCGGGTGCAGACCGGTTTATATGGACAATGGAAGACGGCTCGCCGGCAAACACCCTCAGTGATGACACACTCGCCAACCCCAAAGCGTGGCCGGACAGCACCACCACGTATCGCGTGATTGGGATGTCGAGCTCGTGCAGCTCGGCTGACGGTGATGATACAGCCTTTGTCACGGTGCGCGTGGGCAACGGCCCGGAGGAACCGCTGTTTCCGGATTCGGTGAGCCGATGCGTGAATGATACGTTTACCGCTCAACTGCCGGCGCAAACCCCGTTTTGGTGGAGCACCGGAGCTGATACCCACGTGGTACAACTCACCCAAAGCGATACGTACCGTTATGTATATGCCGACAGCCTCGGGTGTGCCTCGGATACGTTCTCGTTTACACTTCAGTTTTTCGACTCTGCCGTGGTGGAGCTCGATGCCGACAGTCAGCTTTGTGAGTTGGAGGAGGGGCAAGCCAATGTAATTTCCCAAACCGCCGTAAACTGGACAACAACGGCCGAAATCCTCGAAAGCGATTCGTTTTTCATTCGCTACCGCGCCCAAAACCCGTTTTGGCTGCGGGCTGCACCCCAAGACAGCAACGCCTGCGCGGTGAGCGACTCGGTGTTTGTGACCGTGATTCCCACGCCCGATGCGGGCACCGATTTTGACACGGTACTGTGCCTGCCCGACAGTTTTCCTTTTATTCCGAACGCGCCTCAATTGTCGCCTTTGCGGTTTGTACAAGAGAGCACCGGCGATACTCTTCGCGCAGCAGATTGGCCCAAAATGCTTTTTGCGGAGGGGGTTCTGACCGAAAAGTTTATCGCATTCAATCCGCAAAACTGCAGCGATACCGTACACGTCAACGCCGAACTTTT
>CAJXMT010000063.1 GCA_913056155.1 uncultured Cryomorphaceae bacterium
GGATTTTAGCTCCCAAGCTCGTATAGGTTTTGGGATTTTTCAAAAAGTCCACAACCTCCATCACCTCTTCTTTAGCTTCTTGCAAACCTGCAACATCGTCAAAAGTGACTTTAACGCCTGACTGCTCCTTATCGAATAAAGTAGCTTTAGATTTTCCTATATTAAAAATCTGTCCGCCCGGGCCACCGCCACCACTCATTCTGCGCATTATCAATATCCAAATACCAAACATCAGCGCAATGGGAATCAGCCATGTCAGCATGTCTCTTCCCCAATTATCTTCTTTGACAAAATCATAAGCCAAACCGTGTTCATTTTGCCAACGATCCAATTGTTCAGTAAAAAAGTCACCTTTGGGCGGTGTGAATTCAAAATGCGGTCCTTTGGGTGAGGGCGATGAAACAGGCCCTTCCTCAAATTGCTCGGCATATTCGCTTACAGCCTCTTCTTTCAGGTAAACCTTTGCGTTTTCATAATTGTAAACAATTACTTTATCAACGTGCCCTGATTGAACCATTTCCTTGAATTTGGGAAATGTAGTTGAGGTCACTGAACCCGCCCAATTAAAGAGGTTTACGGATATTAGGATTACCACAATTACGGCATAAATCCAGTAAAAATTAAAATTGTTTTTTTTACCGCCCTTTGGAGGTTTCGGAATTTTACCTTTCATCTTATTGCGGTAATCAGATTTCTTTTCTGTCATTACTTGTTAACTATTTTCTTCGATATATTTAATGTCGGCATCTGCCCATAGCTCCTCAATTTCGTAGTGGTTTCGATATTCTTCTTGAAAAACATGAACCACAACATCGAAAAAATCAACTAAAATCCATTCGGCTTCTCTCTTTCCCTCTAGGTGCCGCGGCTTATCGCCCGTTTTTATCCTCACCTCATCCACCACTGATTCAGCAATAGCTGACACATTTGTGTTGGAAGAACCGTGGCAAACAACGTAGTAATCACTTATTGAGTTACCGGTTTTTCTCAAATCAATCACAGCGGGATTTTGACCTTTCTTTTCTGATATACCGTTTAAAACGGCTTTTAGTAATTCGGCCGTTTCAGCAGTCTTTTTTTTACTTGTCATTCAACGCAGTGTGTTTCATTTTTATCAACGCCTTAAGGCGTGCAAAAGTAAACATTTTATATCTGGTGTGCGGCGTACTTTACTTCCGAGTTCTGATTAATTTTGCCGACTAAGTATTTACGGTTTAATAACACCATGATGCAAACCTTGTTTACCGGAAAGCCAACAGTTCAATTAAACCAAGTTAACTCGACCAACACATACTTGAAAGAGCTTTGTGAAAATCAATCAATCAATGAAGGTTATGCCGTAACAGCAGTAGAACAAACCAAAGGCAGCGGCCAAAGAGGCAAGGTTTGGCACTCTCCCGCCGGTGAAAATTTACTTTGCAGCATCTATTTCAAACCGCGATTCCTTACCCCTGAAAAAGCTTACTTACTCAATATGGTATGTGCCACAGCAATTACACAATGGCTTGCCGAGGAATCCATTTCAAGCCGAATCAAATGGCCTAATGATGTATATATCGGAAACCGCAAATGTGCAGGTATCCTTATTGAAAACCGCATCAAATCATCAGTAATCGCACATTCGATTATCGGCCTCGGAATCAACCTCAACCAAACCCTGTTTTACGGCAATGATTTGGAAAACGCCACTTCCG
This sequence comes from uncultured Cryomorphaceae bacterium, assembly GCA_913056155.1. Lineage (GTDB taxonomy): Bacteria > Bacteroidota > Bacteroidia > Flavobacteriales_G > Salibacteraceae > Salibacter. Next base: position 1,695 of record CAJXMT010000063.1, read on the forward strand.
CGGCTCTGACCAAAAATAAAAAGTTCAATATTGAAAAGGTGTTTTCGCGCTACTGCGAATTACTCGAAAGCAATTACTTAACGGCAAAAAGTAATCCCAAAAAACTCGTTTCAAACTTCAATCAACAACTTTGGGGTACTGAGGAATATCAAAACTACCAAAATCAAGAAGGGGAAACGCTGCGTTTGAAGACTTTGGGAGTTTCAGCCCGCGGCTTTTTGAAAGCCCGAACAGAAGAAGGTAATCAATTGGTTTTTAACCAAAACGAACTGAAACTATTGCATTATTAATCTCATAAACTCAAAAAATAAACGATAAAAAAACGCATATTTTCATATCGTGCCAATTTTTTTCAGTTTATTTGTTTCATGATTTTCAAGCAACTCACCACGGCTTTTATTCTCTTTTTCTGCTTAATTCAGGCTAAAGCGCAATTGGGTTATAGCCCGTTAGGCGCAAGATCTTCAGGCATGGGAAATGCCTCGGTTACCAACATTGACGTATGGGCAGCTCATCAAAACCAGGCAGCAGCGGTTTTCATGGATCGGGCTGAGGTGAGTACAGCTTATCAATCGCCTTTTTTGATGAAAGAACTCGCCACAGTTTCGGCAGCGGCGGCTGTACCTTTTGAAAAAAGCGCACTTACGACAAGTATTTCTCAATTTGGCTATTCGCAGTACAGTGAAACCCGTGCCGGCGTAGGTTATGGGTTAAAATTGAGTAAGCGCTTAGCACTGGGCGTTAGATTTAACTATTTCAATGTCAATTTTCAAGACAACTTTTACGGAAGCAAAGGAACTGTGACAGCCGAAATAAGTATGTTAGCTAAAGTCACAGATAACTTTATTATGGGTGCCCATTTATACAACCCTACCTACAATAAAATTGCCGAATTTGAAAGCGACCGCATTCCTGTTATTTTAAGAGTGGGCGGCACTTACCTCTTCTCTGATCGCTTTTTCGCCAACTTGGAAGTAGAAAAAAATATTGACCACAATGCCAACATAAAATTAGGTGCTGAATACAACGTTCAAGAAAAATTTTTCATCCGCGGCGGTATCAATACGGCGCCCTTTTCAAACAGCTTTGGATTTGGCGTTTTAATCAAAGGATTAAGGATTGATATTGCCTCACAGTACCATTACATTTTAGGATATTCTCCGCAAGCCACACTGGGTTATCGCTTTTAATATGAAACACTTATTCTTCACAGTGGTATTGCTTTTCCCTACATTTCTTTTTGGTCAGAACCGAGAGGAAATAAAGAATGAAGTGATTGAGCAGCGAATTGAGTTTTTGGTAGAACAGGCAGAGAATGACAATATTGACTTTACCACAGTGGTGGATCGCCTCAGTTATTTATTTGATAATCCGCTCAACCTCAACTACGCAACTCGCGAAGAATTAGAGCAACTTGAATTACTGAGCCCCTTTCAAATTCAAGGTATAATGGGGTATGTCAATCAATATGGAGCAATGACCACCATATATGAATTGCGCAACGTAACGCAAATGAACAAAACCATCATTTACCAAATACTCCCATTCGTCAAAGTCGATTCTGAAGAGCAAAAAGAAGATTTTAGCTTAAAAGACGCATTAAAATACGGAAGGAGTGATTTATTCTTGCGCACCGGTCGTATTTTAGAACAACAGCAAGGTTTTGCCCCTATCAGTGAGGAAGAGTTAGCAGAAAACCCAAATCGTCGGTTTTTAGGTTCTCCTTACTTTTATTATTTGAGATACAGATTTCAATTTGGTAATAATTTCTCTGTAGGCCTGACCGGAAACAAAAGATCGGGTGAGGAATTTTTTGCGGGAAACAATCCTCATGGTTTCGACTTTTATTCTGCCCATTTTTTCGCCAAAGACATTGGAAAAGTAAAACAACTCGCCATTGGCGATTACCACGCGCAGTTTGGTCAGGGTTTAGCTTTGTGGACCGGATTTGGATTTCGCAAAACACCCAACGCCATGAGTGTAGCCAAATACGGCCAAAAATTACGCGCCTACACCTCGGCCAACGAAAATTTATTTTTGCGAGGGGCAGGTGTAACCGTAGGATCTGATGATTTCACATTTACAGGGTTTTACAGTCAAAAAAGAGTAGATGCCAACATCAACACCAATGACAGTTTAGATGCCGGTACCTTAGAGTTCAGCTCCCTTCAACAATCGGGGCTTCACCGCACTCCCAATGAAATCAGCAACAGGCGCTCCATCACGGAGCGCATTGCCGGGGGCAACGTCACATACGAAAAAGGCAACTTTCACTTGGGTGCTACCGGCGTTTACTTTCATTATGACGGCATGTTCAATCGCAACTTACAGCTTTACAACCAATTTGATTTAAACACCAATGAGACTTTTACAGGAAGCATAGATTTTGACTGGATGATTGGGAAAATCAACTTCTTTGGAGAGGGAGCCATGTCTGCAAACGGCGGTACCGCCTACATTGCCGGGGCACAATTTGAACCGGACCCCAAAGTAGAAATGGTTATTGCAAATCGCAACTACAGTAAAGATTACCACAGTATTTACGCCATACCCTTCGGCGAATCCACCCGCCCTCAAACCGAAAAAGGCACGTACGTAGGTACTAAAATAAAAATAGCACCGCGCTTGAGCTTAAACGGCTATGTAGATTTTTTTCAATTTGACTGGATGAAGTTTTTGATTGACGCCCCCTCAGTGGGTACGGACTATCTGGCTCAACTCGATTTTTCACCCGCTCAAAACATCAATATGTATTGGAGATACCGCAACCGAAATAAAGCGCGGAATTCTCGCGATGCCGACTTAAAAATTCGATATCCCGTAAATGAAAGGCGCCAATACGTGCGCTATGAAATTAAATACTCCCCCTTGCGAGAACTGCAACTGGGAAACCGCATTGAATACAGCTTTTACAATTTACAAGGTCAAGATCAACAAAACGGATTTATACTTTATCAAGACATTCGATACAGGCCCAATAAATCGAACTTTTCATTTTGGGCGCGCGCCACCTTGTTCGATATTGATGCATGGGATGCCCGAATTTACGCATACGAAAATGACTTGCTTTACTTTTTTAGCGTTCCCGCCTACAATAACCGCGGTATGCGTTACTATGCTATGGTTAAGTATGAGCCGGCAAAAAGATTGCACTTTTGGTTAAAGATTGCACGCACACACTACAGTAATGTGTATGGCACGGGCAACGGCTTAATGAGTATTGACGAACCTACGCGTACAGAGATTCGCGGTCAAATGCGCCTTAAATTTTGAAAAACTTCAATTTAAGCTTATTTATACTCAGTTCAAACACCTTTATAAAATACTTATGGTCAGAACCTAACACACTCCCCCCTCCTTACCCGCCACTTATTTGAAAAAAAAGAACGTAAAAAAATGAACACACCCTTTATTCTCTGCGTTTAGAACGACATTAACAAACAAATTAATTTGACAAGTTTTGGAAATTTTATTGTTCTTCGTTGCTCACTGGTACCTTTCACTATTTACGCAAACTTTTTTTCATCACCGCTACGCTGCTCACCAACAATTTACTATGTCTAAAGGCTGGGAAAAATTTTGGTACGTTTTGAGTCTTGTATTTCAAGGCTCCTCGTATTTAAGTCCCCACGCTTACGGAGCATTACACCGCATGCACCATGCCTATGCTGATACAGAAAAAGACCCGCACTCTCCCAAATACAGCAAAAACCTATTTGACATGATGTGGAAAACGAAAATTATATATAGTGACATATTTTACGGACGCGTAACTTTAGATCATCAGTTTTTAAAAGATTTACCCTACTGGAAATCTATGGAGTCATTTGCCGATCATAAAGTTACACGTTTGGCTTGGGCGGGATTATACATAGCCTTCTACGCTGTATTTGTTACCCAATGGTGGATGTGGCTTTTACTTCCCATACATTTTGTTATGGGCCCTTTTCACGGTGCCATCATCAACTGGTTTGCTCACAAGATGGGTACTGTAAGATACAAAGTAAAAGACACCTCCAAAAATTTGCTGCCCTTTGACTTTCTCATGTTGGGTGAATCCTACCACAACAATCATCACAGTCACCCTAACAGTGCTAACTTTGGAAAAGGCAAATTAGAGTGGGATCCCGTTTACACCTTTATTAAATTATTTGATAAAATCGGCATAATTAAACTGCGCCAAAAAGAAGTAATTCCACTCAAAAAGGCCGCGTAATGTGCACGCTCACCTTTATTCCGTATTTAAACGGTAGTGTAATCATTACCTCTAATCGTGATGAAGATCCGAGCAGACCCACGTCAAGTAACCTTCAACTTAAACAACATAAAAATTTAGAAGCTCTGCTTCCTGTAGATCAAATAGCAGGCGGCAGTTGGATTGCGTGTGCCCAAAACGGGCAAATACACTGTTTACTTAACGGTGCGTTTGAACAACATAAATACGACCCTCCCTATCAAAAAAGCAGAGGAATAGTATTATTGGATTCGCTTCATTACGCATCATTACAACGGTTTCGGACAAACTACAATTTTGAGGGAATTCAACCTTTTACATTGGTTGGTTTAAACATGGTCAAACACACTTTAGAAGAAGTTCGATATACCGGCAAGTACACAACCTGCAAAAAAATTAATCCTTCAAAGTCCCATATTTGGTCGGCAGCACAATTATACGCACCTGACGCTATTCGATTCCGAGAATCTTTATTTCAAGAATTCACACAGCATTCTCCTGAACCTTCACCTGACGAATTACTCAATTTCCACAAACAATCAAACCTGACAGATCCCGACAAGGGTTTTGTCATCAATAGAGATGAAAAGGTGAAAACTGTCAGTATCACTCAAGTTTTAGGTTCTGACCAAATACTAAAAATGAAATATACAGATTTGGAAGCCAAGGCTCAGAACTCAGCAGAATTAAACTTTAATTCTCAATACTAAGTGAGTCATGCAAAGCCAACCTCCTTGACTTCAGAACGCCCTGAAAATAAAAAAGCGATAAGGTACCCCCATACCTTACCGCTCTAATCGAAAAACTTGGAACCATTGCTTCTCGCTATAAAAACGAGTAGCTAATTCGGCTCAAACATATAAAGTTTATTTTAACCGGCAAAATATTTCTGAAAAAAAACATAGGGTAATTCAGAATATTAAATTTTGTCATGTCAAAGTTTCAAGTCATTTCAAAAAAGGATGCGCCTTTTATATAAGTCCGCACTTTACCAAACAAATACCCCTGCAATATCTTGTAAAATAATTATTTACAAGCACTCCTATTCTGAAACCCTCTATTCACCGCCCCAAAAAACCATTTTCTTTTTCGTGAATCATGTTCGAAACGTATTACTTAACAGCTTTAAAGTAAAAATTTATTACAATCATTTTACCAAAAAAGTGTTACTTTGGTCGAATAAAAAAATAAAAGCCATGAAGCACTTCAAAATTCTTTCGCTGATAATGTTTGCTGTTATCCTGTCAAACAACCCGTCAAACGCACAAGTTTATGATTTTAACTCTCTCTTTAATGGAGCCTCCGGCGCTTTAGCCAACGGTTGGAATTGCCAGCCGAGTACAGCAGCTTCCTATCGTTGGCAAGCTGAAACAGCAGCAGCCCCCGGTCTTTTCACCGGTCCCGGCAGCGCTTATGAAGGTTCTACATATATGGTGGTAAACTCGGCTCAAGCAACGGGAGCAACAGTACCTGCAGACTTGATCAGTCCGCAGTTGAATGTAACCTCTTACACCAACCCGGCCTTTACATTTTGGTACCACATAAACGGTGCTTCATACGGATTCTTCACAGTTGAAGTATCAACAAACGGCACTACATGGACCGTATTAGACAGCATTCAAGCCCCTACACACTACAGTGAAGAGCAGCGCTGGCACTTTAAAAGTTACGATTTGAGTAGTTACAGCTCTGCTGCAACACAAATAAGATTCAGGTCAGAAGCCAACCAAGCCTCCCGAGGTGCGGTTGCGGTTGATTTATGTTCTTTTGTTGAACAGCCCGGAGAAGATGCCGGGTTTAACCGTGTCGGGGTGAATTTTCCGTATTACAAAATGCCGCTGAGTCAAGTGGACAGTATAACTCCGCAAGCTGACATCTCCAATTACGGATTTAATAATAACAGCCAAATAGGATTTACGAGCAGTTTTTCTACTTCAGCTTCAGGGCCGGTATCGCTCAGCACAGCTACAAATTCCTTAGGATCATTTGCTTCCGGCAACTTTTCTACTTCTTTGGGTTATGTACCCTCAGGTCCCGACTCTATTAATATTGAGTACATTTTAGATTCCAACCCGGCGGATACCTTTGCTGCCAATGATACGATGAATCACATTTTTCATGTGACAGATTCTACTTACTCCAGAGACGGTGGAGAATTCGCAGGAGGTATTGGGTTTACCGGACTGGCGGGAGGCAGATTCGGGCAAACATTTACTATTTACAATGTGGATACTATAACTTCAGTTGATGTGAGGCTGCAAACTCCTACCCAGGGGGACTCCATACGCATATTTTTATATAATACGGCAAATGGCTTACCAACCACATTAATCGATTCCAGTGATGTTTTGGAGATTCCGGCCTCAACAGCCGACTGGTATAATGTCAACTTTTCATGTGAAGTTGAACTCACACCGGGAGATTATTTCTTTGCCGTAGAGCAAATTAATACCAACAACTTGGGGTTTGGCTTCACTCAGGAGTACTATGAACCAAACGTATGTTTCTACCAAGTCGCACCGCCTACTTGGACAGCCTTTGAAGTAGCCGGCTTTCAGGTTGTTTTGGGTATTCGACCCAATTTTGGGGTTCCGAGAGGAAATGCTTTTACGGTTGAGTTGGGTTCTGACACCAATTATTGCTCAGCGGAAGGCATTAATCTATCAGCAGATGCCTATGTTTTTGGAGCTGAATATTTGTGGAGTACAAATGACACCACGCCCACATTAGCTGTTGATACAGCCGGCACCTACATTGTCACCGTATCCAAGTGCGGTGTTTCTACCTCTGATACGCTCACGGTAAGTGAAATCCCCACTCCGGATGTAGATTTGGGAGGAGACGATTATTACTGTTCTGACAAAACATTTTCACTCACTTTTAATTCGAGCACACCGCAAGCCGACTATACTTGGAGTACGGGAGATTCAACCGCCCAGTTGACCATCGACACTGCCGGCCAATATTGGGTAACCGCTGATTTTAACGGGTGTACGGCCGCCGATACTGTTATTATTACACGCGTTCCTGTTTTGAACCCGATCAACCTCGGAAACGATACCGGTTTTTGTGAAGGTGATCCCATCAATTTGATTTTGGACGCGGGGAATTTTGGAGCTGATTTTTCTTGGCAAGACAACAGCTCAACCCGAACATTCATTGTCTCAGAAGCGGGAATCTACTCCGTTACAGTAGCACAAGGCGGTTTGTGCCCGGATACAATTGCCGATACGATAACCGTAATTGAAAGCCCGTTCCCCGATATATCACTCAACGATACCTTCTTTTGCACGGGGTCAAACCCTCTTATCTTGAACCCCGGAGCAAACTACGATGCGTATTCTTGGAATACGGGAGATACTACCCCCACCATTGAAGTAACGGCAGGAGGAAACTTTTTTGTCACCGTTGCTAACGAATACGGATGTGAGAGTACGGCTGAGGCCGAAATAGAATCACGCCCCGGCATCAGCTTGAATTTGGGACCCGATATTGCCGACACAAACACATCAGTTACTCTGGCTATTCAAGGTAATTTCGCTTCATTCCTTTGGTCTACCAATGAAACTACGCGCAATATTACCGTTGATTCCACGGGAACCTATTGGGCTATAGTCACGAGTTCAAATTCCTGTACAGCATCTGACACTGTAAATGTGGATATTCATTATTATGACGATACAAGCGTTGGAGAAAATGAGTTACCGCACGTTAAGTTGTACCCCAATCCCGCTCATGATAAAATATATTTTGAAAACGGAGGTGAGCAGGGTATTTATGAACTGTCGTTATTTAGCGCCACAGGAGCCTTAGTAAAACAGCAAAAATCCCGCGTTGTACAAAGTGGAAGAGAAGAAATTCAAGTTGGTGACTTAGTTCCCGGTATATATTTTCTAAAAGTTCAAACATCAAGTAAATCGGGTGTATTTAAAATGATCATCAAGTAATAAGAACCCTGCTTGATAAAAAGGTGAAACCTTGCGTGGTTTCACCTTTTTTTATGTGATAACCTTTCGTACAAATTATAATATTTAATTCCGCAAAACATTTAAATTTGGCACAAGATTCGTAAAGAATACAGTATGAAAAATAAACTTACATTTCTCTTCATTGTCCTGATTGGGCTCAATATAAACCCCGCACAATCACAAGATACACGAAACCCCAATAGAGAGCACGATCATAACGGGCATTTCAGTCCCAACCTCAATTTGGCCGTTCCGCGCGGCGAATTCAAAAACTTAGCTTCCCGAGGAGCATTCTTCGGAATCGGTGGTGGTTTTTACTCTCAGATTGGAGTTTTACCCATAGATTGGGGTGCTAGTTTTCACTACTTTTGGATGGGCAGCGAAAGTGAAAAATTTGAATTAAACGATCCCGTAATCGGATTGTACGAAGTAGATTCCCGAGTTTCTTCAGCCATGATGCCCATTCACGTACACGGCCGAATCAGTTTTTTACGTACATTAAATGATTTCTTTTTTCCTTATGTGGAAGTAATGGGAGGTTTTAGAATTTTCAATACGCGCTCTGTAATCGAGGTTGAAATACCCAATCAGGAAAATCCCGAACCCGAAACCGATAATACAACCAATTTCACTTGGAGTTACGGCTATGGCGCTGGTGCGGCATTCAGGCTCACAACCAATGTGCTTCTAGACGCCCGGGTTGTGCGCATGCCCGGCGGTCAGGCTAAATACCTCGATCCTGAATCTGTTAAATTTAACAGTAACCAAGAGCCGGTTTTTTCCCGCACCCGCTCTAAAACAGATGCCATGGTTTACCAATTGGGCCTCAAACTCAAATTTTAAGCAGAGCCCGCCACACCTTTTTGATCAGAACCTGAGACAATCATAGCGAAAACCGGGTTCGGTACTACTTTTGAAAGTCATGCATCGAGCCCGCGCTCAACAACTCATGCACATCAGAACCTGTAGGTTGCTCAAAAATCTCGAGTTCAAATTCGTGAACAGATGCGAAGATATGATCAAAAATATCTGCCATGACACCTTCAAAACCCACCCATTCTTGAATGGCACTAAAGCAATAAATTTCAAGCGGAATTCCTTTTTCATCGGGCTCCAATTGCCTTGCCATAGCTGTCATATCGTGTTTTATCTTGGGATTGTAGTCAATGTAATTTTGAACGTAGGCTCTGAATAAACCCAAGTTAGTAATGTGCCTACCGTTTACAAGTGAGTTTTTATCAATATTGTGTTTTTTATTATACTCTTCAATTTCCTTATGTCTCAACTCTATATAATCTTTCAACAAATGGAGCTTTTTCAGCTTATTCAACAATTTTTCATCACAAAACTTGACCGAGTTAACTTTAATACGAACGCTGCGCTTAATTCTACGGCCTCCCGACTCACTCATGCCTCGCCAATTTTTAAACGAATCGGAAATAAAAGCATATGTGGGAATCGTCGTGATTGTCCTGTCCCAGTTTTGAACTTTTACCGTATTCAAATTGATGGAAATCACATCGCCGTCCGCTCCGAATTTAGGCATGGAAACCCAGTCGCCAACCCGAACCATATCGTTGTAAGCCAACTGAATACTTCCTACAAAACCCAATATACTATCCTTGAAAACAAGCAAAATAACGGCAGAGAGCGCTCCTAAACCCGTCAATAAACCCGTAACCGGTTTTCCCGAAATCGTTGAGAAAATCACTATAATTACAACCAACCATGTTATGATAATAAAAAGCTGGATAATACTTTGAATGGGTTTATCTTTAAACTGCTCTTGTTTCAATAAATAATTTCGCGTTCCTCGCAGGACAGCTTGAATAAACTGAGCCAAAAAAATGTATATATAAGACTCTAATACAATTTTGGCCGGCCCAATTAAAAATTCGAAATCGGCAAACACTACAGGAATCAAGGCATCTATAAGCAATGCGGGAATAATATGACCCAAAAACTTCGTGGCATTTTGTTGAACTAATTCATCATCAAAAGTAGTTTTGCTGCGCACCGTGAGCCTTTCTACCGCGCTTAGTAAAATTCTATTCACGACAAAGTCAACTACCAACACAACAACCACGGTCAACAATATCAAAAGCAAGGTTTTTATGTAGAGTGCAGAACTTCCCTCTATTCCGGCATCGTGTAAAAACCTCAACATAAAAGCACCGGTACGTTCACTAAAATCTACAGCTTCATTCATAATGTTTGTATATTAAGATTGCAAATGTAACAACCGTTGAGAAATAGACTCACGTACAACTTTAAACCGAAAAATAAATTTTATCTGTAAATCGTTTAATCAGGACAGTTTGCCGAATGCAATTTCAGTGCTTAAATAATATGTAATTTTGACCGCTATGAAAATGACGCTTTTTAAACAACGTAAACCGCGTGGATTCAAATTCAAACCACGCTATTACGACGCTAAAAAAGAAGCCCTCAACTCCCGCGTAGCGGCTATTGAACGCGAAGTGGAACAGGAAAAGAAAATGATTGAAAAAATGGGCAGCAAAGAGGAGTACCGAGCCAAAATGAGGCGCGTAACGGCAGATGCCGTGAATTTAAGACGGTCGAGCAACAACAAATCCAATTTACGCATTGTGCTTTTTGCCGGTTTACTGGTTGCGTTTTTTTACCTGTACTTAAAAACAGACCTCTCAGCTGCATTTTAATACATCAAATAAAATTTGAACCTGTAAATGGGAAACCATATTAAACTTCTTCCCGACTCCATCGCCAATCAAATAGCGGCAGGTGAAGTCATTCAGCGCCCGGCCTCTGTGGTTAAAGAATTGCTGGAGAATGCCATTGATGCAGAGGCTACTGAAATAAATCTCATCATCAAAGATGCCGGTAAGTCTCTCATTCAAGTAATCGACAACGGAAAGGGAATGAGTGAAAGTGATGCCAGACTCTCTTTAGAGCGTCATGCCACGTCCAAAATTTCAAATACGAAAGACCTGTTCGACATCAAAACAATGGGATTTCGCGGTGAGGCTTTAGCTTCCATTGCCTCTATTTCACATTTGGAGATCAAAACCAAAACGCGAGAAGAAGAATTGGGAACTCGCCTTTTAATTGAGGGATCTGAACTCAAATCCCAAGAACCGCATCAAACTAAAAACGGGAGTTCTTTTGCCGTAAAAAACTTATTTTACAATGTGCCGGCGCGAAGAAAATTCCTCAAAACCGAAAGAGCTGAGCTCAGGCACATCATTGACGAGTTTGAGCGTGTAGCCTTGCCCAATCCGCACATTAAATTTACTTTTGAACACAACGGAAACGAACTATTCCGGTTGGAATCAAATATACTGCGCGGCAGAATCATCGATATTTTTGGTAAACGCTACCAAGATAATTTAGCTCCCGTAAAACAAGAAACTGAGATTGTTACGTTGCGCGGCTTTGCCGTGAAACCCGAAAAAGCAAAAAAAACAAGAGGGGATCAATTCTTTTTTGTCAACGGCCGCTTCATCAAATCCAACTACCTGCACCACGCCGTAAAAGAGGCTATGAGTGAATTACTGCCTCGCGATAGTCACCCGGGTTACTTTATTGAATTTCAGGTAAACCCCGAATTTATTGATGTTAACATTCACCCTACAAAAACCGAGATTAAATTTGAAGATGAAAGAGCGGTTTATGCCATTTTGAAGTCGAGTATTCGGCAAACCATCGGGCAATACAATTTAACCCCGGGCTTGGACTTTGAGCGCGAACAAAGCTTTGATCAATTACCTGAGAGTAAAACAGTACACCCCCCCGAAATCAAAGTCAATAAAGATTTTAATCCTTTTGAAAAAAATTCGGGCTTTTCGGCACACGACCAAAAAGATCGAGAACGGCGGG
>CAJXMT010000064.1 GCA_913056155.1 uncultured Cryomorphaceae bacterium
TGCGTTACATCAAAAGACTGGAAAGAAAAGATCTTGCGCTCAACCACTCCATGATTTCTTTAGGGTCTTGTACCATGAAGTTGAACGCAGCTTCAGAGATGTTACCATTATCTAATCCACAATGGGGCAATATCCATCCTTTTGTTCCAAAAGAACAGGCCAAAGGCTATCAGGAAATGCTCAAACAGCTTGAAGATTATTTAACGGAAATCACAGGCTTTTCAGCCACCTCCTTACAACCAAACTCTGGTGCTCAAGGAGAATATGCAGGTCTTATGGTGATACGAGCTTATCACAAATCCAGAAGTGAGTCTCACAGAAATATTTGTTTAGTGCCTTCTTCTGCCCATGGGACTAATCCAGCAAGTGCAGTGATGGCAGGAATGAAAGTCGTCGTGGTAAAAGCCACCGATAAAGGAAATATAGATGTTGACGATTTAAAAGAAAAGGCTGAAAAACACAGCGAGAATTTAGCCGCACTAATGGTAACTTACCCTTCTACTCATGGTGTTTTTGAATCTGATATCAGAAAAATTACAGCCCTTATTCATGAACATGGCGGACAAGTATACATGGATGGAGCCAATATGAATGCTCAGGTGGGTTTGACTTCACCGGGCGAGATTGGCGCTGATGTTTGTCATTTGAATTTACACAAAACCTTTGCGATACCGCACGGTGGTGGCGGTCCGGGCATGGGGCCGATTGGTGTAGCTGAGCATTTGGCTCCTTTTTTGGTGAATCACCCTATTGTGAAAACCGGTGGAGATAAGGGCGGGACTGCCATTTCGGGAGCCCCTTTTGGATCGGCTCTCATATTAATTATCTCATACGCATACATTAAAATGTTAGGGAGTGAAGGTTTGACCAATGCTTCAAAAGTGGCCATTTTGAATGCAAACTATTTGCGAGCGAAACTTCAAGATGATTATGAGATTTTATATACCGGTGAGTTAGGCAGTGTTGCGCATGAGATGATCATTGATTGTCGTAAATTCAAGAAGGAGGCAAACGTTGAAGTAGAAGATATTGCGAAACGATTGATAGATTACGGATTTCACTCGCCCACGGTTTCTTTCCCGGTTGCGGGTACAATGATGGTCGAGCCCACGGAAAGCGAGAACAAACAAGAACTTGACCGGTTTGTGGTGGCCATGAAACAAATCAGGAAAGAAATCAGGTTAATTGCAGATGGCAAGGCAGATGCAAAAAACAATGTGATGAAAAATGCGCCGCATACTGCCATGATGTTAATGGTAGAAAATTGGGATAAGCCTTACACCAGGGAAAAAGCGGCATATCCGGTGGAGTATGTTCAAGAGTCTAAGTTTTGGCCCTTTGTGAGGCGCATCGATCAAGCGTATGGAGATCGCAATTTAATTTGCAGTTGTTTGCCTATTGAAGAGTACATCCATAATGTAGTTGAAATGTAGTGAACACCTAATAGCACAGTTTTTGGAAGCCCGAGTAATCGTAAATAAACAATTTAAGATACTCGGGTTTTTTGTTGGTTGGAATGCAAAAAAGCTATTCACATAATTAAACAGCTGAAGGGATCAAATTAAATATTTGATAATCATTCTGATAGATGAATAAATCTTTGTTTGCCGACCTATTTTTCTTACATTTGCACCTATAATTCGAAAAAACAGTTATTATGAAAAAGTTCTTACTTTCAGCGACAGTTCTGTCGCTTACAGTGGGTGTATCAGCTCAGTCTATTGATGATGAGTCTGTCAACCACCCTCTGGATCATGCAATATTTCAATCCGGTGGTGTTGCTGAACAAGTTCCCGGTGCCGTGAGAGCGGGCGGTGGAAGCTCCTCTATCCAGTTTTGGGGAGATACTATTTTTGTTGAAACTTGGAGTAACGGGTTTAACGGAGATCCCGGCAACGGTGCTTGGACTGCCGGAACAAACACTTGGGAATATCGAGGTCCTTCAACAACTCCCGATGTTACACAAGGATCTCAAGGAGCTTTTGGCGGTGCGCAACCTATTCAATCGCCAACTACTTCCAATGGGTTTGTGATTTTTGATTCTGATTACCTCGATAACGGAGGTGCAGGTCAAAGCGGTTTTGGTACGGGGTCAAATCCGGCAATACCCGGTGGTCACGACGGCGTTTTAGAGTCGCCGACTTTTAACCTTTCCGCTTACAATAATGTATTTATTGATATGCATTCTGTATTCAGAAGGTTATTAAGTACTGCGCACGTTGTGTTCTCCACGGATAACGGCGCTACTTGGACAGATACGCTTACCGTTTTTGGAGACGATCACCCCGTAAATGCCGGGGCGCAGGATCAACCTCCGCTATTGAATCCTATTCGAACCACTGTCCCCTTACCATGTGGTGTTGCGGGAAACAGTCAAGTTAAAATGCGTTTGTATTTTGATGGTACAGAATGTAATGCTAACGGCTTGTGCGCATATTACTACTGGATGGTTGATGATATTTATCTTTTGGAAGCGCCCGATTACGACTTGTCAATGGATCAAGAGTGGTACGGATCGCCTGATTTATTAACAGCGCGAACTTCTACTAAATATTATGGTCAGATCCCTTCCAATCAAGCTGCTCAAGATACAGTGAGGGTTTCAGGACAAATAAGCAACAAAGGAAGCTCAGCTCAAGCCAATACACGAATGGAGGTTTATGTAAATGGCACATTGGAGGAAACTTCTAACAGTGAATTATTGCCTGCTGTTTGCGGCAGTAATGATTCTCTTTTTGTTTCTAATTTTTTAGATTTAGATCGCTCACCCGGCAGATACAAAATTGACTTTGTGAGTACTTCTGATAATCCCAATAATTTATTGGAAGACGACACCATTACTCACATTTTAGATATAACGGATACAGCTTATTCTTGGGTGCGTAGAGATAACGTAATTGATAATGGCACAGCTTTCACAACGCTTTCCTCTTATGAAATTGCTTCTGAAATAGTAATTCACCAAGATGATACAGCAACAGGGTTCGACTTTTTTGTTTCTGAATTTAACAATGATGATCCTTCCATTATTTTAAAATTGTATGAATTAGACAACCAAGGGAATATTACACCTCTCATTCAGGAATTCACAAGTTTGAATGATAATTTGGGCGGCAATTGGGTTAATTTCCCTATCCAACCCACAGCTTTACCGGCAGGTAAATATTTATTGGGTTGGGAAGCTGTAGGAGATACAATACGTTGGGCTACTGATGGCACACAAGGCCACAACCGGGGTGTTTTAATTAATACTACAGGTCAATGGCAGTTTTTTGCCGATGAGGTAAATTTTAGAGCTCCTGCCATTCAATTAAATGTGGCAGGCGCAGATTGCCCTGTTATTACAGGAGAGGTCATCAGTACTACAGATGCAGGCTGCGGACTATCAAACGGATCAGCTGAAGTTGCCGCTGATGACCCCAACAATTCTATTCTATGGCCTGATAATACCACAGGTCCAACGAATAATAATTTGGCCGCAGGTGTTTATCAAGTTTCACTTATTGACGATAATAATTGTGTAGGTGAAGTTGAGGTTATTATTGATAATGCTAATGCTCCCGAGCGAGTTGGTTCCGGATTAAATGTAGCTCAAGAAATATCATGCAACTTTGCTAATGACCCCGATGGATCATTGAGTTCTGACGGAATTCTGGAACCTGACTTCACAGGTGGTACCGCACCTTATTCTTTTGTTTGGCCAAGTGGAGATACCACACAGTCAAACATGAATAATGGCCGTTTAGAAGGTTTGGGTGCAGGATCTTATCGTGTTACCGTAATTGATGACGCCAATTGTGAAGCTTTCAGTCAAGGTTTTATAACGCTTTTACCACCTCAACAAATGGAGATTGAAGCCAACCATACAACTTCGAACCCTTTTGGTTCGGTAACGGCATCTGTTACTGCAGGCGGGGAAGCTCCATTTACTTACACTTGGAATACAGGTGAAACAACTGAAACAATCGACTCTGATGAGCCTGAACCTTTTACTTATGAAGTAACGGTTACAGATGTTAATGGTTGTGAGGCTGAAGATGATGTAACACCAACAGGAACCGGTGATTTGGAAATGGTTGAAGGAATCAATGTGTATCCTAACCCGAACTCGGGTCGTTTTAATGTTGAGTTTACTAATCTCAACGATGAATTTACACTAGTCTTGAGAAACATGGTTGGTCAAATTGTCAGCCAAGAAAGGGTAAATGTTAACGGCACCAACACGCGCGTAATGGAGCTCGGCAATTTGTCAAGCGGAGTTTATCTTTTAGAAGTGAAATCTTCAAAAGAACAACGCGCCGTTTTTCAGGTTTCGATTAAATAATTAAACCTGCATATTGTTTTCACAAAGCCGTCCCCAACTTTTGTTGGAGGACGGCTTTTTTGTTTTTCCATATTGAGTGCATCGACTTTTACAATTTTGAAAATTACAACAATTAGATCTTCTTCAAAATCCCCAATCTTATTTCCGACATGATTTCGCCGTTTTTATTGTAAACACTGTAATTATTGTAATTTACCTCAACATCCGATTAAGGTATGTTTCATTCAAAACCTCAGCCGGAATGGAAATAAAAATACCTGTTAGTTTGTTTCCAAACATATTTAGGTGCAAATAGCTTATTGTAAGCAAATTGTGAATGTGTGAATTTCTTTTGACGACCGGTTAATGAGAGGTGTAAATTTATTTCTCTAAGAAAAAAATCATTAGCGTATTAAGCATGTTTAAATAAAGTATTATCTTTACCGCCGAATTATAAAAAGAGAAAAACTATGAAAAAACAAGTACTTTCAGTTATTGCTTTGAGTCTTGGAACAGGTTTTTTAACTGCTCAAGTTGAGGAGGTTAATAAAAATCAGTTTCCAATGATGAATAATGCAATGCTCATATCTGAAGATGAAAATTCTTCAGCAGGTAATGCAATTTACACAAGAGGAGGGGGAGGTGTTCCTACTATTTCTAATTTTGGAGACACGATTCTAGCGGAAACATTTAGTAACGGTTTGAGTGGAGATCCCGGTAATGGAGCATGGACCAATGTAGGTAATGCGAATTGGGAATACCGCGGTACAGGCACGAACCCTGACAATACCGTTGGGTCCAGAGGTGCTTATGCCGGTCCTAACCAAAGTGGTAACCAGGGAGACCCCATTGGTTCACTTACATCTGCAAACGGGTTTATGATTTTTGACTCCGACTACTTAGATAACAATGGAAATAGAGCTACTATGGGTCAGGGGCCAAACCCAACTCCTCATACCGGTATATTGGAAACGCCCGTAATGAATTTTACAGGATATACTTCCATCTTTTTAGACATGCGTTCTTCATTTAGAAGATTCCAAACTACTTGTTATATCTTGTTTTCAACGGATGGTGGCGCTACATATCCCGATACCATGTCAATTTATGACGAGGATTTTCCCGTAAATACAGCCACTGCCAATGATTCAAGACTTTTGATGCCTATTCCTTTCAATATTCCGGGTAATGCTCAGGTAAAAGCAAGAATAGTGTTTGATGGGGCAACTGTTTCAAATGCGAACGGAAGCGGTTACTATTACTGGATGATTGATGATATTCACTTTGTAGAAGCACCGGATAATGAATTGGAAATGGTGGATGTATATTTGGGTCCAAACAGCCGTCAAAGATATTTCGGTAATATTCCGTATCGACACGCCAGAAACGACACCATGTTTGTGAGTGGATTTATTCGAAATAATGGAACAAATGCGCAACCAAACGCTCGAATTGAAACGTATTTCAATGGTGTTTTGGAAAATACAAGTTCTACCATTACTAGTGTGCCTTCTCAAACCGATTCGATAGCCGCTAACGGTTTTATTCATATGGATAAACCCTCGGTTCCCTACGTGGCTGATTTCGTTTCAGTTTCTGATTTGCCGAGCGGACTGCCTGAAAATGATACGATGTCAATGAATTTCAGTATTACTGATTCCGTATACTCGAGATCAATAAATGGATTTACTCGAGATAACGGTACATTTTATCAGGGTTACGATTATTCGATAGGAGCCATGTTTCCTTTCCCTGAACCCGATACTATTAAATCAGTAGATATTTATTTCTCAAGCTTTACCTCGGAACAAAACCCGTCTGTAATTATCACGGTTTGGGATGGGGCATTAAATCCGGTTGAAACCTTGTTTACTACCATTACTGCTAATCAGGTAGGAAGCTGGGCGAATTTTGACATTAATGATGTTCCCGTTCCGGCCGGTGCTGAGGTGGTTGTAGGCTGGGAAGCTGTTGGTGATTCTGTATCTTGGGCACAAGGTCAAGACGGAGCTGATCCACAAACCGTTTTTGTAAGACCGGATAACGCTGCCGGAACTTGGTTCTTTTCAACAACTACAAATCCAAAAATCAGGTTGAATCTATCTAAAAGTGACTGTCCGCCTATCTCAGGTACAGTTAGCAATGTTCAACAAGCAGGTTGCGGCCTTGCAGATGGTTCTGCTACGATAATTCCCGATGATCCCAACAATTCTATTTTATGGCCTGATAACACAACAGGTGCAACTAACAATAGCTTGGCTGCCGGTGTTTATCAAGTCTCATTAATTGACGATAACAATTGTGTAGGTGAGGTTGAGGTGATTATTGACAATGCTAATGCGCCTGTTAGACAAGGTTCAGGTGTAAATATTATACAAGAAATTTCTTGTAATCAAGCAAATGACCCTGATGGCACTTTAAGTAATGACGGAATTTTAGCGCCTGATTTTACCGGCGGTACACCACCATACACGTTCTCTTGGACAGGTGGCTCAACTACAAGTGACTCATCAGGAACCGGTAATTTGGAAGGTCTTGGTGCAGGCTCATACAGAGTTACTGTTACTGACGATAACAACTGTGAGACATTCAGTGAAGGATTTGTAACCCTAATCCCACCCGCACAAATGGTTGCTGAAGCTAACCACGTAACAGCTAATCCCGCAGGTGAATGTACGGCCTCTGTGTCTGAAGGTGGTGAAGCGCCTTTCAGCTACGCATGGAACACCGGTTCAACTTCTGAGTCTGTTACAACAGATGAACCCGAACCGTTCACTTATGAAGTAACAATTACTGATGCCAACGGTTGCGTGGCTGAGGAAAGCTGTCAACCTGTTTCAGCTGCTGAGTTTACCTTGAACGAAGGAATTAAGGTTTATCCTAACCCTAACTCAGGTAGATTCAATGTTGAGTTCACTGATGTAAATGGTACTTACAGCATCACCATGCGCAATATTGTAGGTCAAATTGTGGCTCAGGAGCGTGTGAACGTTGCCGGAAACAATGTCACAACAATGAATCTAGACAATCTATCTTCAGGTCTTTATTTACTTGAAGTAGCTGACGAAAATGGAAATCGTGCTGTTCATAAACTTACTGTTAAGTAATGAAGTGAACAACTCGTTTTGCTGATAAAAAAAAGCCCTCGATGGAAATCGAGGGCTTTTTTTATATTTGTACTTGTACTATTTTACAGCGCTAATTGATGCGCCCTGTCAAGAATCGGTTCTGACCAAAAAAATGGATTATGGCCCCGGGATAAATGCGTTTTCAATGTGATTTAATGATTTTCGCTTGGCATTAATCACAACAGCAATAATGTCAAAACGCACCTCTTTATCGATGTCTCGTTCTATCAGGTAACGATTAGTACAATTGATGATGCGCTTTTGCTTCGCCGGCGTCACAAACTCTTCAGGTCTGCCAAAGTATTCATTGATGCGGGTTTTTACTTCGGCAATAATCAGTAGCCCATCTTTTTCGGCTATAATATCCAACTCGTCTTTTTTAAAGCGGTAGTTCGTCTCTACGATGCTATATCCGTTTTCCATAAGGTGTTTTACGGCTAATTTCTCTCCTTTTTTACCGAGTTCATTATGATCTGCCATGAGTAAATGAAATATAAGTTTTATCTTTTTCCACATCTAAACAGGCAGGCTCACCAAGCGGAAGTGCCATGTTTTCAGGAATATGGCCGCCGGGAAATTGAAAGCAAACCGGATATTTATTGAGGGGGATTTTTTCCGTTATAAGTTGCTGCGTGTTTAGCATAAGACCGTTGTCACTTTTTTTAATATCAGTAAAACCCCCAATAATCAACCCGGCTAAGTTTTGAAACTTACCGGCAAGTTTTAATGTGTACAACATACGATCAACCTTATAGTCATACTCTGAAATTTCTTCTAAAAATAGTATTTTACCGGTCGTGTCAATATCTGCCGGGGTTCCGATGAGTGAACAAAAAACACTTAAGTTCCCGCCAACAACCTCAGCTTTTGCTCTCCCGAAACTATTATTTGAATTTGCGTTAAGTTTGTAATGTAGGGAATTCCCCTCCAAAACATCAAAAAGTGATTCAAGCGGAGAATTAAATTCATCTTTGGGAAAATTCAGTGGGACTGTTGAATGAACAGAGCAGGAACGGGTCAAATGTACCAAGTTGTGAAAAACGGTAATATCGCTAAAACCGCACAGCCACTTAGGCGAAGATTTAAAAGCAGTCCAATTTATCCGTTCCATTATCCGTACACTTCCATAGCCGCCTCTCGCAAAAAAAACGGCCTTAACTTCAGGCCGGTCCAATGCCTCTTGCAAATCATTGGTGCGTTCTTGGTCAGAACCCGAAAAACGACCGTATCGACCTTTGGCATTTTGACCGACCCAAACCCTGTAGCCGCGTTTTTCCAACAAACGTACTGCGTTGTCAATAATTTCAGAATCAATATATTTCGCGGGAGAAACAATAGCTACCCAATCTGATGGCTTAAGAAATGGAGGCCGGGTCATCATCATTTAAAAATAGCGTCGAGCGATTCCTTAAAGCATTCCACAGCCTCATTCATATTATCATCGGTATGGGCTTCACTTATAAACCCGACTTCAAATCCGCTGGGACCTATGTAAATACCGCGTTCAAGTAATTCGGCGTGCATTTTTTTAAACAGTTCGCCGCTGTTTTGGGGTATATCGGCCGCAGATTGTATTTTATCTGATGAAAATGCCGTCCAAAAAATACTTCCTTTATGCGGTAATGATACGGGGTATCCTTTTTCTTCAGCGTGACGCTGAACTTCCCTGCAAAATATTTCTGTTTTCATCTCAAGCTCATCATAAAAGCCCGGTTTCAAACATTCACTAATTTGTGCGATACCGGCGGCCATGGCTACAGGATTGCCTGAGAGGGTTCCCGCTTGGTAAACCGGCCCTTCGGGAGCTACGGTGTTCATCACCTCGGCAGATGCGCCGTAAGCTCCAACGGGTAACCCACCGCCAATAATTTTACCGTAAGCGGCAACATCCGGTTTAATGTCGTAATAGCCGGCAGCGCCTTCAAAACCTACTCGAAAACCGGAAATTACTTCATCAAAAAACAATAAGATACCTTCACGATCGCATACATCACGTAAAAATTGCAAGTATTCTTTTTCCTGCAACAACAGGCCGTTGTTTGCCGGTATGGGCTCTAAAGCAATGGCGGCAATTTCACCTTTGTATTTTGTTACAGCCTCTTCTACCGCATCTTTATTGTTGAGCGGCAGCACAATGGTGTCTTGTATGGTTCCTTCAGGTACACCGGCAGATGAGGATGTACCCAGCGTGGCTAAACCCGACCCTGCTTTTACCAGCAGTGAATCAACATGGCCGTGATAACAGCCCTCAAACTTAATGATTTTGTTGCGTCCGGTGTAGCCGCGTGCCAATCTGATGGCACTCATTGCAGCTTCGGTCCCCGAATTTACGAACCTGATACGTTCAATGTAATTGTGATTACTTAAAATCAAATCGGCCAATTCGTTTTCCTTCTCGGTGGGAGCGCCAAAAGAAGTACCGTCAGCAGCCGTTTCGGTAACTGCGCTCAGCACCTTTTCGTGAGCATGACCTAAAATAAGCGGGCCGAATGAGCAGCAAAAGTCAATATATTCATTGCCGTCAGCGTCTGTGATTTTAGCTCCTTTTCCTTTTTTGATAAAAAGCGGTGAGCCTCCCACACTTTTAAAAGCTCTAACAGGTGAATTCACCCCGCCGGGAAAGTATTTTTTAGCTTGTTCAAAAAGCGCTTTTGATTTTTCTTTGTTCATCATGAACTGTGATTATTTATGTTTGCAGTACGATTTAATCAATTATTTTTCTCTTTCAGAGCCCAAAATTACATCGAATAATATGAACTACGAATTTACTGAAGAATTTGCTGAAAAACAGGATGCGGCAGACCCACTTAAAAAATACAGAGATGAATTTCACTTTCCTGAGCATAAAGGCGAAAAGAAGCTTTATTTTACAGGCAACTCTCTGGGTTTGCAGCCCAAAAATGTGGAGAAACATGTAAAACAAGAAATCGAAGATTGGGCCAAGTACGGCGTTGACGGTCATTTTGAGGCCGGAAACCCTTGGTATTCCTATCACGAATTATTTTCAGAGCCGCTTTCAAAAATAGTGGGTGCAAAACCACACGAGGTAGTAGCTATGAACTCACTCACTGTAAATCTGCATTTGCTGATGGTTTCATTTTACAAGCCCGATAATAAGAGGTATAAAATATTGTGTGAAGCGAAGGCTTTCCCGTCAGATCAATATGCGTTGGCGTCCCAAGTAAAACATCATGGGCTAAAGCCTGAGGAAACACTCATTGAATTGTCACCTCGCGAAGGAGAACACATCATAAGAACCGGCGACGTGCTGGAAACCATTGAAAAACATAAAGATGAATTAGCCTTAATTATGATTGGGGGCGTCAATTATTATACCGGCCAACTTTGGGATATGAAAACGATAACAAAAGCAGGGCATAACGCCGGTGCTTTAGTTGGTTGGGATTTAGCTCACGGAGCAGGAAATGTGAACCTCAAACTTCACGATTGGGATGTTGATTTTGCTACGTGGTGCAGTTATAAATACATGAATTCAGGGCCGGGAGGGGTTTCCGGAATATATGTACACGAAAAGCATGCTGAAAATAAGGCATTAAACCGTTTTGCCGGCTGGTGGGGGCATAATAAAGAAGAACGTTTTAAAATGGAAAAAGACTTTGATCCCATTCCTACGGCAGAAGGGTGGCAACTTTCCAATGCCGCCGTGTTTTCCATGGCACCGCATAAAGCATCTTTGGAACTTTTTAGTGCTGTGGGAATGTCGGCTCTGACCAAAAAAAGCGAAAAACTAACAGGTTATTTAGAGTTTGTGCTAGAGAAAGTTTCTCGACAACAAGATGGTGCTTCATTTGAAATAATTACTCCTCGGAATTCGAAAGAGAGAGGATGTCAGCTTTCTGTTTTAGTGCACGGCGAGGCAAAAAAGATGTTTGATTACCTCACTAAGGAAGGTGTGGTAGTGGATTACCGCGAGCCCAATGTGATCAGGATGGCACCTGTTCCACTTTATAATAATTTTATGGATGTGTATCGGTTTGGTAAAATCCTGCGTGCGGCAATAGATCATTAACTTTTCACAAAGCGATTTAAATCAACGGTTTTATCAATTACAGTCCCGAATTCTAAATGGTTTAACAATACTGAAGCAAGGAGTGGTGTCATTGATACTGCTTTGGAACCCATACCGTTAAATAGTGCTACGCGTTGATGTTCAGGGTGTTTGCCAATAAGTGCGTTTCGATCTTTTGTGGCCGGTCTTATGCCTGCTCTGTGCTCAATGATTTCGATAGGCCTTTTGATGAATTTCTCAATTGTTTGGAGTATTTTTTGTTTATCGTCATCCGTAGGGTTGGTGTTAAGGCTTTTATGCGAGTAAGTGGAACCGGCATAAAAAAGGTCATTGCCTTTTGGAATCAAAAACATGCCTTTGCTGAGGATACGCTCGGGCACAAAATCTTTTATTTTTAGGGTCAGAACCTCCCCTTTCACGGGTCGAAAAGGCAAAAAGTTGAAAAGTGGGTTGCGCATAACTTGAGGACCGTCTGCAAAGATGATGTAATCTGCCTCGAGTATTTCTTTTTGAGTTTGATAACACACCTTGTTTTCATGTATTTCTAACCTGTCAAAATTGAAGCACTCTTCAGTTAATAAATTATCTTTCAATAGTTTTTCTTTAAAGCCGGCTAACATTTTTCGGGATTCTACAAAACCGGCGCTAAACACCTCAGCCCCGCCCAAAGGCGCCGATATAGGTGTGGAGTATTGGTGAATTTCATCTGATGCGAATTCACGAAATGCACCCTGAGCACATTTGTGAATCCAGTTGTTTTGCTCTTCGGGAGATGAAAATAAACGCGTGTAAGGCATGGGTTGATAAAACCGTGTACCCGTTTCATTTTCCATGTTTGTATAAAACTGATTTAAAACCGAAAAATATTCACGGGCGTTTTTACTGAGTGTGGGAACGCGAAAAGTGACAGGATTGAACATTCCCGCTGCGGTTTTGGAGGGCGTGTCTTTTTTCGGTTGATCAATAATTCGTGTTGAAATTCCCCGACGAAGCGCTTCGGCGGCTAAATTTGTACCTGAAATACCTTGTCCTACGATGAGTATTTGCATGGTTTATTATTATTGTTTTATATTCGCGGTTTAATTTTGCTTCATACGTTGCAAAATGCACAAAGTTGAAAGCAACAGCGGTTAAACTATATTTGAAAAAAATTTTGAGACTACGCTCAACGGGGCAACATGTAAAGTTGAGATGACGTCTTTAGGGATGAACAGAAAAATATTAATTATGAAAAAGCTCGTATTACTTTTGGGAATAGTATTTGGTTTGATGATTGTGCCAAATGAAAATTTAAAGGCTTCACACGTTTCGGGAGGAGACTTCCAATACACGTGCTTGGGAGGTGATTCGTTTTTGGTTACGCTGAATATTTATCGCTTTTGCGGTGGGGCATCCATGCCAACTACTGTAAACATTACATTTAATAGTCCTTGCGGTAACCAGACTGCGACGGTGCAGCGAGATAGTATAAAAGAGGTTTCACAATTGTGCCCTCAAGAAATTCAAAACAGTCAATGTAATAATGGCAACTTGCCGGGTATGCAGCACGGTTTCTTTTCTACAATTGTTGTGTTGCCTCCCTGTGCGGCAGGTCCTTGGACAATGAGTTATTCTTTATGTTGCAGGAATTCCACAAACAACCTCTCCGGACAACCTCAATACACTATTGATGCCTTACTTGATAATTTTAATGGTCCTTGTAATAACTCTCCAAAATTTGAAGGTCAGCCCATTCCTTATGTTTGTGCCGGTTCCCAAGTGAATTACTCTTTTGGTGCTATTGAAAGTGACGGAGATTCAGTTGTATTTACCTTAGATCAACCTTTATCTAATAACATTACTACGCCCGCACCCTATCAGGGGGGTTACTCGCCTACAAATCCCTTTAATGTTCCGGTTACGCTCAACCCCAATACCGGGCAATTGACCTTTACGCCTGTTTTTACTGCGGGAGTTCCATTTTGGGTAATCAAAGTATGTGCCAATGAATATCGCAATAATATTTTGGTAGGTAAAGTTTGTCGAGACGTTCAGTTTACTGTACAAAACTGTAATAACCAAATTCCTTATATGACGAGTAACGGTATTACGAACTTTTCAGGAAATGGCGTTCAAATTGATTCCAATACAGTAGAATTATGTATAGGTAATAACATCAATTTTGACATTGAATTTGGTGACTCGTTATTGGCAGGTCAGGCC
>CAJXMT010000065.1 GCA_913056155.1 uncultured Cryomorphaceae bacterium
CGACTTAAATTTGTGATTAGCGCCAATGAATCGGGCATTGACAAGTTTGAAGGTTTTGTGGACGGCAATTGGGTGTTGATGGAATTCGACTACAAAACGGGTGAGTTTTGGTTTCAACCCGATGCCGAAAGGCTAGCCGCCGGCATTCACGAACTTAAAATTTACATCACCGATGCGGTGGGAAACACAGCCGTTGAACAAACTGAATTTAAATTTGCTCCTTAAATTTGCGTTCATGAGCCATGAAACTTTTACAAGAAAAACCGTTAATACTATTATTATAAACAACACGACAATGAAACTTAAATTGATTTTGAGGTTTTTAGCGGTCGCACTCTTCTGCATCTCCGCCGCAAATGTTACGGCACAGGAAGACGAAGACGATTTGCATTTGGTGCAATTCTCGGGTGTGGTACTGGATGGAGACAGCCTCAACCCCATTCCGTTTGCCACGGTTATTATAGAAAATACGCGACGCGGTACCACTACCGATTTTTACGGCTATTTTTCATTTGTGGCCGAACCGGGTGATTCCATTCGGTTTTCCAATGTGGGTTACCATACCGATTACTATATTATCCCCGATACTTTATCGGGAAACCGCTATTCCATGATTCAAGTTTTGTCACGAGATACTGTTGAGTTAAGCGAGATTACTATTTATCCGTGGCCGGGAAAAGAGGAGTTTAAAGAAGCGTTTTTGAGTTTGCGTTTACCCAATGACGATTTGCAACGCGCTCAACGCAATTTATCCAAGGATATGATGACGGCTAAAATGATGAATATGAGTATGCACGACGGCTCAGCCAATTTCAAGTATCAAATGTACCAACGCAATCGTCAAATTTATGAGGCCGGTCAATTTCCTTCATTCACTATTTTAAATCCCGTAGCTTGGGCACAGTTTATTCAAGCTTGGAAAGACGGTGCTTTTAAGAAGGATTATTAAGAGTTCATTTTTTCGCGATAAATACGACGCTTTTATAAGCGAGCTCTAAAGCCAAAGACATTAAAAAGACGGGAATGAGTGCTTTTCTTATCTCTCTATAGTTCTTTCTTATCCAAATCTGAAAAAATAGAATTTTTACTTACAAACTCCGGGACTATTTTTTTCATTTGTTGAACCAGTTGCAGGTTGTTTTGCTTGCCGTATAGCGCTACCAATGAATTAATTTCTTTGGAAACTTCCTCAAAGCTGTGGGTTCGAATACGTGCACGCATGATTTTGGGATGGTGCGTTTTGAGGGTGTTCTCCTCATTGGCCAGCAATTCCTCATACAATTTTTCGCCCGGCCGCAAGCCCGTGTATTTAATTTCAATATCGCGGTGAGGCTCAAAGCCGCTGAGCTTTATCATTTTCATGGCCAAATCAATAATTTTCACCGGCTTGCCCATATCAAAAATAAATATTTCGCCGCCTTCCCCCATAATGCCCGCCTCCACTACCAGTTGGCAAGCTTCGGGAATAGTCATAAAAAAACGTGTGATTTCGGCATGCGTAACCGTAATGGGTCCGCCGTTTTCAATTTGACGGCGAAAGAGGGGAATCACCGAGCCGTTAGAGCCCAGCACATTGCCAAAGCGTGTAGTGATGTATTTCGTTTTTTGCGAAACGTCATTTTTACTTTGGGCGTAAATTTCTGCAATACGCTTAGAAGCCCCCATCACGTTGGTGGGGTTTACGGCCTTATCCGTACTGACCATCACAAATTTTTCCACACCAAATTCATCCGCTAAATCAACTAAGTTTACCGTGCCGCACACGTTGGTTTTTACCGCCTCAGCCGGGTTGGCCTCCATCAAGGGTACGTGCTTATATGCTGCCGCATGAAAAACCAATTGCGGGTGAAAGGTTTTAAACACATTGCGCAGGCGCTCCTTTTCGCGAATATCACCCACAATCACTTCACACAAATTGCGGCCGTAACGGTCTTGAATTTCAAGTTCCAATTCATAGAGGGGCGTTTCCGCTTGGTCGAGCACCAGTATTTTATCGGGATGTAATTTGGCGATTTGCCGCACCAAACCCGAGCCTATGGAGCCCGCCGCACCGGTAATTAAAACCACTTTTTGTTTCACCGCCCCCACCACCTCGTCGTGTTTCAAATGAATGGCTTTTCGACCCAGTAGATCCTCAATTTTTACATCTTTAATTTGCTTTACATTAATTTCTCCGCCAATCCAATCCTGTACCGGCGGTACGTGAAGCACCTTGGTTTTAGCCGCTAAGGCCGCCTCAACAATTTCAGATTTGCGCTCACGATCTAAATTTTGTACGGCTATAATAAGTTGATCGGCATTGCATGAACTCAATACTTCCTTTAAGGCACTTCCCTCCTTAATCAAAACGCCCTCTAAACGCTTACCCACCTTCCCACTGTTGTCGTCCAAAAAAAACAGTATATTGT
The DNA here is from genome assembly GCA_913056155.1 of uncultured Cryomorphaceae bacterium. GTDB lineage: Bacteria > Bacteroidota > Bacteroidia > Flavobacteriales_G > Salibacteraceae > Salibacter. The sequence goes on from CAJXMT010000065.1 coordinate 2,409, forward strand.
ACTTTCGATCTGCTATTTTATCCAAAGCCCTTTTCGTATTCAGACCCGATTCTCCGGCTCCAAAAATAACAACATCAATTTTTTCACCGTGATTACTGATGATTTCCCGGTAAATCATCTTCACCGTAACGCGCATGGCTCCCATAAAGAAAAAGGTGAGCAAAAAGTTGATGATGATAATGGAATAGGGTAAAAAATACTGGTTGTTCCATAAATAACCCACCAAATTACTCGCCGCCAAAATCACTGCCGCCGATAACGTGGCAAAAAACAACCGCTGGAAATCATTAAATCCCGAGTGCCTTACAATACCCGCATACGTTTTAAATATAAAAAATGAAATTACATGCGCCAAAATGGAAACGGTAATTCCAACCGGAATCAACCGGTACTCTGTCTCGGGAATATCAAAGTTGAAACGCAGTAAATAAGCAATCAATATAGCTGTAGTGGAAATGATTAAATCCAAAGATAAAATCATCCAGCGCGGTGCGTTTTGCTCGTAATTTAAGGTCATGTATATTTTTGTTGGCTTACAGGGCGAGTTTAGTCTTTAAAAATAGAAAACAAAAATACCTATAATGGCGATAATGAACCGACTTTTCATTTGTAATTTTATCTTTGCCCGCCGCAATGAAAAATGACTGTAGAAATAACAAGGAACGGTACTTTTGCAGAGCAAACAGGGCTCTGACCAACAAGAAAGAGAGTGGGAGAACAATTCAAGTACGTTTAAAAATATAATTGATAATTGCACAACATGAAAAATATTGTACTCAACGATAAACACGAAGCGCTGGGCGCCAAAATGGTAGAATTTGCAGGTTACAACATGCCTCTGCAGTACACGGGGCTAACCGACGAACATTTAAATGTGCGCAAAAATGCGGGCGTTTTTGACGTTTCCCACATGGGTGAGTTTTATGTGCGCGGCCCCAAGGCTTTTGAATTGGTTCAAAAGGTGACCTCAAACGATGTGGCCAAATTGAAAAACGGCGGTATTCAATACACTTGCTTCCCCAACGGAAACGGCGGTATTGTGGATGATTTACTGGTTTACCGCATTCATGAAGAAGAGTATTTATTGGTGGTTAATGCTTCTAACATCGATAAGGATTGGAAACACCTGAACGACCACAATACGCAAGGTGCAGAAACAGAAAACGCATCGGACTCTATTTCACTTTTAGCCGTACAAGGGCCTAAAGCCGTTGAGGCCATGCAGTCCCTCACCGATGTGAATTTGAGTGAAGTGAAATTTTACACATTTGTAACGGGCACTTTTGCGGGAGCTGAAAATGTGATCATTTCGGCAACGGGCTATACCGGTGAGCCGGGCTTTGAACTTTATATCCGGAATGCTGACGCCGAACGTGTTTTTGACGCCGTGCTGAAGGCGGGTGAAGCTTTTGATTTAAAACCGGCCGGACTGGCTGCCCGCGATACTTTACGATTGGAAATGGGATTTTGCTTATACGGAAATGACATTGATGAAAACACCTCCCCCATTGAAGCCAAGTTGGGCTGGATCACTAAGTTTACAGACGGTAACCCGTTTATTGATCGCGACTTTTTAGCGCGACAAAAAGAAGAAGGCCCCGCCCGTAAGTTGAGCGCTTTTGTCATGGAGGAAAAAGGAATACCGCGCAAAGGCTACGAAATACTCAACAACGCGGGCGATGTTATAGGCAAAGTAACATCGGGCACCATGTCGCCCTCACTGAATCAAGGTATCGGACTGGGTTACGTAAAAACGGAACACTCCAAAACCGATACTGAAATTGAAATTGCCATTCGCAAAAAAACGGTAAAGGCTAAAATCGTTAAATTGCCGTTTTACAAAAAGTAATTACGCAACGGCATGGCAAAAATTTTAATCACGGGTGCAGCCGGCTATTTGGGAGCACAAACCACAGTGGACTTTATAAAAACCGGCCATGAAGTAATTGCCGTGGACAATTACCTCAATTCAGATCCTGTAAGCTACCGGCTTATAAGCGAAATAACCGGTTCAAAACCCGTTATTTACAATGTTGATTTGGCTGATCACGATGCTGTCAACAGTATATTTTCCAAAAACCGTGATATTGAGGCCGTAATTCATTTTGCCGCTTTAAAATCGGTTCCCGAGTCTGTGGCAAAGCCGCTTTTTTGCTTTCAAAACAACAACGCGGCAACAGTTAACTTACTGCATGCCTGCGAAAAGTACGAAGTTGAACACTTTGTTTTTTCATCCTCCTGCTCGGTTTACGGCGATGTATCGGCCAAAGATTTACCGGTAGATGAAAATACACCTCTCAAAACGCCGGCCTCTCCTTACGGCTACAGCAAACAAAACGGAGAGTATTTGATAGAATGCCAAACGCGAGTTACTCCACTAAAAGCGTGTGCATTGCGTTACTTTAACCCGGTAGGAGCTCATCCATCGGGTAATTTGGGGGAACTCCCGGCAAAGCGCGTCAATAATTTAGTGCCGCTCATTACCCAAAAAGCCGCCGGCATTATTGATTCATTTACGGTTTTTGGTTCTGATTATAATACTCGGGACGGATCTTGCATAAGAGATTATATTCACGTAAGTGATATTGCACGAGCCCACCTAAATGCTTTTGAGTTTTTAAAATCTCGGTCAGAACCTTCCTTCGAGGTTATTAATTTAGGCAGCGGCAAGGGGGTGAGTGTTTTTGAAATGATTACCGCTTATGAAGAGGCCACGGGGCAACACCTTGACTACCTCGTGGGTGAGCGACGGGCAGGTGATGTGGAGGCCATTTATTCCAATCCGCAAAAAGCACTTAAATTACTTAATTGGAAGCCGGAATTGAGTTTACTTGAAGTTATGGAATCGGCACACAAATGGCAGCAAAAACTCATATCATTGGGGCTGGGAAAGCATAAGTTGGGGTGACTAGCCGGACGATTTCGTGAGGCCCACCAACTATCCCACCAACTAGCGTTGGGGGCAGGCGTTGGGGGTAAACGTAAGGGGTAAAGCGTAAGGCGTCCGGTTAACAATCAACGCATATTTGGTAGTTCTTGCTCGAACTCAAGTGCTCACTATAGGTCGAGGCCGAGGTGGACTCGCTTGTGCGGCAATCGCGTTAGCGGCGTTTGGACTCGCTGCGCTCGTCGCATGGAGCATGGGGCACGGACGATTTTCGTAAGGCGTAAAAGCGCAAGCGCAAAGCGTGTAGTTGTTGCTCAACACGTGGTTTGGTTTCTTGTTCTAACTTTTGTACCCACCGCAGGTCAAGGTTCCCAACCAAGAAGTGTTTGCGGAATTGAAATTCCGACACTTCTAAGTCGGGATTCCCTTCGGTCACAAGGCCAAGGTTGAGGCGATCTTACGTCAACCACGTTAGCAGCGTTAAAAACAAGAATTACGGCTCGAGCAAAAAACATCAACCACGCGTCGAGCACATTTCCCACGGTTTACGGTTTACAGCTCACGCTTGCCCCCAACTTCCACCTATACTTGTCCCCAACTTGTTGGCGGAAATTGGGGACATGCGTTGGTGGGCTTGACCAAGGAGAATTCTCCGGTTTGGTGAATACTTCCTATTCGAGAAACAAATCTACGATCGTAAAAAAATTAGGTCTTCCCACTTCTCCCTCAGCGATTTCGAATTACATTTGCCGTGTGGGAAGAGTGATTGCAGTTGATTACGGAAAAAAACGAACGGGAATTGCCGTTACGGATGTGCTGCAAATTACGGCTAACGGACTGTGCACTGTGGAAACTCCAAAACTCATGGCTTTTTTAACAAGCTACCTGCAAAAAGAAAGTGCAGAAACTTTGGTTGTTGGAGCCCCCACGCGCATGTCGGGCGAACCTTCGGGAATCGAAAACGATATCAAAAAATTTATCGCCGCATTTCAAAAGCAATTCCCCGAAATTGCAGTAGCGCGAGAAGATGAGCGATTCACTTCAAAAATGGCTGTACATACCATGATTCAAGGTGGCGTAAAAAAAATGAAAAGAAGAAACAAAGAGCTCGTAGATCGTGTTAGTGCAACTTTAATTTTACAATCTTATTTAGAAAACGGTTTATGATTTTACCTGTTGTAGCATACGGAGATCCTGTATTAAAAAAGGAAGCCGAGGATTTTGACTTAAAGAAGAAAGAGGAACTCAATTCCTTTATTTCCGATTTATTTGAAACCATGGAAAATGCCGCAGGAGTGGGATTAGCCGCTCCGCAGGTGGGAGAATCGGTACGGGTTTTTGTGGTGGACACATCGCCTTTTGCCGAGGATGACGAGCTTCCCGAGGATGAACGCGAGGAACTGAAAAAACTTCGAAAAGCTTTTATTAATCCCATCATTGTTGAAGAACACGGTGAAGAATGGGCCTTTACAGAGGGCTGCCTCAGCATTCCCGGTATTCGAGAAGACGTTTACCGCCAAAGTGAAATTGTGATTGAATACTACAATGAAAATTTAAAACTGGTAGAGGAAACGTACTCGGGATTGGCGGCTCGTGTCATTCAGCACGAATACGACCATATTGAGGGTGTTTTGTTTACAGATAAACTAAAACCGCTTAAAAGAAGACTTTTACAAAAAAAGCTCACAAACATCTCTAAAGGTAAAGTAAATGTGGATTATCGCATGCGCTTTCCGACTAAAAAACGTTGATTATCCAATAATTTAAATCGTTAAATCATGAAAAAGTTTTTCGTAATTCTATCCGTATTATCAGTTGTTTTATCGGCTTGCGGCGGGGACGGTTCTGACCAAAAAAATAATGATAAAAATGAAGAGGTTACTCCCGAGGTGGTTTTAAAACGCATTGCCGATATTGAAGACGCTATTGAAATAGCAAAAGGCGATGCCATCATAACGCACAGTCATCGGCTGGCCAATGTGCTTAAATCTTATGCCGATAAATTCCCGCAAGATGAAAGAGCTCCCGAAATGCTCTTTAAAGCGGCTAACGTTCATATTTCCATCAATAATTTTGATCAAACAACGAGTTTATTGCAGCGCATCAGAAAACACTACGCCGGCTGGGAAAAAATACCCGAAACCATTTTTATGCAAGGCTTTGTGCATGATTATCACATGAATCAAAAAGGAAAGGCTCAAGGATATTATGAGGAGCTGATTGAAAAATACCCCGACCACGTTTTTGCTAAAGATGCGCGCGCATCCATTGAAAACCTGGGCAAAACAGATGAAGAATTGATTCGTGAATTTGAAGAGCGAAGAAAAACAGAGAGCCAAAACTAAACGAAAGAATAACCGGGGCGGCAGTATATTTATTTTCCCTATTTTCGCCACATATCAAGTTAAATAACACCCATGAAAAAATTCATTATTTTACCCGCGCTTTTGATTACAACATTGGCAATTACTTTTTGCTCAGGCCCTTCTCAAGAACGAATTGTTTTAAAAACCGAAACTCCAAGCTTTGATCAAGGTATTGAAAGTGCCGTTTTTTACGCCCCGGGTATTGACGGGCGACAGCGCGAGTCGTATTTGTACTTTTTTAGTGAAGATTCCTGTTTCAGTAAGCACTCGGGTTTATTAACCGGTTTTGTGCTGCATTATGAATTGCACGACGACTCTGTAACCGTTGCTTTTACCGATAAGCCGCGCAGCTATAGAATTATAGGCAATCAAGTACTAATGGCTCCGGATCGTTCATTCTTCAGGGCCAAGGATTTTCAAGATGCCTTTACGGCCAATAAAATGGAACAGTTTTAATGAAAAAGAGGAAACGCTCAATCTTTTAAGGATTGAGCGTTTTTTGTTTTTGAAGTATCGGTAAAGGCCGAGTCTGATTTCAAACGCTCCAACTCCTTGGTGAGCTTATAATTTTCCAAGATAATTTTTTGCCTGCGTGCCGCTTGCTCAATAATTTCGCGATTGAGCACACCAATAGTTTGATGTTGCCTGTAAGCCAACCAAGCAAAAACCACAATTAACGCCAATAAGATAACCCATACAATTCCAAATTTGGACTTTTGCATTATTTGTTCTTTTTGGCAAGCTCAATTTTGAGGTTTGCAAGTTGATCTTGCAATTGAGCACGCAACTTTCTCAATTTAGTCCCCGGGTTTTCATGTTTTACAGCCTCATTTACGCCGTCCAAAATTTCATCGTACAATTCCACAGCTTGATCCACCAAAGCTTCCGCCCCACTTTCATCATCGGGTTTTGTAATGATACGCTCGTAGCATTCGTCAATAAATTGTGCTACCTCTTTGTTAATTTCCTTTTTTAATAATCTTACGCTTGCCATATTTATTTACTGAATGTAATGAATTTACGGCAAAAATAAACGGTTTGGAGGTATGAACAAGTGAAAATATTCATTTTGGTCAGAACCGACCCCGCAATTCGCCTAACCCACGGGAGTACAAGCTATTCAACATACTTTTATTATCGTTGAACAATAACTTTAAACGTTTGGCGGGATTCGCCGGTGTGCAATTGCAGCAGGTAAGCGCCCGCAGCTAAATCGCCAACATCTATACCACCCGTGTTGTTCCGGCCCGATTTTACGCGTTTCCCCGATAAATCATACAAGTCAACAATTAAACCAAAAAACCGCTTTGAAAACGTCCCGCACGAGTCATTTCAGCAAACTCAAAACAGATGCCCCAACACATAATCACGGGCAACCTTTAACTATATTGCGTTCCGGCTATCGAGCAAAAAAAGTGGGTCATCTCATTTTTATCAATAACTAAAAAGCAAAAAACATACTCTCTTTTACATTTATAAACTCCAATTTTCCCGCTACGGGAAAAAACTCCAATAATGATGATTTCCCCCTTATCAAAAAGGTTCAACAAAAAAGATACAAAGTGAATTACACCTGTCCTTGAACACAAAACCACCATCCAAACACCGGTCATCATTAATTCCCTATTTTTGTGCACCTTTAAAACAAATCTCTTTTACCCCGATATGTCCTCACAACTCGATGACGATATTTTAGGCAACGCCCTGCTCGATTTCCTCAACAACAGACACAATGAGGATGAAAATCTTTTGGTGACCTCAGACATCGGCGAAAAAGACCTCTACCCCGTTCATCATTTTTTTCGCGGATTTAATGATTTGCCTGCGGCTGAGAAAAAAGCCATTCGATTATGCGAGGGAAAAATACTGGATGTGGGTGCCGGAGGCGGTGTGCACAGCCTTATCCTTCAAGAAACCGGTTTTGACGTCACGGCCATCGACATCTCTCCCGGCTGTGTAGCGGCCATGAATCAACTGGGAGTAAAACGAACATTGTGCACCGATTTTTTTGAACTCAGTCCCAACATGCGGTTTGACACGATTTTGCTGTTGATGAACGGCTTGGGAATCGTAGGCGAAAAAGAAAAACTCCCACTATTTTTTGAAAAGGCACATCAGTTACTTTTTCCGGGCGGTCAACTTCTTTTAGACTCTTCTGATATTCATTACATGTATGAAGAGGAAGACGGCTCCGTGCGCAGTGATTTATCGAAATCATATTACGGAGAAGTTACTTACCAAATGTACTACAACCACGCTAAAGGCAAGCCCTTTACATGGTTGTACATGCCTTTTGAAGAGCTGGATTCATTTGCCCGACAGCACGGCTTCAAAGGAACTCTCATCGCCGATCACGATCACCACTATCTGGCTAAATTTACATTTTCGTAGTTCTTGAAAAAACGGTGTTTCCTGTGCATCTCGCATAGACGCCATTCTGAAAAACAACACAAAAAAGCCGCCGCTGCGTGCACAACGACGGTTCTGAACAAAATCAAAAACAACCAAAATTAATGAATGTGGTATTCAAATTCAACCTCAACACTTTCATTTTCATCATTTTCAACCACTATCTTCAACTTAAAATGACCTTCATTTACATTGGGAATAGTAACGGTTTCATTTAAAGAGTAGGTTGCTGCACCAATGCCATGAATGTGTGCATCATCAACAACCGCATTTCCATTCTCCTCATCGAGAAGTTCGATGTGAATATTTTGCAACATGTGATTGTCATCTTCGGCCGTACCCATTATTTCAATAACATCTCCGCCGTGAACATTCAACTCACCCTCGTGGTTGGGAGCGGTTAAGTTCAACTCGGGGCCGTGACCGTCCCCGCCGTCATGATCGTCATGATCTTCAATGTAAATATCAATCTCAACACGCTCACTTTGATTGCCCGCAGCATCCAAAGCGTAAACAATAAAGTGGTATTTACCGTCTTCGGCATCACCCGGAATGGTAATGTCTTCGTGAAAATCCCAAGAAGTACCGCTGACATCAAAATCCTCAACATATTCCCATTTTGTTGCAGTTTTACCGTGCGAGTGCCCGTCACCGGCCCAATGAATGTCAATTCTCATTTGAGAGAGGGATTCATTGTCGGTAATTTCACCATCGGCATGAATGCGATCGCCGGGTTCAAACTTTTCACCGTCGGTAGGGCTGTTAAGCGTTACAACCGGAGCCTCCGTATCTGCCACCACATCGTCTTCATCATCACTACTGCAACTCACCATTATCGCGACTGCCAAAAAATACATCAACAATAATTTCAACTTTTTCATCATCCTGTTTTTTAAAAGGTTTGTAATTTTGCTGCAATAGTATTGCAAATGCAACAGTATTGCAAATAATTCATTGAAAAGTTTTGATATGGAACTAAAAGAGCTCATCAAAAGACACAACCTAAGACCCACGAGTAACAGGTTGGAAGTACTTAAATTTTACCGCAAAGCGGGCAAAGCCGTATCACACGGTGAACTCGACGCCGAATTGGGTGAGCAATTTGACAGGATTACACTGTACCGCACTCTCAAAGCATTTGAAGATGCGGGAATTTTACACAAAGTCTATGACGAAAAAGGAATTGTGAGGTACAGCATGTGCTCTCACGATTGTGACAACACGCAACATCAAGATAACCACATACATTTTCATTGCACTTCATGTGAAGCTACATTTTGTATTGAAAATGTGGAGATCCCCCAAGTACAAATACCGCAAAATTTGATTGTTGAAAGTCGCTACATGGTCATCAACGGAACCTGCAACAACTGTAAACGTGCATAAATCAACACTTACCTTACTGCTCGGTATTTTTACGACATTTTTATGCGCCCAGGAGCAAGTAAAACTCACGGGTAAAATATTTGACGAACACCGCCATGAGGTCTCTTATGCTCACGTTCAAAATATTTCTACAGGAAAAACCGCAGTGAGTAATGAACACGGCAGATTCCTATTTCACAACCTAAAACCCGGCTTACACATCATTAAAATAACAGCCGTGGGTTTTCATGCAAAATTAGACACCCTAAAAATAAAATCAGACAGTTTAATCGAAATTGTGCTGCGGCATTCAGTTGAGCGCATTGACGAATACGTGTTAACCGGTCACCGCGCCGTAGAACACGTAACCTTATCACATGAAGAGCTCACCGCAGCCTTTTTCAATGAGCGCACGGGCGAAAACTTTGTGGAGTCGCTGGAGAGGTTACCCGGTATAAATGCCATCAGCACGGGAACGGGAGTGAGCAAACCCATGATTCGCGGTATGAGTTTTAATCGCGTTATTGTAAACAACAACGGCATCAAGCAGGAAGGTCAACAGTGGGGCGCCGATCACGGCTTGGAAGTAGATGGTTTTGATGTAGATCGCGTTGAGGTGGTGAAAGGTCCCGCCTCACTCATATACGGCTCTGACGGTTTGGGCGGGGTCATTAACATTTTACCCGATCGAGTGCCCGAGGAGGGTGTACTCAGCGGTGAAGTGCAAACCCTTTACAAAACCAACAACAACCACTACGGCGCCACCGCAAAAATGCAGTACCGCAAGAAAGACTATTTTATAATCGCACGCTACACCCGTCATGAATATGCCGATATGCGCCTTCCGGCAGATTCATTCCTTTACAACCGATTTGTACTGCCCATTCAAAACGAACGCCTCATCAACACAGCCGGTAAAGAAGAAAATGCAGCAGTTACTGTTGGAATAACCAAAGATTGGGGTACTACGCGCTTGCGATTTTCCACCTACAACCTCAAAATGGGCATATTTCCCGGGGCTATAGGCAACCCGCGCAGCTACGACCTCACGCCAAATCGCAACCACCGCTTTATTGATATTCCCCGTCAAGAGGTTCAACACAACCTCATTGCGCTCAAAGGCGATTACTATATCAAAAATGCCAAGCTCAATGTGGATTTGGGCTATCAAATGAATTCCAGACATGAACGATCAGAGCCTCATGCCCACGGCAATTTCATCGTCGATCACGACTCGGCCCTGTTTTTAAGCCTCAACACCCTCACAGGTCGAATCACCTTGGAGCAGCCCATTACTGCGCAATTGCAAAGCATCACCGGCGTTTCCGGTTCTTACCAAGAAAATACAATAGCCGGATTTGAATACCTGATTCCCGAGCATTTCACTTCGCAAGCGGGCATTTTCCAAACCTTGGAGTATGCTCCAACACAAAAATGGGATTTGTTTGCCGGCCTGCGTTACGATTACGCCCGGGTAAACACAATGGATTTTAACGGTGACGTATTCGACAACCGCGGGGAAATTATAGAATCACCATTTTACAGCGCCATAAGCAGGGAATTCGGCAGCTACTCCGCCGGTTTGGGAGCAGCCTTTGAACCCCGTCACGGCTTCACACTTAAATTCAATGCCGGCAAGAGTTTCCGGTTTCCCGTAGTTCCCGAAATAACCGGTAACGGAGTACACCACGGCAACTTCAGGCACGAACAGGGCAATAGAGACATGAAAGCCGAGCACGGGTATCAATTTGACTTATCTGCCACTAAAATTCACGAAAAATTCAAATTATCAGCAGCGGTATTCTACAATATTTTTGAGGACTTCATTTACCTGCGACCCGCCGCGCGTTTTTCTCCCCTGCCCGATGGCGTTCAACTTTGGCAATACACCCAACACGATGCCGTGTACACGGGTTATGAATTCAGCTTAGACTACTATCCCGCACCTCAAATACGCCTCGGGCACCGTTCCTCTTACGTGCACACCTATAATTTAGAAACCGATTTGCCTCTACCTTACAGTCCGCCATTTACCATTGATCACGAAATTGCCTATACAAGTAACCGGCCCGGGAATAAATACAATTATGCACTTGGCGGATCTTACCGGGTAGTTTTGAGT
>CAJXMT010000066.1 GCA_913056155.1 uncultured Cryomorphaceae bacterium
GGAGCTACATAAAGCTGTGTTAGCTGGAGTACTGACCATGGTAAGACAAGAAAAGCTGATAATAATCATAAAACATTTTTGAATCCCGGCACATACATCGTGCAACTCACCGCTGTGACCAATCAAGGATGTACAGATTCGTTAACCAAAGCCGTGGAGGTTTATCCGCGGGCGCAAGTTTCGTTTTCGGCTTCACAAGCCTGCACGGGCGAGCCCGTTAACTTTAGCAACAATACGGCCATCGCCGGGGGAACGGCAACATATACCTGGGATTTTGATGACGGCAACGCTTCATCGGCGGTAAATCCCTCGCACACATACAACACACCGGGAACGTATCAAGTAAAACTCATTGCCGAAACCGATAAAGGCTGTTTGGACAGTACAACCGTTGCGGTAACCGTAAATCCGCAACCCGCGGCAGATTTCAACTTTTCCGATGTTTGCCACAACACTCCCGTTTCGTTTACCGATGCTTCATCAAACGGCGGAGGCGGTGCATTGACGTACAACTGGAATTTTGGCGACGGGAACAACTCGAACCAAGCCGCGCCGCAGCACCTTTATACGCAGCCGGGAACTTACACGGTAACCTTGCAAATTACGGAGGCCGGCGGCTGTACATCCACTGTTTCAAAATCGGTAAATGTGCGCCCCAACCCCGTAATCGATTTTTCTTTCGGAGCCACGTGTGCGGGCAGCGCCGTAAATTTTGCTGATCAATCGTCCATAGCGAGCGGCACCATGACCTACGAGTGGGATTTTGACGACGGTACTTTTGCCACGGCTCAAAATCCGGCTAAAATATTTTCAATTCCGGATACTTACAATGTGCGCTTGGTGGCAACATCTAACTTTGGTTGTACCGATACATTGATAGAGCCTGTTGTTATTGCGCCCTCTACCGTTGCCGGTACGTTAAACGGAGCAACAACGGTTTGCTCGGGCGGGAATCAAGACTCGTTGACCATCACCGGAAAAACAGGGGATGTAGTTCGCTGGGAGTACAGCACTACAGGCGGGAGTCCGTGGACTACCGTAAACCAAACCACTGATTTTTTGGTTTATCAGAACCTCACCCAAACCACCTATTACCGCGCATTGGTAAAAAGCGGCGGATGTGATTCGGCGTACACCAATACGGCACAAATAGAAGTGAGCGCACCCACAAACGGCGGCGCGGCCGTAAACCCGCAAACCGTATGCTCGGGCACTAACAGCGGCCGGGTGGCATTGTCCGTAGCAACGGGCGATATCCAAGATTGGCTCAGTGCACCGGCACAAAACGGGCCTTACACATCACTTTCCAACGCTCAAGATACGTTTACATTCAACAACCTCACCCAAACCACCTATTTTGCAGCCGTGGTGCAAAGCGGCGCTTGTGCGCCCGATACTTCGTCTGCGGTTGAAATCACGGTAAGTCCGCAAACGGTAAGCGGTACTTTGGTCGGAGCCGATACGGTTTGTGCCGGTAATAACGGCGGGGTTCTGACCATTAACGGAAGAACGGGAAGCGTTGTACGTTGGGAGTCGTCAACTACCGGCGGTGCACCGTGGACAACCGTGAACCACACCTCGGGAAATTTGAACTACACGAATCTCAATCAAACCACTACTTATCGCGCTTTGGTGCAATCCGGCGCTTGTGATACGGCTTACACCAATCGCGTATCCGTAACCGTTGATCAACCCGTTACGGCGGGAAATGTAACCGGCTCAAGTACGGTTTGTGAAGGGGATAACAGCGGTTTTGTAACCTTGAACAGTTATGCGGGTACGATTCAAAAATGGCAATTTAGTACGGACGGATTCAACTGGACGGATATTTCCAATACGGCCGACATTCAAAATTACACCAATTTGGATACCACTACTTGGTACAGGGCCTTTGTGGAAGGCGGAGAGTGCGGCGTGCGTATTTCCGACTCGGCAAAAATCACGGTAAATCCACTGCCCGTGCCGTCTTTTTCCAATTCCACCGCGTGCTTAAACACGGCTACCGCCTTTAATGACCAAACCTCAATATCGCCCGGAAACTTAAATAACGCCACGTACAACTGGGATTTTGACAACGGCAACGGCAGTACCTCAAAAAATCCGCAACACACTTTTGCTGCCGCGGGTTCTTACAATGTTTCGCTAAAAGTAACCACCGCCGCCGGTTGTGTGGACAGTATTACGCAGCCCGTTACCGTTAATCGCCTGCCGCAGGTGAACTTTAACACTCAAGACGTTTGTTTCCCCGAGAATGCCTCGTTTACCAACCTCAGTTTTGTAGCCGGCGGGGGCACTATTTCTCAATATACTTGGGATTTTGATAACGGCAATACCTCTAATAATCAGAACCCCGCGGAGTCGTTTGCTTCAGCGGGCGTTTACCAAGTTATGCTCACGGCGCAAACCGCCCAAGGTTGTGCCGATTCGATTGTTAAACCGCTGGAGGTAAAACCCAAGCCGCAAGCCTCTTTTTCGGCAGACAGCACCTGTTTGGGAAGCCCCATGAACGTAGTGAACGCTTCCTCCGTTTCCGCCGGTAACTTGACGTATTTGTGGCGATTCGGCAACGGCATTAATGATACGTTGGCACAGCCGACGTACACCTATCCATCAACCGGAACGTACACCGTAGTTTTGGAGGTGAACAGCAATGCAGGTTGCAGCGATACCGCCACGCAACAAGTACGAGTTTTTGAACAACCGCAAGCCGATTTCAGCTTTAGTGATATTTGCTTGAATTATACGGCTGCGTTTACCGATTTAGCAACCAATACCGGCACGTCACCGGTTTACGATTGGCAATTCGGCGACGGTAATTCGGCAGTGGTTTCGCAGCCGCAGCACGTGTACAATGCATCCGGCTCGTTTTCTGTTACCATGCAAGTTACAACAGCGCAAGGCTGTTCAGACAGCGAGTCTAAATTCATTCAAGTACACGCCAATCCGACAGCCGCTTTTTCAGCAGCTGATATTTGTTTGGGCAGCGATGCCGATTTTCAAAACCAAACCTCATTAACCGCGGGTAGTGCCACATACAACTGGGATTTTGGTGACGGGCAATCCTCATCGCAAACTTCGCCGCAGTATCAGTATTTGGCGGCCGGAATTTTTGGCGTAACCCTCACGGCCGTTTCTCCCTTTGGTTGTACAGACAGCGTTCAAGACACCATTGAAGTTTTTGATAACACTACGGCGGGAACTATTTTGGGAACCGATTCGGTGTGCATCACCTCAAACTCCGGAACGGTAGCGCTCAACGGAAATGTGGGCTCGCCCGTTTATTGGGAGAGTTCCTTAACCGGCGGAGCACCGTGGAACACCATAAACTCAACTTCAGATTCCGTACCTTACAGTCAACTTACCGCCACCACTTGGTACCGCGCCGTAGTGCAAAACGGCGTTTGCGGCAGGGACACATCAGCCCCCGCCGAGATCAACGTTTCATCCGCATCGGCGGGCGGGACATTAACCGGCGGTGATACGGTTTGTGCGGCGGGGAATTCCGGAAACTTAAATTTGAGCAACCAAACAGGAGCTATTACGGGGTGGTTGATTTCAACTGACACGGCTCAAACGTGGAGTAACTACGGTGGTTCGGGTCAGGCAAACAGCTTTTCGGGACTAACGGAAAACACGACTTTTGCCGTTCGCGTAAAAAGCGGTGTTTGTGAGGCCGATACCTCAAACACCGTATTTGTTCAGGTGGACAGCACCTCTGTTGCGGGTACGCTTTTGGGCGCCGATACAGTTTGCGCCGCACAAAACAGCGGCTTTGTTGAGGTGGCCGGATTGCGCGGATCGGTTCAAAAGTGGGAGCGCCGCAATCACCCGTCACAACCTTGGGTTTCGGTGGTTAACGGTCAAGATTCACTTCATTATCAGAACCTCACCGATACTTCTTATTACCGCGCTGAGGTGAAAAACGGTGTGTGTCCTTCGGTTCTGACCAATACCATACAAATAAGGGTAGATGAGGCTACGCAAGCCGGTACGGTGTTGGGCTCCAATACTTTTTGTGAAAGCGTAAACAGCGGATTTGTGAATTTGACGAACAACAACGGCATCATCAACCGCTGGCAATATTCCATTGACGGCGGCCCTTGGCAAGATACGGCATTTGTTGGTCAGAACCTCAATTTCCAAGCCTTGGATACCACCACACTTTACCGCGCGGTGGTGCAAAACGGCGTTTGCGCCGAGCGGATGTCCGATTCGGCAATCATTACCATTAATCCGCTGCCGGATGTTGATTTTAACGCCACGACGGCTTGTTTGAATGATACTACGTTTTTTACGAATCAATCGACCATTACCTCGGGAAGCAACCAATCTTACGCGTGGGATTTTGATAACGGAAGCGGATCATCGGTACAAAATCCGAGTCAGTTATTCGGGAATGCCGGTGCGTACAGCGTGCAACTTATTGTGACCTCAAACCACGGTTGTTCCGATTCCCTTACGCAAGTGGTAAATGTGAATCCGTTACCGCAGGTGAGCTTTTCGCAAAACGATATTTGTTTGTTGGACAGCATGGGCTTTAACAATGCGAGTTCCATTTCGGCCGGCGCCATTGCGCAATATATATGGGATTTTGGCGACGGTGATACCTCGCAAGCCGGCAACCCGTTTCACAGTTATCCCGCTCACGGCACTTACACCGTACAACTTTACGCTGAGGCCGGAACGGGCTGTGCCGATTCACTGCAACAAAACGTGGAAGTGCATCCGCATCCGGTTGCTGATTGGAGCGCGGATACGGTTTTTGAGCCCAACATTACTTCGTTCCAAAACAATTCCTCCATTGTAAACGGCGCGCAATTAATTTACAATTGGCAATATGGTGACGGCAACGGATCGCAAGCGGTTAATCCGGTTTACGGTTATGCCCAGTACGGCAACTACAATGCGCAATTGATCGCTGAAAGCACTTTTGGTTGTGCCGATACGTTAACACAACAAGTGGTAGTGCTGGAACAGCCGATTGCTGAATTTACAACGCAAGACGAATGCATTCACGATTCGCTGGCTTTTACCAATTCCGCACAATACGCCTCGGGAACGGCGGACTATGTTTGGGATTTTGGCGACGGCGATACCTCGCACGCTCAAAATCCTTCACATATTTACGCTTTTCCCGGTAATTATACTGTTCAGCTGCAAATTACGGGTGATAACGGAGGTACGGATACTTATTCGAGAAGCGTGAATGTTTACGCCAAGCCCTCGGTGGCTTTTACGTTTGAAGAGGTGTGTGACACCATTCCCGTGAAGTTTCGCAATCAATCCACTATCAGTAACGGAACCATGACCTATGAGTGGTTTTACGGCGATGGAGATACTTCGCAGGCCGTTTCTCCACAGTACGCTTACCCGACCTCGGGCTTTTTTGATGCCAAATTAAGAGCTGCTTCAAATTTTGGTTGTCGCGATTCAGCTACTCAAGAAGTTCATGTTTTGTCCAGACCGCGCTCTCAATTCACTGTTGAGGATGTGTGTTACGGCGATACTTCCAAGTTTGTGGATTCCACTACCATTGATAACGGATATTTAGTGAGTTACAATTGGACGTTTGGCGATGCTACCAATTCCAATTCCATTATACAATCACCTAATTACCTGTACTTAAATCCGGGTGAATATCCGGTTACGCTGGTGACCGAGTCAAACGACGGCTGCCGCAGCGTACATACCGAAACGGCCGTTGTGCACGAAACGCCGGTGGCGGCTTTCAGCTATAATGATGTGTGCCTGAATGAGGCTGTGGCATTTAACAATAACTCGTTTTTTGCCTCGGGCACGCCGTTTTACGATTGGCAGTTTGATGATGGAAATATGTCGTCATCTCTTGATCCGAGCCACACTTACGGCGATTCCGGACTTTATGATGTTACGTTAACCGTAACCTCTGAAGAACAGTGTTACGATCAAGTGACGCACACGGTTGAGGTGTTTCCGCTGCCCACCCCGCAGGCTTCGGCCGAGGAGTCGCCGGTTAGTAAAGGATTCCCCACGCAATTAGCGGCAACGGGCGGAGTGAGCTACATTTGGTCGCCAACGGCGAGTTTAAACCGCTCCGGAGTTCAAAGTCCTGTTGCCATGCCGCTACAAACAACAACTTACAGTGTAACGGTATTGGATTCCAACGGGTGCGAAAGTGATACTTCAGTTACGGTTGAAGTGGATGAAGACTACAAGGTAATCGCCACCAATGTAATCACGCCGGACGGCAACGGACAAAACGATGAATGGAAAATTAGAAACATTCATAATTATTCCGATTGCAGCATCAGCATTTACAATCGCTGGGGACAGAAAGTATATAGTGAAGACGGTTATAACAATACCTGGGGCGGAACCAACCAAAAGGGAGAGCCCTTGCCTGACGGCACTTACTATTATGTGATTTGGTTTGAGGGATCGGACCGAGAATATAAAGGAGCCGTAACCGTGCTGCGCAATGAACGATAAAATAGAATTTGAAAATAATACTGTGATGAACAATACATATTACTCGATATTCGGATTAAAAGCGGCCGCCATTGCGCTGTTAACCGCGGTGTTGGTTTTTACCGGAAAGCGTGCCGATGCGCAACAAACCATCATTTACTCGCAATATTACGATCAGCCCATTTTATTGAATCCCGCTTTTGCGGGCAGTAAAGAGCAGTTCAATACTTTTTTGCTGTTTCGTAAGCAGATGGTGGGAATTCCCAACTCGCCCACCACGCAGTTTTTTAACTTGGACGGTCCGATAGGCGACAACATGGGAATAGGTGTTAATATGGTAAATGACCAAACGGATATTTTGGGCCGAACGCAAGCTGCGGTGAGTTATCGTTACACCCTTAAAATCAATCAAAAAAGCGATTTGAGTTTTGGAATTAACGGCGGTGTGGGTTTTAATCGTATTGATTTTAACCGAATAGAGGCAGATGATATGTCTGACCCCGCGCTGCTCACCACCAATCACAACGAAATAGCCCCACAGTTTAACGCGGGAATTGTTTACCGGTATGATCGATTAACCGTGGGTGTGTCTTCGCAAAATATTACACAGCAAAACGCTTCATTTGTTGAGCAATCGAATTTTAAAAATTTGGAGCAAAAATTCATCAGGCATTTCATCGGTCATTTGGGTTATGAATTTCCGCTGAATGAAAACTGGAAGCTCGAGCCTATTTTACTTGGACGCTTGATGCAGGGCGGGCAATTGCAGTTTGATATCAATGCCTTTGCCAAATACAGAGACAGGTTGTGGGGCGGATTGACTTATCGCGAGGGAACCTCGGTAAACGTATCGTTTGGAGCCAACATCGTGAGCAGCTTTAACATGGGTTATACTTATGAGTATTACGTTGGCGACATTCAACCTTTCACCGGTGGAGCTCATGAATTTCAGCTCAGTTACCTCTTTGGAAAAGACAGCAAGCCCGCCAACTACTCGCCGCCGGGAGCGCCGAGCAAATACGACCGATTGGCCGAGCAAAACCGCGAACAAGCCGAGCAAATAGATCAGTTGAATTTTCAAATTGAAGAGCTTCAAAAGGAGTTGAAAAAGAAGCAGCAAAGTGACGGAAAATCAGAAAAGATTGAACGCGAAATTGAGGAGTTAAAACGCGAATTAGAAGACTTGAAAGAACGTGGCGTATCTTATTCAGAACCCGAAAAAGAATCGGGGCCAGAACCGAAAACGGGAGAATCAGCAGTTCCCGGTTCGGAACCGGACAGCGAAGTCAATGAGCCGGATGAGCTTGTGGAAGATTTCGATGCCCCGGATTACTATGAAGGTCGGGATGAGGATGATCCCGACAGACAAGCTTATGAAAAACTCAAAGAGGAACTGAAGAAAAACCGAAATCGCCTCAACAACCAGCAGCGCGAGTTAGAACGTTTACGTCGTGAGTTGGAAAGCTACAAAGAGGAAGTGGATGCGTTTAAAAAGGAATATGAAGCGCCGAGTCGTGAAAGCGGAACGGAAGGCGGCTCTGACCAAAAAGGAGAAGAATCAAAACGAAGTGATGATTATTTACGCGATGTGCGCAATGCCAAAACCGATGATACTGAAAACTACGATTATCACGTGGTATTGGGCGCTTACAAACCGCTTGAGGCCGCGCGGCGCTATCAAGATTTATTGAAAACCGAAAAAGGTTTGGAAACGAAAATTGTACAAAGTGACGACGGCTCGTTTTATTTTGTCACCACAAAACAAACCAACGACTTAGATGCCGCTTTAGACGAATTGGATACGAATTACGACGAGAGCTTTAAAATCAACGGAAATCCGTGGGTTTACATGAAAGAGAAGTAAGTTGTAAGAGGGTTTAAATTTGCTGTTTGTTTTATTCTGCTTTGGTAAATAGCAAGAAAAGCCGGGAAGTGATTCTCGGCTTTTTTGTTGAATTCGCCAATAAACCGGGGTAATTCGCTGATTTGTATTGCTTTTGGGGTATAATCTGCTTGACAGAAAAAGAGTTGTTTTTATATTAAATCCGGCGGGACGCCGGGATCACCTCGACGAAGCGAGACGCTGCGCCGAGCGGGGGGAATTGCAGATTGAGTAGATTTATGCCGATACGTTTTAAAGGTGTTGGGAATTTAAGCCTGACTTTTAAGCCTTATTTGACCCAAAAAGTCAAAATAAGACTTGTCACAAACCCTTATTTGGTCAAAAATGTTCAAATAAGCAGATTTTTGAGGTTTAAATTGCTTAATACACCCTCAAAAGTTGAAGTGCCTATATTCAAGTTGCCGGAATAAAGACACAAATTGTATAATGTCCGCCTCTCTTTCAAACTCCCTTCACAGCTGCACTGTATTTTTTCATCACCGGCGGCGAAGGGTTGAAGGTTCTGACCAAAAAGAAGACATACAAAAAAAGTTTAGAATGATGTGCGACTATTAATTTAAGATTAATTTTACGGCCTCAACCAATTAAATGAAACTGCAATGAAAACGGTATTTCGAGTTTTGATGAATGTGAGTTTTGTTCTTTTTTTCGCTGCACAAACGGCACAATGCCAAACTGATGCAGGAAAGGAACAAAGTGAATCTTTTAAATACAATTTGGGTTTTGGGGCCGGGTTTATGACGGGCTACGGGTTGTCCTTCAGGTATATGCCTCAAAAATGGGGCGTGCAGGCCAATGTGGGGCCGTATTTTGACGGGGAAACGGAACGTTACAGTTTGGGAGTTACGTTTTTATACAAACTGATTGAATCAGAAAAAGCGGGTTTTTATTTGTATCAAGGCAATCATTATATGTATAATACGTATATGGATTATATATATGCCGGGCCCAAGCAAGGTGAGCCTTTTGAAGTGAAAAGGATGGAGGAATATATCAATAGCGGCGTGGGAATGGGGGTTGAGGTGATTTTGGCTGATCGGCTCGGACTTAACTTTATGGCCGGTTACGGTTTTTATGATAACTTTAATCGATTAAACATCACGGGTGAAACCGCTTTTTACTTTAAGTTTTGATATGAAACGTGCTTTACTTTTCATGTTTTTTATTGTTTTTACGTTGGGTTGTAATCGCGATTGCCGGGAGAAACATGCCCCCGGCAATTGCGCTTGCTATGCTTTATATGCGCCGGTTTGCGGGTGTAACGGCGAAACTTATGAAAACGACTGTCGGGCTGATTGTGCGGGTGTTGGAGAGTACACTGACGGACCTTGCAAATGATTTTGAAGGGTTGAGCAGGTTTATACAATCTGTACCTTTTCAACAAACATCAAATTAATGCGTTTGCAGTTACGATGAGAGAAACAACCACAAAAGCAGGCGAAAAAGTAAAATCCCGTGAAAAATGTCCTGTGTGCGGTCACAAAAATTCTCGAAAATACATCACTACTAACGCGCAAATGCACGCGCCCAACAGTGAAAAATTTGAATTTAGGGAGTGTGCGAATTGCAACAGTGTTTTTTTGGCTAATCCGGTTGAGCGGGATAAACTGAGTGATTATTACACGAAATATTATTTGCCTTATCGAGGTGCGCGGGCTTGGGGGAAATTTGAGGATTTTGTGGAGCGCGATGACAGGGCGCTCAATCAAAAGCGCGTAAGAACTGTGAACCGCGTTTTTCCGCTGCATTCGAAAACGCGCCTTTTAGATCTCGGCTGCGGTAAGCCCGATTTTTTACAATCCGTTCATGCAAAATTCGGCAGCTTTTGTTGCGGAACCGATTTTTCTGATGAAGGTTGGCTTAACGGCAATTACTCACACCTCACGCTCAAAAAGGGCGATATTCACGATTTAAAATTTGATGAAAAATTTGATGTCATTACCGCTTGGCATTATTTGGAACACGATTACAATCCTGCAAAAACCGTTGAGTTGTTGCACACATTACTCAAACCCGGCGGTGTACTGGTTTTTGAAATTCCTCACCACGAAAGCATTACCGCCAAAATGCAAAAACAATACTGGCAGGGCTGGCATACTCCGCGCCACCTTACGCTGTTCAGTTCGCGCGGTATAAAATTGCTTTTTGATTCAAATCGCTGGTCACTAGTGCACTATAAAACGAGTGGAACCTTATCAGCCTTTACATTATGGTGGCTCGGATTTCGACAAAAACGCGATACCGATTGGTCTGCAAGCATGGAAAAACACTTTTGGCCGTTGGTGTTTTTAAAGGTAGTAACAGCCCCGTTTTTTATGTTGGAGCCCCTGATTCCTATGGGCATACAAACGGCGGTTTACAAAAAGAAAGGGAAAAATGACTGAGCAAATTACCACCGTTACCTTTTTTAAAATGCAGGGTTTTTCCAATCAATTTTATGGTTTCTCCCAAGTTCAGTTGGCCCTTCGGGAACTGGCCGGGGTTAAGGGACTTACCTTCCTCAAAACGTTGGGTACGGGCGGAGGCGACGGCTTTAGCTTGCGACCCGACTTCTCCACTTATGCCTTTTTAATGGTTTGGGAATCTCGCGCTCATGCCGATCGTTTTTTTGAAAGCAATCCCTACATTTTGGAATATCGGCACCGCAGCCGTGAAACGTTCACTTTGTATTTAGAAAATGCTATGGCGCACGGCAAGTGGGATCATAAAAATCCGTTTGTAAGCAGGGGAGAGGTCAAGGATGAAAAGCCCGTTGTGGTACTAACCCGGGCCCGCATAAAACCCGCAAAGCTCATTACTTTTTGGGCGAATGTGGGGTCGGCGGCGTCAGATCTTCACCGGTACAGCGACTTGTTATTTGGTGTTGGAGTGGGTGAGTTGCCTGCCATACAGCAAGCCACCATTAGCATTTGGAAAAAAGCCGAATCGATGAAAAACTTTGCCTATCAAAGCAAGCACCACCAAAAAGTCATTAAACTCACCCGTAAAAAGAAGTGGTATCAAGAGGAGCTCTTCGCCCGCTTTATCCCCGTTGATGCTACAGGCACATGGCAGGGGAGATCGTTACCGGCCCAATTGAATATGTGATGCAAGTAGTATGTTTACGCTTTGAATTTTGGTCAGAACCAAACACGTTCGACGCTTTTCAACAATTCGACGGGAATCATGCGCCTAATGAAATCGGCAAAACTTTCAAGCAACGATTTAATGTATTTTCTTTGCCGTTATGAAAAAGCCGACTGAGTTACCCTTTTTAAAGCCCCTGTTTGCGGCAAGTAAGCGTCAAGTTGTTTTGTGGGGAGTGCTTATCGTCATGTTGTTACTCAAACTTTACGAAGGCGACAAAGCGTTTTTCGTCAAACACTTTTCACATCTTGATGTGGATGAGCAAACTTTTTTGTGGCTCAAGTGGGTTTGGCACCATGCCGGTTCGCTGTTGTTTATGTTTCTCATTCCCGTCATTTTCATTAAAACGATGTTGAAAGAAAAACTCCTCGACTACGGATTGGGAATGGGTGATTATAAATTCGGACTCAAAGCCACGTTGGCGGCATTCATCATTATGCCTTTTGTGGTATATCAAACAGCTCAAAACCCCGAGCATGCCGAGTTTTATCGCTCTCAATTTCCGCTTGTACTTGCCAATTCAAGCGCACTGATGTTTGGGCTGTGGGCACTTACCTATTTGCCGCACTACATCGGTTGGGAATTCTTGTTCCGCGGATTTGTAGGCTTGGGATTCAAAAAGGAAATGGGGGTATTCGCCGCCATGATGTTGCAAGTATTGCTTACCACGCTCATGCACATCGGCAAGCCGCAGGGCGAAACTTGGGGCACCGTTTTCGGCGGCATATACTTAGGCTTATTAACGGTCAGAACCGGCTCCATTTGGTACGCAACGGCTTTTCACCTCTATATCGGATTACTCAACTCGTGGTTTTGCGGATAAGCGCCGGTTGATATTCAAAATTCTTAAAATGCCGGTATATCTGTGTTGCCGGGTTCAATGTAAGTATGCTTTGGCGGGGTGTTTTAAAGAATATACTTCCTCGAGTGATGATTCAGTTTTGAAATTGACCAGGTTATTGTCGCGGAAAAAACTTTACCAATTTCAAAAAAACCGCGATTTAGAAACTTGCGGATTGTATGATTGCAAATCAACACATTACAACCGTCACTTCCTCACATACCCCTCAAACAAATTGTGTTCTTTCTTGTACAGTTCTTCTTTGGGTAGGGATTTGAAGTAATCGTAGGTGATTTTGAGGCCTTCGCTGCGGTGCACTTGAGACTCCCAGTCTAATAATTTTCGAGCTTTGGTGATATCGGGTTGACGCTGCATGGGATCGTCTTTGGGTAAGGGTTGGTGAATAACCTTACTAGCAGTACCCGTTAGTTTGACAATTTCATCCGCGAATTCTTTAATGGTAATCTCGTCGGGATTTCCGATGTTTACCGGGTCGGCGCAATCGGAGAGCAACAATCGATAAATGCCTTCAATTAAATCGCTGTAGTAGCAAAAAGACCGTGTTTGACTCCCGTCTCCGAAAATGGTCAAGTCCTCACCGCGCAAAGCCTGACCGATAAAAGCGGGCAATACACGACCGTCGTTTAACCTCATTCGCGGGCCGTAAGTATTAAAAATGCGAACGATGCGGGTTTCTACATTGTGATAAGTATGGTAGGCCATTGTGATTGCTTCCAAATACCGCTTTGCCTCGTCGTAAACACCTCTTGGCCCTACCGGGTTAACGTGGCCTTTGTAACTTTCGGGTTGAGGATGAATTTCGGGATCGCCGTAAACTTCACTGGTTGAAGCTACCAAGATTCTCGCATTTTTGGCTTTTGCCAATCCCAATAAGTTATGAGTGCCCATTGCTCCCACTTTAAGCGTTTGAATAGGGATTTTTAAATAGTCGATTGGTGAAGCCGGTGATGCAAAATGCAGAATCAGATCCAAATCCCCCTTTACGTAGATGTAATTGGTCACATCATAGTGAACAAACTGAAACTGTTCATTACCAATCAAGTGAGAAATATTGTTCGGATGACCTGTTAACAGGTTATCCATACAAATGACATTGTACCCCTCTTT
>CAJXMT010000067.1 GCA_913056155.1 uncultured Cryomorphaceae bacterium
GCCTGGTTGGTAACTTATGTCAGCTATTTCTTTGATGGGAATTTGTGTTCCGTTCTCAAGGTCGATATACAGGGTGCGCAGATCGTCTATACCTTGGCGGCGGGCCTCATCAAAACGGATGACCAGATCAAAGCGTTTTTCGCCTTCAAAAATCACCCCTGCCTTTCCACCTGCAAAAGCAGAACTGATGTAGGCGTTCACCTTTTCAATGTCCAACCCGTATTGTGCCATTTTCTTGCGGTTATAGCGCACGGTCATTTGAGGCAAACCCGAAGTTCGTTCGGCATTCACATCACCTGCACCCGGCACGGTCTCAATAATATCGGCCATTTCCTGAACTTTGGTAGCCAATACATCCAGGTCTTCACCATAGAGCTTGACAGCAATGTCTTCGCGCACTCCCTCCAAAAGTTCATTGAATCGAAGTTCCACAGGTTGTGTGAACACAAGGTTGACACCAGTCAACCGCTCTTCAAGCAGTTCCTTGATTTCGTCAATAAGCCCTTCCTTCGTTTCTGCCGTAGTCCACTTATCCCGGTCTTTTTCCAGAATGAGGTACATATCGGCAATATCCATTGGCATAGGGTCGGTAGGAATGTCGGCCACACCTATGCGAGCTGTTACGGTTTTGATTTCAGGGAAATTCTCCAGTAACAGGTTCTCAATTTTATAGGAAACATCTGTTGCCTCACTCAGCGAACTTCCCGGCCTTATCAATGCCTGCATGGCGATATCACCTTCATCCAGTTGGGGTACAAATTCTCCTCCCATTCGGGAAAAGGTATAGCCCGCTATGCCGAGCAGAACAACAGCAACGATAATTACCATTGTTTTAAACCGGAGTGCACTTTTGAGTAAGGGCAGATAGGCCCAATGAATGCCACCAATGACTTTATCACTGATTTTTTCCAGCCAGCGTTCAAATCGCCCAAACCAGTTCTTTCTGTTTTGGATGGGTTTCATGAAAAGGGCAGACATCATGGGAACGTAAGTGAGGCACAAGACTATAGCACCTATCATGGCAAATCCAAAGGTATAGGCCATGGGCTGGAACATTTTACCTTCCACACCTGTGAGGAAAAGAATAGGGGCAAATACAATCAGGATGATAATCTGTCCGAAAAAGGCTGAACCCATCATTGTGCTGCCGGACTCATAAGCTACCTCATCCATTACTCTCTGGTTGAACTTGATTTTCCCTGACCGAATACGTTTCTGGATTTCGTAAACTGTTCCTTCAATAATGATCACTGCCCCGTCAATGATGATCCCGAAGTCAATAGCGCCCAGGCTCATCAGGTTGGCCCAAACGTTAAACTGCTTCATCAGAATGAAGGCAAAGAGCAGAGAAAGCGGAATGGTAGTGGCCGTAATGAGACCCCCGCGCAAACTTCCCAGGAGGATTACCAGTGCAAATATTACGATCAGTGCGCCTTCAATCAGGTTGTTCTTTACCGTATCAGTGGTTCTCCCTATAAGTGCGCTACGGTCGATAAAAGCATCAATCGTTAGCCCTTCGGGAAGCGATTTTTCTACTTCCTCCATGCGCTCTTTCACGTTTTGGATAACGGCATTAGGGTTGGATCCTCTAAGCATCATTATTATGCCTCCTACGGCTTCTTTACCATCACGGGTGAAAGCCCCGTAGCGCACTTGGTGACCAAAATGCACTTTCTCGGCCACGTCATCAATGGTGATAGGAATCCCATTTTCGTTTCGGATTACAATACTCCGTATGTCGTCCAGAGAGCGCACCAGTCCTTCCCCGCGAATGAAATTGGACATCCGGTTTTTTTCGATGTAAGCACCGCCAGTATTTACGTTATTTCGGGCAAGGGCACCGTAAACCTCTGAAATGCTCACATCCATGGCGTTGAGCTTTTCAGGATTAATAGCCACTTCGTATTGTTTGATGTAACCACCAAATGAGTTGACCTCAACCACACCATCAAGCAAGGTGAGTTGTCTTTTTACGATCCAATCCTGAATAGTCCTCAGTTCCATTGGGCTGTAGACTGTGTCATAACCCGGTTTCGGTTGGATGGTATATTCATAGATCTGGCCCAGGCCTGTAGAAATAGGACCCATAGTTGGGTCGCCAAACTTTTCGGGGATGGTTTTCTGTAATTCGTTCAGTTTTTCCTGTACCAGTTGGCGGGGCAGATAAATACCCATATCGTCTTCAAAAACGATGGTGACGACCGACAGGCCAAATCTTGAAATGGAACGGATTTCTTCCACTCCGGGAAGATTTCCCATGGCCAGTTCCACAGGATAAGTGACAAACTGCTCGATATCTTCGGTAGCCAGGTTTTCGGATACGGTCATTACCTGTACCTGGTTGTTGGTGATATCCGGCACCGAACCTAGGTTAACCGTGGACATGGAGTAGATACCCACTCCTATGAGGGCCAGCGTGAGCAGGCCCACAATAAATTTATTCCTTATGGAAAAGGAAATGATTTTGTCTATCATGAATTTAAGTTTAATTCAACAATTAAGAGGATGAGAAAGGACATACCTTCCCCTGTGATGGTGTTGAATTAAACTTGTGGAGGCCGTAGAAGCGTATTCAGGTAAGAAGCACTATAAATTTCATTATAACTGTCAATAACAGTTCTACTGTATTGATGTGGCTCCGATATAACTATATTAATTTTTGTGAGTAAAACATGAGTATGGCAGCATTGGCAAATACAAGTAGCAGGGCAAGAAGGATCTGATGAGTTGTGGTTATGCTCGTTGCAAGGGGAATTAGAAAATTGTATAAAGGAAGTTTCCTCCTGGCTGCTTATATCCTGAAGCTCTACGCTATCAGTACAAGGTATACCTGCAAGCATTAGCAGATACAAAGCCATTATGGTAGCAATAATTTTCACAAGTGCAAATTTAATGACTTTTATCGTTTAAGCAAAATTCTCCAGATAGAATTGGCAGAATTGCACTATTTTAGTAAATTTTTGCTTGAGCGACTTTACAAAGTGTGCAATGTGCGCTGGCAAAAATTTCCAAAAAAGCAAAGCTGGGGCTGTTCCTTTTCAGTCACAGGTGTTCTTAACCATTTGAACTTTTGGTCATGTCATGTCAGTCCGTTGTTAATTTCGGTCTGAGTCAAAATGTTTTTGTCGTTCCGTCATTGTAAATGTGTCCGATTTCTTTTCTTGGCATGTGCCCCAACTTGTTTATAACCGTACAAAATGTATACTTAGCCACCTAAAATTCGTGGCTAAGTGTACAATTGGATGTTTCTTATTGCAATGATAAATATAAATGATCAAACAGACTTTTGAAGTATGAATTGATTTACCCTGTAATCTTACAATTGAGCTCACAGAAACAGGATGCCCCCGAATATTTGCTTGGCATAGGATGCAAAAAAAAACAGAATGGTGTCATCGCTCTCGCTCTCACACTCACTCTGTTTTCGTACAAGGAAATGATTAGCTTCGCTGCTACTTCGTGGTGTATTGTCGAACGGGATTATCCAAGGTTTTTAATCATGGCAAAAAGCATTTTTGAGATTTCTTCTGCGTTTAAATAAAACTTTTGATAACGGCTTTCGTCCAAGACCTGCTCATCTTTTAACACATCAAGTATTGCAACACACTCGAAAATCGAACTTCTTGAAATGATATAGAAATTTCTTCTATCCCGTTTTGTAAATCGACCACTTCCTTCAGCGATATTAAGAACTACACTAAAAGATGCTCTTCGTAGTTGGTCTTTAGTTGTAGGATCAAGTTTTGTTGATTTAACGAAATGCCTAATTTCTGAATTAAAGAACTTAGCCTTTTTATATACTTCTAACTTTTCGAAATCAAACATAGTGCAGTTTGAGTTGGATCCCGAATCCTCGGGACAAGGAGCGAAGAAAAAACAGAGTGGTGTCATCGCTCTCGCTCTCACACTCACTCTGTTTTCGTACCCGGGGCGGGAGTCGAACCCGCACTCCGGTGAAGGAACCGGATTTTGAATCCGGCGCGTCTACCAATTCCGCCACCCGGGCAAAAATGCCCCTCGAGTACCTCTTGAATCGAGGTCGCGAAAGTATGAAAAATATTTATTTCACAACCCTAAAACCCGACGTAAAAAATAAGAAAAACAAAACAACCTCACAATCAGTTGTTTGATTGTTTGGATAAAAGCAAAATAATCAGTTATTTTGCATTCCATTTTTAAACGGTGGATGTACAGCGATGAACAATTACGAAGTAAAAATATTTAGCGGCAACGCACACAATGTTTTAGCACAAAAAATAGCTAAATCTTACGGCGTTGAGCCCGGCGAAGTCATCGTTCAAAAATTTAGTGATGGCGAGTTCACGGCTTCTTTTGAAGAAACCGTAAGGGGTCAAGATGTGTATTTGATTCAACCTACCTTTCCGCCGGTTGATAATCTTTTTGAATTACTTTTGATGGTAGATGCCGCCAAACGAGCTTCTGCAAAAAGAATAATAGCGGTTATCCCTTATTTTGGATTCGCCCGTCAAGACAGAAAAGATAAACCGCGCGTGGCAATAGGTTCCAAGTTGGTGGCGAATATGCTCACCGCTGCAGGTGTAACGCGCGTTATTACCATGGATTTGCACGCTGATCAAATTCAGGGCTTCTTTGAAGTGCCGGTGGATCACTTGTACGCCTCAACGGTTTTTATGCCGTACATTCAAAACAATTACGACACATCTAATTTGGTGATGGCTGCTCCCGATACGGGAGGTACAAAGCGGGCTAACGCTTATGCTAAACATTTGGATACGGAATTGGCCATTTGTTACAAGCAACGCCGGGTAGCCAATGAAATTCAAAACATGATGGTTATCGGTGATGTGCAAGGCAAGGATGTTTTGATTATCGATGATATTATTGATACCGCCGGCACCATGTGTAAAGCGGCAGATCTTATGCTTGAAAACGGAGCCAAAAGCGTATCGGCCATGTGTACGCACGGTGTGCTTTCAGGACCGGCGCATGAGCGTATTGCCCATTCAAAGTTAAAAGAGCTCGTTATTACGGATACTATTCCGCTGCGCGAGCAAAATGATAAAATTAAAGTGCTCTCTGTAGCCGACTTGTTTGCCGAGGTTATCCAAAGCATCGAGTCTCATCAATCCATTAGTTCTAAGTTTATAATTTAATCAATACAGCAGTAAACAAAAAAGTCATGAAGACCTTTAAAATGCAGGCGCAAAAGCGCGAAAAATCAGGAACAACCGAAGCCAAGCGAGTGAGAAAAGCCGGTATGGTTCCCGCTATTTTATACAGTGCCGATGAACAACACCTCATCAAAGTTGATGAGCGCGAGATGGAGAAAATTGTTTTTACGCCCGACGTATTTAACGTGATTCTTACATTAGACGGCAAAGAATACAGTACCATTTTTCAAGATGTTCAAATGGATCCTGTTACAGACAAACCTATTCACGCTGACTTTTTGATTGCTGAAAAAGGCCAACCCGTCATATTGAACCTTCCTGTACGCCCGATAGGTAACTCCATCGGTGTGAAAAACGGGGGTAGATTTGTGCAGCCCACACGCCGCTTGAAAGTTACAGGTTTATTGAAAGATATTCCCGAATCTGTTGAGATTGATATTTCAAAATTGCGGATTGGCCAATCCGTAAAAGTGGAATCTTTAGATCGCCCCGGAATTGAATTTTTGGATCCCGATAACCGCTTGATTTTAGCCGTTCGATCTGCACGTGGTGCCATCGAAGATGAGTTAGAAGACGAATTGGAACTTGAAGAAGGTGCTGAAGGTGCTGAAGAAGGAGCCGAAGAAAAGAAAGAAGAAGCTGAAGGTTAGGCAGCTATGAAATATCTTATTGCCGGTTTAGGTAACATCGGAGACGAGTACCAAAATACCCGCCATAATATAGGATTTAAAATACTCGATGATCTCGCTGAGGCATCGGGTATTTTTTTTGCTCCCGGGCGCTATGCGTCTGTTGCTGAGTTGAAGTTTAAGGGGCGAAAGCTTATTTTGATTAAGCCCGCTACATACATGAACCTCAGTGGAAAAGCGGTAAATTATTATCTGCAAAATGAAAAAATTCCCCTTGAGCGCCTTTTGGTCATAACAGATGATGTGAATTTACCTTTTGGAAAAATACGGCTTAAAGCTAAGGGTAGTGACGGCGGCCACAACGGACTCAAGCATATTCAGCAAACGCTGAATACCCAAAAATACCCGCGCCTGCGCTTTGGTGTGGGCAATGATTATCACCCCGGCCAACAAGTGGATTATGTGTTGGGTAATTGGAATAGCGAGCAAGAAATTGCCTTGCCTGAGCGTATTAAACTTTGCGGAGATGCTGTTAAGGATTTTGCCGCCATTGGCTTAGAGCGCACCATGAACTTTTACAACGGCAAGTAGTTTCTTCTAGGTCAGAACCCCAATCACGGCTCTGACCAAAAATGTAAACTGTGTGAGGAAAAATAACGTTCATGCAGTCTTCACCTTAATATTGAGAAAACCATGAAGATTTATACGAAAACAGGCGATCAAGGCGAAACCTCACTGCTGGGCGGTGAACGCGTTTCCAAAACAAATTTGCGCATTGAAGCATACGGCACGGTGGATGAATTGAATGCTTGGGTGGGCGTTTTGCGCGATAGTATTGATGACCAAAAAGCTATTCATGAGCAGTTGATATATATTCAAGATAAATTATTTACAGCGGGCTCGCGATTGGCTACTCACCCCGATAATAAAAGAAGCTTCCCGCTTCCCGAGATGACGGAGGAACACATTGAAATGCTTGAAAAGGCAATGGATGAAATGGATGCAGAATTGCCACCGATGAAAAATTTTGTGCTCCCCGGCGGTCATGCGGCCGTTTCCCATGCTCATGTTTGTCGTACGGTTTGCCGCCGTGCAGAAAGAAGGGTGATTGCATTGCAGCAGCATGAAAAAACAGATGAAATTATTGCGCGCTATTTAAATCGCTTAAGTGACTTCTTTTTTGTGCTTTCGCGCTTTGTCGCCCTAAAAAATAACGTACAAGAAACCCCTTGGAAGCCCGCCAAATAAGGGCTTTGTAATTTTTTTTGCGCCTTGTTGTTTTTGTAACTTAAAAAATTACTTTTGCGTTCTGATTGAACCGCTTGAATAAATTAAAACGATTACTATGTACTGGACCTTAGAATTAGTTAGTTATTTGGAAGATGCGCCTTGGCCCGCGACCAAAGATGAGCTTATCGACTACGCGTTGAGGAGAGGTGCTCCTTTGGAGGTGGTGGAAAATCTTCAGGAAATTGAGGATGAGGGTGAGCAGTACGAAAATATAGAGGAAATTTGGCCGGATTATCCCACTAAAGAAGATTTCTTTTTTAATGAGGATGAGTATTAGCGCCGTTTAAATTCCATTGAAAAGCCGCTTAATATTAAGCGGCTTTTTTGTTTTTCGTGCTTTCGTTATGTGAAATCAAATGCCCAATTCTAACTGAAAACGCAGGTAGAAGCTTTCTTGGGGTACAACGCTTGTCGCAAAAGAGCTCAGCTCGTAAGTAAGGTCGGTTTGGAATTTAAGCCGGTGCCCTTTGAGGTATTTAGTGGCCCCCACGGTGAAATGTTGAATATCGGGCTCTAAGGAAGTAATCACGCCTGATGCATCCATGCGGCTGTAACGCAGTGCCAATTCGTAATTGGAGGGGAAAATATATCCCGCTTGGTAATTTTGACCCAAGCCTGTGTAAATATACCTCACATCACCCGTGCCGTTAAAGGTGAGCGGGTTTTGGCTGTCTCGATACAAGAACTCGGAGGCCAGTGAAAAGCCGTTGTACTTCAATAACCAGTCGGTGGCCAGTGTAGTCATATCACGAGCTTCAAATAACGGGATGCCGATTTGACCGCCTGTTTTTAAGGTGCTCTCGTTGTAGCTGTAGGTAAATCCGGCCGATACTTTAGGCCTTTGTTCGCGAATTAAGTCGCCTTCAAAATAATCGCCGAATTTTTCAAATAACCCGAAGGGCAAAATTTCTACGCGCCCGGTGTAAGCCAAGCCTTTTCCCGTTGCAAGGATGTTCCTGCCTTCACCGGTGGTAAGGGCGGCTCTGAAAACGGTGTAAAAACGCTTAAAAATATTTTCGGTGTATGCGGCTTGAAGTCCAAAATCACGATCAACGTTCAGCCTTGCATTCACAATGCTGCGATCTGCAAATTGGAGGTCGCCCGATGAATTTACGCGCTGCCTGTTGCCGGGTAGTTTGGTTTGGCCAAAACCCAACTGCAGTTTGGGGTGCGGCTTGTAAAAAATCATGGCATCTCGAATGATATTGGGAACACCTGTGTTTTGCCAATCCATATCTTCTCGTGAAAACGATAATTGCACTACATAATAAATCTTGGGGCTGTACACAAAGCCGTCAAACCTCAATCGCAACCGGCGTACACGGGCTTCTACTTCGTCTAAGCTGCTTTCTTTAAACGTAAAGGCGGCTCGGTTCTGAATACGAAAACGCAAATTAAAGGAGTATAAACTATCGGGTGAAAAAATCCCGATACCGCTTCCAAATGTGAAGTAGGGGACTTCGGAAAACCCCTTGGGGATGTTACCCATATATTGATGGGTGTCTTGTTTTTGATCTCCGCCGGGTACGGGGTAAATTTGTGCTAAAATACCCGTGGGCAAGCCAATCAAAAAGAAAAGTATTGCGGTGAAACGGCAAAAATGCAGAATTCGGGACATGATGTATAAGGTTCAACTGACAAAAATAATTTTTCTTCCTGAATTTGAGCATGCCGATTGATTAACTCCGGGTTTTCCCTATGTTAAGAAAAGCACATTCAATATCGGCTTCACACAGCGCAAAACACAAAATAACATTACCTTTGTGCTCCTTATTTATAAGGACGCAAAACCCGTGTAAGGGTTCTCAAAAACAACAAGAAAACAGATATAGGCATTATGCTTGACACAATAACAAAAGTATTTACAAAACTGGTGGGCTCTAAGAGTGATAAGGACATTAAAGTCATCATGCCCATTGTAGAAAAAATTGAAAGTTTTGAAGCCCGGTTTGCAGCATGCTCTAACGATGAATTAAGGGGTAAAACCGAAGAATTTAAGGCCCGCATTCAAGAATCAATCAAAGACAAAAACGGGGAAATTGAAGCACTTCGCCAAGAAGCCGATCACGAAGATAATACGGATATTCTGGCAAAAGAGGCGATTTACGACAGGATTGACGCTATCGAAAAAGAAATCACACTTGTGCTCAACGGTGTTTTAGATGAGATTTTACCCGAGGCCTTTGCCGTATTGAAAGAAACGGCCAAGCGATTTGCACAAAATGATGTGGTTGAGGTGCAGGCGAATGATTTTGACAAAGAGCTGGCAGCGCAACGGAATTCAATTGAAATTAAAAATAACTCCGCACTTTGGAAAACGGCGTGGGATGCGGCAGGAACCGATATTAAATGGGATATGGTTCACTACCGCGTGCAGCTTATCGGCGGGGTTGTACTTCACCAAGGTAAAATTGCTGAAATGCAAACAGGTGAGGGGAAAACATTGGTGGCGACCCTCCCCGTGTATTTAAACGCCCTAACAGGCAGGGGCGTTCATTTGGTTACGGTCAACGAATATTTGGCAAAACGCGATGCCGAATGGATGGGGCCTATATATGAATTTCACGGTCTCACGGTTGATTGTATTGATCGGCATCAACCCAACTCAGATGAACGGCGTAAGGCTTACAGGGCAGATATCACTTTTGGAACCAATAACGAATTTGGTTTTGACTACCTGCGCGACAACATGGCCAACGCACCCGATGATTTGGTGCAGCGCAAACCCAATTATGCCATAGTGGATGAGGTGGATTCGGTTTTGATTGACGAAGCGCGAACACCGCTCATTATTTCCGGCCCTACGCCAAAAGGCGACCAACATTTATTTGACGATATTAAACCCAGGGTTGAAAGGCTGGTAGGCGCTCAACGCAAGCTCGTTACCGCCCTTTTAACCGATGCCAAAAAGAAACTCAAACAAGCCGAGACGGAAAGTGATAAAAAACGCGCTTCTCAACTCAATACAGAGGGCGGTTTGGCCCTGTTCAGAGCCTACAGGGGGTTACCCAAGAACAAAGCGCTCATCAAATTTTTGAGTGAGCCGGGAATGAAACAACGCCTGCAAAAAGTGGAAAATCACTACATGCAAGATCAGGGCAAAGAAATGCCGTTTGTGGATGAGGAATTGTATTTTGTTATTGAAGAAAAGCAAAACTCGGTTGAGCTCACCGAGAAGGGCATTGACTTGGTGACGGCCGATACCGATGACAAGGGCTTTTTTATTTTACCCGACATTGCTACTGAACTTTCTCAAATAGAAAAAGGCAATACGCCTGTTGAGCAAAAAGCGGAAGCCAAGGAAAAGTTAATGAATGAGTACTCGCTGAAAACGGAGCGCGTACATACGGTTGATAAATTGCTTAAAGCCTATTGCATGTTTGAAAAAGACGTGGAATATGTAGTGATGAACAACCAAGTGAAAATCGTAGATGAACAAACCGGCCGTATCATGGACGGGCGCCGATACTCTGATGGGTTACACCAAGCCATAGAGGCCAAGGAAAATGTAAAAATTGAGGCTTCCACTCAAACTTACGCCACCGTTACATTGCAAAACTACTTTCGCATGTATAACAAACTTGCGGGTATGACCGGTACGGCAGAAACGGAGGCCGGTGAATTTTGGGAGATTTACAAATTAGACGTGGTGGTGATTCCTACCAACAAGCCGGTTCAGCGTGACGACAGGCAGGATATGGTATTTAAAACAGAGCGTGAAAAGTTCAACGCCGTTATTGACGAGGTGGAAAAGCTGCGCAATGCAAAACGCCCTATTTTGGTCGGAACCACATCTGTTGAGGTTTCAGAGTTGTTGAGCCGAATGCTCAAAATGCGAAAAATACCGCACCAAGTACTCAACGCAAAGAAACACCAAGCTGAGGCTGAGGTTGTACAACACGCCGGTGAACCCGGAACCGTAACCATTGCTACCAACATGGCAGGTAGGGGAACCGACATTAAATTGACACCTGAAACGAAAGAGGCGGGCGGTTTAGCCATCGTAGGTACGGAGCGTCACGAATCGCGCCGGGTGGACAGGCAGCTGAGAGGTAGAGCCGGCCGACAGGGAGACCCCGGCTCCTCACAATTTTTTGTTTCGCTGGAAGATAAGTTGATGCGTTTATTCGGCTCTGATCGAATTGCGCGCTGGATGGATAAATTGGGACATGAAGACGGCGAAGTCATTCAACATTCCATGATATCAAAATCCATAGAACGCGCCCAACGCAAAGTTGAAGAGAATAACTTTGGCATACGTAAACAGTTGTTGGAGTATGATGACGTGATGAATCGCCAACGTGAGGTGATTTACAAAAAACGCAAGCACGCACTCAACGGCGAGCGATTAAAAAGTGATTTGGCCACTTCTATTTATGAATTAATCAACGGGATTGTTGAAGATTATCACGCGACCAAAGATTACGACGGTTTTGAAATAGAATTGATTACCAACCTTCAATTGCAATCGCCTGTCAATAAGGAAAAATTCTTAAAATCCAATGCAGATACTCTTACAGAAGAAATTCTTCAGGTAGCTGTGAATAACTATCAGAACCGAGCCGAAAAAACGGCCCAAACCGTTTTTCCCGTTGTGAAGCGGGTTTACGAAGATCCCAAGGTGGATTTCATCAATATGGTAGTTCCGTTTAGTGACGGTAAAAAATCTATACAAGTGATTGCCAACCTGGAAAAGAGTTTCAACTCAAACGGCAAGGAGTTAGTGAACGCCCTTGAACGCTCTGTAACCTTGGCCATGATTGACTTGCACTGGAAAGATCACCTGCGCGAGATGGATGAATTGCGTCAATCTGTTCAAAGTGCACGTTATGAGCAGAAAGATCCGCTGTTGATCTACAAATTTGAATCTTTCAGGCTGTTTAAGGAAATGGTTTTGAAAATCAACAGGGAGGTGATTTCCTTCTTGATGAAAGCGGAATTGCCCAAGGCAGAGGAAGGGTCTGTTTCAGCTGCCCGGGCACCGCAACCCAAGAAAAAGCCAAAGCTGGAAACTCGAAAAGACGAGTTGCCTGCTGCGGCCGGCGGCAAACCCGAATACCACGACCCTTCGCAAAATAATGCGCCCAAACCCGAACCGGCCAAGTCAGACAAAACGTATGGCCGAAATGATAAGGTGACCATTATGAATGCCATGACGGGGGAGGAAAAAACGGTAAAATTCAAGCAAGCAGAACCTTTAATTAATAAAGGTCAATGGCGATTGAAGGAATGAACTTTTTGACTTTGAGGCTTTGGAAAGGGTGAATCTGCAATTTAATAATTAAGGACAAACTTTATTATAAAAGCCGATGAAAACACTTGCTGTTAAAGCAAATTAATGAATGAGATAAAACACACATTTTATTGTAAACAAATGTTTGGTAATTTTCAATGAGGCAACACTTTTACTTGGTTTAACGTCTTGCGGCATGAAAACTATTTGTACACATGAAAAACCATCATCTATGAAGGTGCAACAATTACGTATCCCGCTTTTATTATTTTCAATTTGTTTACCCGCTTGGTTAATCAGTCAACCGTTAACTTTTACTACTGCCGGTGCAACAGGTCAAACAGGTCCCACCCAAGCTCAGTTAAATGCGGCCTACGCCGGCACGGCTTTAGCGGGCCAGGTAACCTCCAATAACGGCGTTCAAATTTGGACGGTACCTTCTGCCGGATTGTATCACATTGAGGCGCGCGGCGCTCAGGGAGGAGGCGCAGGTGGCGGTTTAGGTGCTGTGATGGAAGGTGAATTTACCTTGAATAGTAATGACGTTTTACACATAGTTGTAGGGCAGGAAGGAGTCGTTCAACCCGGTGAACCAAATTCATGCGGCGGCGGCGGCGGTTCTTTTGTAGTAAAGGCTCCCGCAACTTCTACGGCAGATATTTTGGTTATTGCCGGAGGCGGCGGTGGCTCACCGGCTGCATATTCACCCCTTAGGGATGCAACTGCCGGCACGGCGGGAAATAATGGTGCAGGTGCTACTCAAAGTGGTAATGGAGGCGTGGGAGGAAATGGTGGTGATGCAACCCAAAGATCAGGTGGCGGCGGCGGGTTTTTAACCAATGGCCAATCCAGTACGCAAACTGCTGCAAATGCTGAGGGCGGGTATGCTTTTATAAATGGTGCTGAAGGAGGAAACGCAGCGGGCAACGGAATTAGCGGTTCATTTGGCGGCGGCGGTGCAGCTTGGCAA
>CAJXMT010000068.1 GCA_913056155.1 uncultured Cryomorphaceae bacterium
AAAAAACGCGGGGAAAAGGTTCGTTTTTAATGCAGATGAAAGGGTACGATTTATCATCGCGCCATTGGATGTTGTATTTGGGTTGATGTTTGGAGATTAAGGCGTTTTCAAGAAGTAGTGCGTCGTATTCACTATCGACTACGATATAGTCTAAGTCTTCAATTTTACCCACCATGATGCGGGTTTTGGCGTTTTCGTATTTTATTTTGTTGAAATATGAGGAAACGCGATTTTTGAGTTTTTTAGCCTTGCCTACGTAAATGAGGTTGTTTTTTTTATCGTAAAAACGGTAAACTCCGGGTTTAAGCGGCAGATTCTTTAGGGTTTGAGCTATTTTTTCGGTTTTGGGCATAAAAAACAATTGTAGCTACAACTATTTTGAGTTGGAGTTGTTTACGTTTGCATAAAGTTAAGTGAATAAGAGCATTATTTAAAAGACCAAATGTTTAACCGCAGGTTATTCATGAAAAGCGCTGTAAAGGCGGCACAAAAATAATAAAACAAGTGGCTGAATACGCAACGCAATATTCGATTAAAGATTTAGAGAAACTCACAGGGGTCAAAGCGCACACCATCAGGATGTGGGAAAAGAGGCATGGTATTGTTGTACCCCGCCGTACAGCCACAAATATTCGATATTACGATGATGCCCAGTTGAAACACTTGTTGAATGTCACGGTGATGTTGGATGCGGGAAGGAGAATATCTTATATAGGCTCTCTAACAGCTGAAGAACTCCACAATGAGGTAAAGGAAATCTTTGAAAATGATGACCGGGATTCTGATAATTTGAAATACAGTGCTCGGGTCAACGGCCTCATGGTGGCGATGTTTGAAGTTGATGAGTTGGAGTTCCTCAATATAATAAGTGCTTCCATTCGCGATATCGGGTTCAGAAATACCATAACTGATGTGGTTTATCCTTTTTTGGAAAAGGTGGGTGTCATGTGGGGTATTAATGAGGTAAATCCCGCTCAAGAGCATTTTATTTCGCATTTGATTCGCCGCAAAGTAGAACGCGAAATTGATGAATTGCCGGTACCGGTAGAATCAAATAAAAAATCGTATTTGCTTTTTTTACCTGAGGATGAACTGCACGAGTTGGGGTTGTTACTCTCTCAGTATTTGTTGCGTTCGCGAGGGTTTAAAACCTATTATTTAGGGCAAAACGTACCTTACGATGATATGCTGAAAGTATCAAAACAGGTAAACACTGATGTATTGCTTACTTTTTTTATTCGGGCGTTACCGGTGGAGGAAGTGGGGGGCTTTTTAAAAACCCTTTGCGAGGACCATCCCGATAAAGAAATTTATTTTAGCGGTGCCTCCAAAATTTTTGAAGGTATTGATTTGCCGCGAAATGCGGTAATGCTTATGGGGTTAAATCATTTGGAAGAGCTGCTGGAAGAGCAGTCTCGAGAGAGTTAATTATTTTTTCAGGTTTTTTGAATCAATTAGTGGGTCTCCCCGCACCCCATATCTTTTAAATGTTTCTATTTTCGCGCTGCACCTGTAAATACTGCAGGTCGTTTTATTTGATATTCTTCATGCCGCGGCTGAGTTTTCGCATTAAATAGTATTCATGGCACAGGTTAAGAGAGTCAAAAAATCGAGTCCGTTACGTACGCTTTTAAACCCCAAGAGAATTTTTATTACAATTGCCTTGGGGTTGGGAGTTGCTGCATATTTGCTTTATTCTGAATTAGATCCAAAAGCTTTACGAGCTATTGAATTTACGGGAAACTCGGTTTTATGGATTGGTATTGCCGTGTTTGCGGCAGTGTGCCGGGAGGTTGGCTACATGTACCGTTTGCGGGTACTCTCTGATCAGCGTATTTCTTGGCGAAACAGTTTTGACGCCATCATGCTTTGGGAGTTCAGCTCTTCCATTACGCCTTCGGTCGTGGGCGGTTCGGGAATAGCCATTTTTATATTGTCCAAGGAAAAGCTCTCTGTGGGTCGCAGTACTTCAATTGTAATGATTACTGCATTTTTAGATGAGCTTTTTTACGTTTTGATGGTGCCGCTTTTATTTACGATTGTAGGCACGGGATTGCTTTTTCCCGAAGGTATAAGTTCATGGCCCGTGTTGGGAATGGAATTGGGAATTATGCAGGCTTTTTGGGTGGGTTACGGGTTTATTATCTTTTTAATTTCCATTATTATGTACGGTATTTTTATCAGTCCGGAGCGGTTTAAAATGCTGTTAATTCGTGTTTTTTCCACCCGTTTGCTCAAAAGATGGCTGCGCAAGGCTTACCGTACCGGCGATGAGATTATTACCACCTCAGTGGAAATGAAAGGGAAACCTTTTGTTTTTTGGGTGCGGGCTTTTGGCGCTACCGCTCTTTCGTGGACCGCACGCTTTTTAGTAGCCAATTTTATTTTGATGGCTTTTTTAAATTTGAGCTTTAATGAAAACTTAATCGTGCTCTCGCGCCAATTGGTGATGTGGGTGATCATGTTGATCAGTCCTACACCCGGCAGCGCAGGTGTGGCAGAATTTGCATTTGCCGAATTTTTTGACGGAATTGTACCTTTGGGTTTGGTGGCCGGCATTGCTTTTTTATGGAGGGTGTTGACTTTTTACCCGTATTTGTTTTTGGGCGCTATAATCTTACCCAAATGGATTCAACGCGTGTACTTAGGGCGTAAGTTTATTAAATTCAGAAACCCGCTAACCCCGCGAAAGAATTTGTAAATAACGCAATAGTATAATGATGAGTAAAAAGGAAATGAGATTTGGCACTACGGCTATTCACGGCGGATTAAAACCCGATGCGTCCACCGGCGCTGTGATGACGCCCATTTATCAAACCTCCACTTACGCTCAACATGAAGTGGGAAAACATAAGGGTTACGAATATTCGCGCACACTCAACCCAACTCGCGATGCACTGGAAAAAAATATAGCAGCCATTGAGGGCGTAAAATACGGAGCCTGCTTTGGCAGCGGTTTAGCCGCTATTGATGCCGTTTTGAAAATGCTGAATCCGGGTGATGAGGTCATTGCAACCCGCGATTTGTACGGCGGCACTCACCGCATTTTCAACAGCGTTTTCAAGAAGTACGGTATTGAGTTTCATTTTACCGCGATGGACGATTTACAAGCTGTAGAGGAACTTATAAATAAAAACACGAAACTGATTTGGATGGAAACGCCCACCAACCCGATGACCAATCTTGTTGACATTGAAGCCGTTTGTGCGTTAGCCCAAAAACACAATATTATATCGGCGGTGGACAACACCTTTGCCACACCATATCTGCAACAGCCGGCGGCATTGGGAGCAGATATAATTATGCATTCCGCTACCAAATATTTGGGAGGTCACTCTGATGTGGTAATGGGCGCACTGGCCGTGAATGATAAAAAAACAGCCGAGGAAATTTACCGCATCCAAAACAGCACGGGAGCAATTCCCGGCCCCATGGATTGTTTTTTGGTTTTGAGAGGAATAAAAACCCTTCATGTACGCATGAAACAGCATTGTGAAAATGCACGTGCGGTAGCCGAATTTTTGGACGGACATAGTCGCGTTGCCGCCGTCCACTGGCCCGGGTTAAAAAATCACCCGGGGCATGAGTTGGCCAAAAAACAAATGCGAGACTTTGGCGGCATGCTGTCTTTCTCATTACAAACAGATACGCAAGAAGCCGCGCACCAATTGGTTAAAAATACGCGGGTTTTTACACTTGCCGAGTCATTGGGAGGTGTGGAATCACTTATTGGCCATCCCGTTTGCATGACACACGCCTCAGTTCCCCAAAAAGAAAGAGAAGCATCGGGCATTTGTGACTCTCTCATTAGGTTGAGTGTGGGAATTGAAGATAGTGCCGATTTGGTTGAGGACTTGGAACAGGCATTGGAAAAAAGATAATGTACAAACTCGATTCGGCTCTGACCAAAAAAAACTTTTAAAAAGCACAAAATGAAACATTACATCATTACGGGAACAAGCAGCGGAATAGGCAAAGCCCTGGCAGAAAAAGTTCTCGAAAATAAAGAAGATGTTGTAAGCGGCATCAGCAGGACAGCAACGCTTGCCCACGAACGCTACACGCACTATAAATTGGATTTGAACCGGCCGGAGGACTTGGCGGCTTTTGACCTGCCCCGAGTTGAAGCCGATGAGGTGATATTGATAAACAATGCCGGGTATTTGGGTGATATCAAACGCATTGGAGCGGCAAATCACGAAGCTTTAGCACGTGTTTTTAACGTGAATGTTACCGCTGTTGCTATTTTGATGAATAAATTCCTCGCGCCGGATTACGGCGGCGAAGCTTCAAAAACCATACTCAATGTAAGCTCGGGCGCAGGCTCTTATGAAATACCGTCTTGGGCGGGTTATTGCGGCTCAAAAGCGGCAGTTGATATGTTGAGCAAAACCGTAAAAGTTGAGCAAAACGAGTTGGGAAATGATGTGCGCATATTATCTGTAGGCCCGGGTGTTGTAGATACCCCCATGCAAAGCCAAATCAGAGGTGCACAAAAAGAAGATTTCAGCAGGGTGGAGGACTTTCAAGGATTCAAAGAACACGGCGAATTGGCATCTCCCTCAGATATTGCAGCTAAGTATCTTCACGTATTAAATCAAGGTTTATTTACAAACGCTGTCGTAGGCTCATTGCGCGACATAGAAATATAGGTAAACAGGTTTAATGAAACAGTTCGATATCTCCGGCGTTATAACCTTTTAAATACACTTTTTAGATGAATCACTCTCACTCCATTTTTTCAATAGCCGCTTTTGTATTTATTTTTACTTCGTTTTCGGGTTTTGGTCAGAACCACCAACCCTGCGCCACCACAGAGATGTGGGAGGAGGTTGTGCGCGATAATCCCGAGTTGAGGCAACGAGCAGAGGAAGATACAAAAGCTTTGGAACAAGAAACAGAGGCCTATGTGAATAGCCCCTCTCGCTCTGCGCGAAATAATAAAATATTGGTGCCGGTGGTGTTTCATATACTTCACCAAAACGGCCCCGAAAACATTAGTGATGAGCAAATTCACGATTGTATGCGTATTGTAAATGAGGATTTTAGTGCATTAAATGAAGATTTAGATGAGGTAATAACACAGTTTACGAGCAGAATCGGCAATGCCAATATGGAATTCAGGTTGGCTCGAATTGATCCGAATGGAAACCCCACATCAGGTATAAACAGATACAATACGCCGGAAACCAACAACCCGGGCCAAGGCCAAAAAATGAACGGTTGGCCGCGGGGCAGCTACTTGAATATTTGGGTGGCCAATAATATAGCCTCGGGAAATACCGCAGCGTATGCAATACTGCCGGGTAATGCCAATCAAGTGCCACATTTAGATGGTATAGTGGCGAATCACCGCTACGTGGGAAGCATAGGCACTTCAAACTATGCCTCAAGGCACACTATTTCTCACGAAATCGGTCATGTATTTAACCTGTTGCACCCTTGGGGCGGCAGTAATTCACCGGGAGATCCGTCAAATTGCAATATTACAGATGGTGTTCCCGATACACCTGAAACTATTGGCACTTTCGGACTTTGTGATTTAGCTCAAAATACGTGTAACTCCTTGGATAATGTGCAAAACATTATGGATTACTCCAATTGTGATGTCATGTTTACTCAAGGCCAAGTAGATCGTATGCGGGCAGCAGCCAATTCAAATATTGCCGAGCGCAGCTCACTTATTTCCGCTCAAAATGCGGCTGCTACCGGAATTACAGAGTTGTTCGATGTGGATTTTACTGCGGAGAGACTTACTATTTGTGAAAGAGACTCCATTTATTTTGAGGATAAATCTCGATATGATCCCGAATCGTGGAATTGGATATTAAACGGTGCCGCGCCGGGCACAACTCAGGATCGCAATCCCGCAGCTTACTACTATCAACCGGGACTTTACAATGTACGGTTGGATTTGACACAAGGCTCTGACCAAAAAAGCGTTATAAAAAATGATTATGTTCAGGTGAGTAAAGCTGTAGGTTATGCCATGCCTTATAACGAGCCGTTTGAAACGGTTGGCGGTTTGCCGCATGAAGATTGGTATGCGCTGAATAATACAGATGGTTTTGGTTTTGAAATAACGGAGACCAACGGTTTTCAAAACACAAAAGGATTGGTACTGAAAAACTACAATAATCCTTATGAACAATCTGAGTTTATTGTAATCAGCCCTACATTAGACACGCGT
The DNA here is from genome assembly GCA_913056155.1 of uncultured Cryomorphaceae bacterium. GTDB lineage: Bacteria > Bacteroidota > Bacteroidia > Flavobacteriales_G > Salibacteraceae > Salibacter. Next base: position 6,191 of record CAJXMT010000068.1, read on the forward strand.
GTTTACTCATCTTATAATTTGAATTTTAAAGTGGCGTATGCTCGAAACTCATCGGCATCATCACAAGATCGCATTCGAATTGAAATATCAACGGATTGCGGGGCTGAGTGGACAGAAGTTTACAACCGTTTAGCGCCTTTTATTGAATCAACTGATGCTGTTTCAGGTGCCTTTACGCCGAGCTCGTCGCAAGATTGGGAGCAGAATTCAATTGAAAATTTAGACGGGAACTTAATCGGGGAACAAACGCGAATCAGGTTTGTGATGGAATCGGCCGGAAATAATAATTTGTATTTGGATGACATCAATATATCCGGGACTTGGGGCAATCAAGTTCAACTTAAAAGTCCGTTTAATAACGAGGTAAATACGGCCTCAGATGTTTTGTTGCAATGGCAACCGCTGGGCGGAGTTGATGAATACGAATATCAAGTTGCCGAAGATGACGGTTTTAATACAGTTGTTCATTCAGGTAAAAAAGATTATTTAGGACTTACCGCCGGGAATGAGGATACCGAGTTTTTAGCACAGGGGCTTGAAATCAATAAAACCTATTTTTGGCGGGTAAGAGGGGTTGATTCGGGCTCGCCTAAAGATTGGAGTGATACATGGTCTTTTACGGTTTCCTCCACAGGTGTGAGTGTCCGTGAAAAAACGGCCACTCAAAACGGTTTTTCTGTATATCCCAATCCCGCCCGCAACACAATCAGGTTTGAACTTGAGAATGACAAAAGTGAACAAATGGATTGGGAGTTGCGTTCTATCTCCGGACAATCGCTGCTTTCAGGCCGTTCACAGCGGGTTGGAGACGGTGAAGCCGGCCAAATTTCCGTAGGTCATTTACCGGCGGGGCTCTATCTTTTTTCAGTAAAAACTGCTGAAAAGACGTACTTGGAAAAAGTGATAATCCAATAATCGAAACAACTGTAATTATAATTCATGAAAAACTTTTTATTGACTGCTCTTACCGCAGTTTTGTTTACCGCGAGTGCATTAGCTCAAAATGAAATTAAGGCAGATTGGTGCTTGACCGATCAAATGCTTGAAGAATATTTAGAAGAACATCCCGAAGAGCGAGCTGCCTTTGAAAAATCTTTAGAAGCCGATTCGGGCGATGAATTTCAAACGCTCAGCACGCGAAGTAATCCCTTTATCATTCCGGTCGTTTTTCACGTGATTCACGATAATTGCGTGGGGAACGTTGAACTTTCCCAATTGCAAAATGCCATAGATGTTCTCAATGATGATTTTAGAAGGTTAAATGCCGATACGGGAAACACGCGCTCCATTTTTCGTGATGTGGCAGCTGATGTGAATATAGAATTCCGGTTGGCTAAAATTGATCCCGACGGTAATTGTACAGACGGTGTGGTGCGCGTGAATGATCCCGCACGCACTTACGGTGTGCGCAATGAACCCAAAGAAGTGAGCTATTGGCCGGCAGATAAATATTTTAATATATGGACAGTCAATAGTATTCGCGGCGGTAGCGGTGGTACTGTTTTGGGCTTTGCTCAATTCCCGGGCAGTGGTCAATTGCGCACCTACGGCGTTGTGCAACGCCATGACAGAACGGGAACGATAGGAACCGCTGCAGGCAGAGACGGAAGAACGCTAACGCATGAAGTAGGGCATTGCTTTAATTTATTACATACTTTTCAAAGCGGCTGCGGTGATGACTGCCGTTCCTCGGGAGACAGGGTTTGTGATACTCCGCCCACTGCAGAGGCAACTTACGGTTGTAATTTTGGTCAAAACACGTGCTCAAACGATTTACAAGGGCCTTCTCCTTTTACTCAAAACATGCCCGATCAAGTTGAAAATTACATGAGTTACGATCAAAACGGTTGTCAAAACATGTTCACGCAAGGTCAGTCTGTTCGTATGATCAGAGCCATAAATAACAATAACTTTTTGACTAATTTGGTAAGTAGTCAAAACCTGAGAGAAACAGGAGTAATCGAGTATCAACCGCAATTGTGTAAAGCTGATTTTGAAATAGAGGGTTTCCCGGAATGTGAGACTGATGTTGTTCAGATTTGTCAAGGGACTGAACTCAGTTTTCAGAACCGTTCCCTTTACGGGGCAAATGAATTTGATTGGAAATTCATAGGGGGCTCTCCGGAGGTTTCAACAGATGAAAATCCCAAAGTGAGATACAATGTGCCCGGTATTTACTCTGTAACGCTCAAAGCAAAAGCGGGTTCTGAAGAAGAGGAAATAACCAGAGATTATTTTATTCGGGTTTTACCTGTAAACGGCTCCGGATCTCCAATGGTTGAATCTTTTGAGTTTGATCGCGATTTAATTTTGGAGGGATGGAATGCGCAACAATATGAAAGCGGATTCGGTTGGGAGCACTCCAATCGAGAGTCTTACTCCGGAAGTAAAGCATTACGCGTGCGAAACTTCAATTATTCCCAAGGGAAAGCTTCGTTGACAAGTAAGAATTACAGTTTGACCAACATTTCAAATCCGCAACTCACTTTTTATACGGCTTTTTCTGATTTGCCCGGCGAGGGTTCATCGACTCGGTTACGTGTTCAGCTCAGTGGAGATTGCGGTGAAAACTGGCAAACCTTAACTTTAATTTCAACAAGTCAGTTGAGTTCAGCTCCCGAAATGAGTACGCCGCTGCAAGGATTGTCATCGAATAATTGGCGGCAACATACTTTTGCTATTCCTCAATTTGCCAATACCAATCAAATGCAGTTTCGACTGGTTTTTGAAGGTGAAGGCGGTAACGATTTGTATTTAGATGATATTAATATCAACGGAGAGCTGAATACCGACGTTCCTTCGTTGGTGGCGCCTTTGAATAATTCCAACCCGGTTGCCGTAAACCCCAATTTAGATTGGAATCCGGCGCGCGGGAGTTTATACGAAGTCGAGTGGTCTAAAAATGCAGACTTTTCAGACGCTGACTCGCGCATCATTTCCATCGGCTCAAATTTGGCCAACGGATCAGATACGCGACTGCAATTGGAAGATCTTGATCATTTTACACGCTACTTTTGGCGCGTGCGTACCATTTCTGCTGCTTCACAAGAAAATCCTTGGACTCCCGCTTGGGAATTTACAACAGGAGATGGTTCTACTTTCGCTGACGAACGCAGTGAAGAGGCAAAGAATCCTGTTATTTATCCCAATCCGGCTAACCGTGTGGTTTTTCTGGAAAACGCCAAAGGTTCACTTCAGATATTTGACCTGAGAGGCAGCTTAATAAGTACCCGAAATATCACAGATGATAATCGTTATGACGTTGATGTGAGTAACCTCTCATCGGGTATGTATATTTTTAAAATAAAAACTTCGAGCGGAATGCACAACAAACGTGTTGTGATTTCCCGGTAAGGAGCTCCTATAATTTTTACTCATGCCGATTAACGTTTTTGACGACAATTATTTTATGAGGCGCGCCTTGGCAGAAGCTCAACAGGCTTTTGATCTCGGTGAAATTCCGGTGGGTTGTGTTATTGCAATGGGAAACAAAATTATAGCGAAAGCTCATAATTTAACTGAACAACTTACCGATGTAACCGCGCATGCTGAGATGATTGCCATTACTTCCGCTTCAGAGGCACTGGGCGGTAAATTTTTGAACGACTGCACCCTTTATGTGACTTTAGAGCCTTGTGTGATGTGTGCGGGAGCGCTTTTTTGGAGCAGACCCGGAAAGATTGTTTACGGCGCTTCAGACCCGAAAAGGGGATTTGAGAGACACACTAATCTGCTCCATCCCAAAACTAAAGTCTCCGGAGGCTTACTGGCAGATGAAAGTGCCCAATTAATAAAAGCTTTTTTTGAGGAGAAAAGATGAACTGTTCTGAGAAGCAGTTGTTACATTTGCGTCTAATTTAGAATCAATAAAAATAGTAATATATGTATCCTGAAGATTTAGTAACACCCATGAAAGCCGATTTAACCGGTGTGGGATTTGAGGAATTAACAACACGCGAAGGTGTTGACGAAATATTAAAAACCGAAAATGAAACGGTATTGTTGGTTGTCAATTCAGTTTGCGGATGTGCGGCCGGTAATGCTCGTCCGGGTGTAAAAGGCGCTTTAGAAAATGATAAAAAGCCCGATAAACTGGCTACAGTTTTTGCCGGAGTTGATAAAGAGGCTACGGAACAAGCCAGAAAGTATATGTTGCCGTACCCGCCGTCTTCCCCTGCAATAGCCTTGTTTAAGGGCGGTAAATTGGCGCACATGTTAGAACGTCACCATATTGAAGGTAGACCTGCCGAAATGATTGCCGAGCATTTGAAAGCCGCTTTCAACGAAATTTGCTAATCCTGTTTTGTTAAAAGCACAAAAAGCCGTTCAGCATTGTATGTTGAACGGCTTTTTATTTATGTTGTAAGAAGTGTGCTTACTGCACTACAATTCGCTTCACCTCTCGGCGTTCGCCCGCTATTATTTTCACGAAATAAACACCGGATGCAATATTTAAGTTGAGCGGTATTAGCTCTTCACCGGCCACTCGACCTATATTTCGTGTGTGAACGCGTCTTCCGCTCATATCTGTAACTTCGATGGTCACCGGCTTACCTGTTGTGCCTGTAAGTCTTACAGTGAACGCTCCCCGGTTCGGATTGGGATATACCTCAAAGGAAGTTTCATTGCCGGAAACATCACCTGCACTCACATTGAAAACATCAAAACAGCGCGTGGTATCGGCACAGCCTTTGGCAAAAATCACACAGCGGTAGGAGCCGTTTTTCGGCGGAGTAAAGCGCCTACCCGTTTCATTGGGAACAATTTGATTGGTCTCACAATTTAACCAGCGATATTGCGCACTTCTCAGATTGATAATCAACTCGGGATAATGGGTAGTGAGCGATGTGTCAATTTGCTCGGGAGTACCCAATTCAACAGAGTCTGTCGCACTGCAGCCATTGATATCCGTTACCGTCACCACATTAAAGCCCGATCTCAAATTACGCGGAATTTTACTTCTCGATGCTGTACTCCACTCATAGCGATAAGGCGCCGTACCGCCCAATGCTTCAACTTCCGCTTCACCGTTTCGGTAACCAAAACAGGTCACATTTTTAATTCCGTCGATAAATAGGCTTAAGGGCTGCGGCTCACTGATCAAAACACTGTCAACTGTTTCACAACCGTTAAAGTCGGTCATGGTAACACGGTTTACGCCGGCAGCTAAACTATCAGCAGTTGAGTCCGTTTCTCCGTTGCCCCAAACATAACCATAAGGTGAAGTGCCTCCGGTCGCCTGAGCAAAAGCTTTTCCGTCAAAACCTCCGGTGCATAAAACGCCTGATAACTCTACCACATCACTTGTCAACAATTCGGGTTCATTTACAACAGTTGATAAAATCGTACTGCAACCGGCAGAATCACTCACCGTAACCAGGTAGTTCCCGGCAGTTAAACCGCCAATAGAATCACCGTTTTGTTGGTTGCTCCACTGATAGGTGTAATTGCCTTTACCTCCTGTAGTTGAAACAGCTAATTGCCCATCAGCAGCCCCGTTACATGAAATGTGAGTAGTATGTAATTGAGCCTGTAAAACACCGGGCTGAGAAATTTGTACATGAACAGTATCCGTACAACCATTGGCGTCGGTTACAGTTGCGCCGTAAATCCCCGCACTGAGGTTCACCGCCGTATTGTTAGCCGTGCCGTTGCTCCAATTAAATGCGTACGGACTTTTACCTCCCGTCACATTTAGAGAAACTTCACCTGTAGCGCCTCCCGCACAACTCACATTTCTCAATTGGTTTACATTTAATTCTAACGTGTCAAAACCGTTTATTTGCGCTGTTGAAGTTGAGGTACATCCGTTGAAATCTGTAACCGTAACTTCATACGAGCCGGGAGCAAGGCCTGTACTTTGAGCTGTCGAATTACTGTTTGGCCAGGCATAAGAATAGGGAGCAGTACCGCCCAATCCCGTTGCCGTTGCTGTTCCGTCTGCACTTCCCGCACAACTTTCATTTTGGGTGTTCATGATCACAGCCTGAACCGGTGATGGTTCACTCACCGTCACTGCTCCCACTGTTGAACAGTTATTGGAATCTTCAACCGTCACAAAATACACGCCTGCCAAAAGTCCGTTTTGTGTAGATCCGGTTCCCGCATTACTCCATGTGTAACTGTATGCAGGGGTTCCCCCTGCTGCACCGGCACTTACTTCACCGTCACTTCCACCTGAACAGCTCACATCATTCGTCACTTGCATGGAAACAGATAGTTGAGCAGCGGGTCCCGAAATAGTTTGAGTTCCTGCCACCAAACATCCGTTTGCATCTGTCACAGTTACCGAATAACTTCCGGTATCCAAGCTAAAAGCCGAAGCTGTATTCATGCCGTTACTCCATTGGTAATGGTAAGGAGTTTGGCCTCCCGTTACAACAGTTGTAATCGATCCGTTTGCTTGTCCGTAACAGCTTACGTTGGTGTTGTTATTCATGGTCAGAACCATACTCGCCGGTTCTGAAATCGAAATTTGAATCGTTTCCTCACAACTGTTGGCATCCGAAACCGTGATGGTGTAGTTACCGGCAGTCAGGTTGTTTTGTGATGCGCCGCTAGCGCTGTTCGACCAAGCGTACGAATACATTCCCGTTCCGCCCGTGACTGAAATCGTGGCTTCACCGTCGTTACCGCCGTTGCACGAAACGTTTTGGTTGATGTTCGCCGATACACTCAACGCCGAAGGTTCAATAATTGAAATTTGAACGGTGTCTTCACAACTGTTGGCATCGGAAATCGTGATGGTGTAGTTGCCCGCCGCTAAGTTGTTTTGTGACGCGCCTGTGGCACTGTTCGACCAAGCGTAAGCAT
>CAJXMT010000069.1 GCA_913056155.1 uncultured Cryomorphaceae bacterium
AGGTTCCTCGCGTATCATCGAATTAAACCACATGCTCCACCGCTTGTGCGGGCCCCCGTCAATTCCTTTGAGTTTCACTCTTGCGAGCGTACTCCCCAGGTGGATCACTTAATGCTTTCGCTAAGCCGCTGACAGTATATCGCCAACAGCGAGTGATCATAGTTTACAGCGTGGACTACCAGGGTATCTAATCCTGTTTGCTCCCCACGCTTTCGTCCCTGAGCGTCAGTAATAGTTTAGTGAGCTGCCTTCGCAATCGGTGTTCTGAGTCATATCTATGCATTTCACCGCTACATGACTCATTCCGCCCACTTCAACTATACTCAAGAATACCAGTATCAATGGCAATTCCCCAGTTGAGCTGGAGGCTTTCACCACTGACTTAGTATCCCGCCTGCGGACCCTTTAAACCCAATGAATCCGGATAACGCTTGGATCCTCCGTATTACCGCGGCTGCTGGCACGGAGTTAGCCGATCCTTATTCGTATGGTACCTTCAGCCTCGAACACGTTCGAGGGTTTATTCCCATATAAAAGCAGTTTACAACCCGTAGGGCCGTCATCCTGCACGCGGCATGGCTGGTTCAGACTTGCGTCCATTGACCAATATTCCTCACTGCTGCCTCCCGTAGGAGTCTGGTCCGTGTCTCAGTACCAGTGTGGGGGATCATCCTCTCAGAACCCCTACCCATCATCGCCTTGGTGAGCCGTTACCTCACCAACCAGCTAATGGGACGCATACCCATCTTTGACCGTCGAAACTTTGATGAATAAACCATGCGATTCATTCATGTTACGGAGTATTAATCCGGGTTTCCCCGGGCTATCCTCCTGTCAAAGGCAAGTTGTATACGCGTTACGCACCCGTGCGCCGGTCGTCATCAGTCCGAAGACTATGTTACCCCTCGACTTGCATGTGTTAAGCCTGCCGCTAGCGTTCATCCTGAGCCAGGATCAAACTCTTCGTTGTAAATCCTATAATTTAATGACTCTCTCAAAGTCCTCTCAGGGGACATTCGCTTGCTTTCCAATATTTTTAAAGAACTTCTCTTTTGTCTCTCTCAAAACACCCCGCCAAAACGGGGCGCAAAGATAACGCTTTTTCTATTCACGCAAATGTTTTGCGCTTTTTATTTTCATTATCCCTATGTGAAAAAACATGTCGCTCAAAAGCGGCTGCAAAAGTAATACTCTTTTTTATTCCTCAAGAAAAAAATTACTGTTTTTTTTTCGCGGTTTACAACTCACTCCCTTTAGGTTTTTTTTACCCTCCGTAAAAGCGGCTGCAAAAGTAAAACTTATTTTCATACAACAAGAAAAAATCTTTTATTTTTTTCTCACTCTGTACTTTCGCTTTTTGAAACAACTTCTATCCGTTCAAAACGGGGTACAAATGTACAGCTATTCAACCTCCCGCAACCAAACTTTTTATCATGAATTTGTGAGTTTTTTTGCACCCTGCTCCCAACTGCCTCATTAGCCTTTTTGTAACGCAATTTTTACGCAGGGTTTATCCGTTCATTAGCGGCTTTTTTTCGCTCAAAACGCTCTTTAAACCCTCCACCGTGTGCGGTTCTGACCATTATTATGCGTGAAATGTGTTGCTTGATTGCAAATCGTAGATACCTTATATATACGTGACAAAAAACAGGGCATGTACTTTATTTGGGATCATCAAGTTTTACTTTGAGAATTTGACCATTGAAAAAGTTGAAGCCCTCGGTAATGAAATAAGTAACAAATTGCGCAAAGTCTTCTGCATTAAGCGCCGGTTTAAAGTTGGGAAATGCCTGTTTCTGCATCTCGGTTTCTACGGCTCCGGGTGCAATGGCGTTAATATGATACTCCTTTAATTCAACAGCGAGATGCTGAATCAATGCGTTGAGAGCAGATTTTGACGCGCCATAGCCCGATAGTTCAGGAAACTTTATACTGTCTTCCACTCCTCCGATACTCGAAATAGCGGTAATGGATGACTTAACACGTATTCTACCCGCATCAATTAAGTCACGGGTGACCATAAAAGGAGTGATGCAATTGACTTTATACATCCGCATCAAGTCTGTCTCTGTCATCTTGTAAAACGGTTTTTTAACCAACAAACCGGCATTGTGCAGGATTCCGTCAAGGACGATGTTGTTTTGATCCAACTGCCTAATCAATTGCCGCCGGCCGTTTTCATTAGTTACATCTATATAAACGGGTACTATATTGGCGGCGGCATTGTCAAAACACCCGCTATTTCGCGTTACGGCAATGACTTTATGACCGGCTTGTGCACAGTTTTGTACAACTGCCCGTCCTATTCCTCTGCTACTGCCGGTAACGGCAATGGTTTTTTGTTCTTTCATCTCAATTTATGCATTCAACGTTTTCGAAAATACTTATTTCTCTCTCCTTTATTTCACGCCAAAATTAATACTCTTTTCACAGGCTCATTATGCGCAATAAACTTCAATCCGGTCTCTTTGTTTTATATTTGTGACAATTATGAACCGATTCTTTTTTATCGCAACTTTCCTCCTGTTTTTCACCGGAACGGCAATGAGTCAATATACCCGTGAAGACGATATTTCAAAACAGCCGAATGACCGCGGAGGGTTTAGTCCGGATCGTATTTATGTGGGAGGAAGTTTAGGTGCCCAATTTGGTACTTTTACGTTTGTCAATTTAAGTCCGGATGTGGGGTATTGGTTCACAGATCGATTCACTGCGGGCTTGGGTGCGCGTTACCTGTATTTTAGCGACAATACTATTAATTACAGTACAACCATACTGGGAGGCAGTACTTTCGCCCGATATTTCATTACCGAGGAGCTTTTTACGCATGTGGAGTTCGAAGTACTTAACGGAAGGTTTGACAGGATGCGTAATGATGCATTTAATGTTTACAGCTTATTTGCCGGTGGCGGATATATGCAGTTTTTCAGTGACCGTTTTTTCTCGGGAATCATGATTTTATACAACATCAATGATTCTGTTTACAGCCCGTATCGCAATCCCGTTATTCGGGTGACTTTTGGACTCGGATTTTAGGAAGCATGCTGTTTCACTTTCATAATTTTGGTCAGAACCCCATGGTATTTGCATAAAAAAAGTGCTCGGGTTTAAGCGCTTATTTGGTTTTCATTGTGTTGACGCACCGTTAGGTAGAGCTTTTGAATTTGAAGCCCTTTTCTTCAATCACTCGCCATAATTATTTCAATCGTTTTTCCAATGCCGTGTCATAAACCTCAGCAAAGTCATCGATATTTCCAAAGCTTTCGCCGTCTATTTCAATAGCGCCGTTTGTTACGTAACCCAGCAAACTGTAATCCACTTCAAAGTGTGTCATCTCCTCCATAAATTGTTCATGAAACACACCGGGCACAGAAACAACTACTCGGGATTGAGCCTCACCAAATAAAAATGCATCTTTCCTGATGAGTGGATCTGATGAAATGGTAAATCCTTTATGGCGCGGCATGGAACTTTCCAATAAAGTAATAAATAAGCCTCCATCTGCACAATCATGGGCAGAAGTTATAACTCCTTCGCTAATCACCTTTTTTACAGCTTCTTGAACCTCTTGTTCTGTTTCCAAGTCAAAATAAGGTGCCGGAGAGGCTGTCACACCGTGGTACTTCGCCAAATACTCACTGGAGGCAATATCGTTTTGGTTCTCACCAATTAAATAAATAATGTCACTTTCCTTTTTAAAGTCAAGAGTCATTTGGCGTTCCTTTGGTAACAAACCAATCATACCAATTGTGGGAGTGGGGAAAACAGGGACTTCTTTACCGCCCGAAACAGTTTGATTATAGAAGGACACATTTCCTCCTGTAACGGGTGTATTAAAGGCTAAACAAGCCTTACTCATACCTTTAATGGCGTTTACAAATTGCCAATAAGATTCGGGATTATACGGATTACCAAAGTTACAGCAATTGGTAACGGCTTGCGGTTCACCACCTACACATACTATATTTCGAGCTGCCTCGGCAACGGCAATTTGCGTGCCTTTATCAGGATCGGCTTGTACGTAACGCGAATTACAATCTACGGTCATGGCCAGTGCCTTTTCTGTTCCTTTGATATTGACTACCGCGGCATCTCCGGGTTTATTTGTACTCATGTTCGCCGTACCCACCATCGAATCATACTGCCGCATGATCCAACGCTTCGAAGCGATATTCGGTTCTGAACATAAAAATAGCGCTACTTTTTTAAGGTATTTCGGCACTTCAATATTCTCAATTTTAAACTTTTGATTCTCTTTAAAATAAGCAGGTTCTGCATACTCCCTGTCATATACCGGAGCTCCGCCTCCCAAAACCAATGATTCTGCCGGGACAGTAGCGATAATCTCGCCATTTTTACTGAAATTGAGTATTCCGCCCTCTGTAACTTCACCGATTTGCTTGGCATTGAGGTCCCATTTTTCAAAAATATCCTCAACGGTTTTCTCTTTTCCCCTTTTCACGACAACCAACATACGTTCTTGAGATTCAGACAATAATATCTCAAATCCGTGCATACCCTCTTGACGAGTAGGCACTTTATCCAGGTCGATATCCATTCCAAAGCCGTTGGTGGCAGACATTTCTGAAGTTGAACATGTAATTCCTGCTGCTCCCATATCCTGCATACCTACTACGGCATCGGTTTTGGCCAACTCCAGAGTAGCTTCCAATAATAGTTTTTCCTGAAAAGGATCGCCTACTTGAACTGAAGGCAAATCATCTGTTGAGGCATCAGTAATATCTTTGGAAGCAAAGGAGGCTCCATGAATACCGTCTTTACCGGTTGCACTCCCCACAATATAAACGGGATTACCCGTTCCGTAAGATGTTGCCGATAAAGTTTCACCCACCTTTACAATGCCGGCACTAAAAGCGTTTACAAGCGGGTTGGTATTAAATGAATCGTCAAAAAAGGTTTCCCCGGCTACAACGGGCACACCAAATGAATTACCGTAATTTCCGATACCTTTAACGACTCCCTTGAGCAACCATTTGGTTTTTTCTTCATCTAAATTTCCAAAACGAAGGGAGTTCATTTGTGCTATGGGCCGGGCTCCCATCGTAAAAATATCGCGATTAATTCCGCCCACTCCGGTTGCTGCTCCTTGATAGGGCTCAATGGCTGAGGGGTGATTGTGTGACTCTATTTTAAAGGCACACGCCAAGCCGTCTCCAATATCCACCAACCCTGCATTTTCTTCACCGGCTTCTGCCAAAAGGTGCTCCCCTTTTTTAGGAAGCGTTTTCAACCATTTGATGGAGTTTTTATACGAACAATGTTCAGACCACATGGCCGAGTAAATGCTTACCTCACAAAAGTTTGGGTCTCTACCCAAAATCTTTTTTACTGTTTGAAATTCCTCTTTGGTTAAACCCAATTGAAGCGCCATTTCTTCAGTTGCGGGTGAAATATCCGGTGTGTTTTTTGACATAGCTGAATTTTATGCCGCAAAAGTAAATAACTGCGGGGTTTTAATCTCCTTTATAAAGAAATCGTTTAAATTTGAGGACCATGAAATGCATCCTTTTAGTCTTCGCTGCTCTTTCAAGCCTGTTTTCATTTGCACAAGATCTTTATTTCCCGGCGGTATCGGGTAATACTTGGCAAAACCGTTCCTTTGATGATCTCGATTGGTGCGCAAAAGACACCTTAGATTTGTACCAATATTTAGAAACTCAAAACACCAAAGCTTTCATGGTTTTAAAATCGGGAAAACGGGTTATTGAAAAATATTTTGATTCGTTTACCCGTGACAGTGTTTGGTATTGGGTTTCTGCGGGAAAAACCCTCATGAATTTTTGTGTGGGCGTTGCGCAAAAACAAGGTGTATTGGATATCAATGACCCGGTAAGTTTACACTTGGGAACAGGCTGAACCTCTGCTCCCGACAGTTTAGAGAGCCAAATCAAAATCATCCATCTTCTCACAATGACTTCGGGTTTGGATTTTAACGTGAAGGACGAAAATTGTACAGAAGACACCTGTTTGTTTTATCGTTCAGAACCGGGTACTGAATGGTATTATTACAACGCTCCCTATTTGATTTTACGTGATGTGGTTGAAGCGGCAGCGGGTGAAAACATCAATGTATTCATCAATCGTGAAATTCGTGATAAAACCGGCATCACAGGGCTTTACACCACATTGGGCTTCAACCATGTTTATTTTATTACCGCGCGCAGCATGGCTCGTTTTGGTTTGTTGATGAACGCAAGCGGCTCTTGGAACGGAACACCGGTTTTGGATGATCCCGGTTTTTTAACAGCCTCCGTTTCCACTTCCCAAAACTTAAATGAATCATACGGCTATTTATGGTGGCTGCCGGGTAAAGGTCAATACAGAGCTCCCGGATTTACACAGGGTTTCCCGGGTTCCTTCGCACCTGATGTACCAAACGGTGTTTATCCAGACTTGGGACTCAACGGGCAAGTTGTAGTGGTTTGGGCCGAAAAAAATATCGTAATCGTAAGAATGGGAGATGCACCCGATACGGGAGCCGTTCCATTTCAGCTTTTAAATGAAATATGGACACGCCTTGAGCCTATTTTGATTGTGAACGAGTGGGCTTTGATAAAACCCAGAGCAGCCGCTCAACAAAATCGGTAAGACTATTCCCCAATCCGGTAAATGAGGTTCTGACCATAAAGGCGCAGAAACATATAAGCCGAATTCAAATTTTCAATATAACCGAACAACGTGTGCGTACAATTTCACCAACCGGCAAGTTGCAAATTAAAATCAGTTTAGCGCATTTAAAACCGGGTTTGTATATGGCCGAAATTGATCACGGCGATGCTCGTACGCTGATGAAGTTTATCAAATAACAGGCAAAAAAAAGACGCGACCCAAGCTTTAGCTATACGTAAGTCGCGCCTTTACAGCATGAACGTTTGTGCGTTCTAAATCACAAGGATTTCTCTTCTTGCAAGCGTGTTTTATCTTGCTTTTTCTCTTTGTTTAAAGCAGCTTTGTCCACCGTAAACTTAATGGCATCTTGCGCAGCTTTGGTGCGAAGGTAATACATACCGGTTTTTAAACCTTGTTTCCAACCGTAAAAATGCATAGAGGTGAGTTTCGAGAAATTCGCATTCTCCATAAATACGTTGAGCGATTGCGACTGGCAAATGTAAGCGCCTCGATCGGCAGCCATTTCTAAAATGGCCTTTTGACTCAACTCCCAAGCCGTTCTATACAAAAGTTTTAAATTATCCGGTATCTCTTCAATTTGCTGAATAGATCCGTTTGCGGCAATGAGTTCATTTTTCATCTCCTCATTCCATAATCCCAGCTTTACTAAGTCTCTCAATAAATGCTTGTTGATTACAACAAATTCTCCGCTCAAAGTTCTTCGCGTGTAAATGTTTGAGGTATAGGGCTCAAAACACTCGTTATTGCCCAGTATTTGACTGGTTGAGGCTGTTGGCATGGGAGCTAAAAGTAAACTATTTCGCACGCCGTGTTTTTTTACTTCCTCTTTTAAAACATCCCACTCCCAGCGATCACCGGGTTTCACGTTCCACATATCAAACTGAAAAACACCTTTAGAAACAGGACTTCCCTTGTATGTTTCATACGGCCCTTCTTTTTTTGCCAGATCCTTTGAGGCTGTCATGGCAGCGTAATAGATAGTTTCATGAATTTCACTGTTGAGTATGCGAGCTTGCTCAGAGTCAAACGCATACCTCAACAAAATAAACGCATCTGCCAACCCCTGCACCCCTATACCTATCGGGCGGTGTTTCATATTGGAGTTACGCGCTTCGGGAACGGGATAATAGTTGTGATCAATCACCCGATTCAAGTTGAGTGTAATTTGATACGTAACCTCAAAAAGCCTGTCGTGATCGAATTTGCCGTCCACAACGAATTTGGGCAAAGCAATGGAGGCTAAATTACAAACCGCCACCTCATCGGGAGATGTATATTCTATAATCTCCGTGCACAAGTTTGAAGATTTTATAGTACCCAAATTCTGCTGATTACTCTTTCGATTTGAAGCGTCTTTATAGAGCATATAAGGCGTACCCGTTTCAATTTGTGATTCCAAAACCTTAAACCACAACTCCTGTGCTTTTATTGTTTTTCTGCCTTTCCCTTCTTTTTCGTACTTCGTGTATAGTTTTTCAAACTCCTCACCCCAAACTTCACTCAATCCCGGACACTCATTGGGACACATCAAAGTCCAATCGCCGTTTTCTTGCACGCGTTTCATAAACAAATCGGGGGTCCACAATGCGTAAAATAAATCTCGGGCACGATTCTCTTCCTTCCCGTGATTCTTTTTTAAATCCAAGAAATCAAAAACATCAGCGTGCCAAGGCTCTAAATAAACGGCAAAAGATCCCTTTCGCTTTCCGCCGCCTTGATCCACATAACGCGCTGTATCATTAAACACGCGCAACATAGGCACAATACCGTTTGAGGTACCGTTTGTACCGCGAATGTATGACCCGGTTGCGCGGATATCGTGAATGGCTAAACCAATACCGCCCGCACTTTGCGAGATTTTTGCACATTGCTTTAATGTATCGTAAATACCGTCTATGCTATCTTCTTTTGTAGTGAGTAAGAAGCAAGAAGACATTTGAGGTTTGGGAGTTCCGGCGTTAAATAACGTGGGTGTTGCATGAGTAAACCACTTTTCACTCATGAGATGGTAAGTTTTGATAGCCGACTCAATATCTTCTTTGTGAATTCCCAAACTTACACGCATCAACATGTGTTGCGGTCGCTCGGCAATTTCACCGTCAATTTTCAGCAGATACGCCCTTTCGAGCGTTTTAAATCCAAAAAAGTCGTATTGAAAATCGCGATCGTAAATAATAGTGCTGTCTAAAACCTCTTGATTGTTTTTGATAATTTGGTAAACATCATCAGCAATCATTGGTGCTTTGTTACCCGTTTTGGGATCTACGTAATTGTAAAGATCGTCAACCGTTTCACTAAAGGATTTTCTTGTACCTTTGTGTAAATTCGATACGGCAATGCGCGCAGCAAGTGTCGCAAAATCCGGATGTTTAGTCACCAATGATGCCGTTATTTCGGCGGCCAAATCATCTAATTGACGGGTAGATACCCCGTCGTAAAGCCCTTCAATAACCCGCATGGCAATTTGTACGGGATCCACAGATTTATCTAAGCCGTAACACAGCTTTTTTATGCGTGCTTGAATTTTATCGAATTTTACGGTTTCCTTGCGACCGTCTC
The DNA here is from genome assembly GCA_913056155.1 of uncultured Cryomorphaceae bacterium. GTDB lineage: Bacteria > Bacteroidota > Bacteroidia > Flavobacteriales_G > Salibacteraceae > Salibacter. The sequence continues at coordinate 9,211 of CAJXMT010000069.1, forward strand.
TTTTTATTACGTACATAGTTTTAGAATTTTATTTAGAATTGCGTTTTAGAAGTCTTCATCTAAGCTGAAGTTACCGCCTGATTTATTTCCTCCATCCATAACGCCTGCTTTTTGATATTCTGCCACTCGTTTTTCAAAAAAGTTAGTTTTTCCCTGGAGCGAGATCAACTCCATAAAATCAAACGGATTTTTAGAGTTGAATACTTTTTCGATTCCCAACTCACTCAACAACCTGTCGGCAACAAATTCAATGTATTGCGACATCAAATCAGCATTCATTCCAATAAGTTTAACGGGCAACGCATCAGTAATGAATTCTTTTTCAATTTCAACAGCATCCAAAATTATATCTTTTACCTGTTGTTCAGGCAATTGGTGCTTTAAGTGCTTGGTGTACAACAAACAGGCAAAATCACAATGCATACCTTCATCACGTGAAATCAGTTCATTAGAAAAGCTCAAACCCGGCATTAAACCACGCTTTTTCAACCAAAATATAGAGCAAAAAGAGCCCGAGAAAAAGATACCCTCTACAGCAGCAAAGGCGATTAACCGCTCGGCAAATGACCCTTCATCAATCCACCTCAGCGCCCAATCTGCTTTTTTCTTTACGCAGTCCATTGTTTCAATGGCGTTGAACAGTTTGTTTTTTTCCTCCGTGTTTTTGATGTATGTATCAATCAGCAATGAATACGTTTCACTGTGAATATTTTCCATAGCAATTTGGAAGCCGTAAAAAAACTTGGCCTCGGTATATTGAACCTCATGCAAGAAATTCTCGGCTAAATTTTCATTTACAATTCCGTCGCTGGCCGCAAAAAAGGCCAAAACATGTTTGATAAAATAACGCTCATTATCATTGAGTTTATGCTCCCAATCGCTTAAATCCTGTTGCAAATCAATTTCCTCAGCCGTCCAAAAGCTGGCTTCCGATTTTTTATACCACTGCCATATATCGTCATGCTTTATGGGGAAAAGCACAAATCTATCTTTATTTTCTATCAAAAGTGGCTCGCAGGCTTCAGCTTCTTTTGCCTTTACAGTTGCGTCATTAACATTTGCTTTACTCATACCTCTAATTTTTACTGATTTGTTTACACTTTAACATGTGACTTTCAGGTAAACCGCCTGCTTTACTGTATTGTTTTGGTCAGAACCAAAAATAATCCTTGTAAAACAGGATTTTATATCTTTCAAAAACAGCACTGCAAACTTTGAAATAAAAATCGGCTAAAGCCGATTTTAAATGCTCAATAAAATTCACAATTGAATCAAGTTATGAACATTGCGCCTTTTCCATTTCTGTGGAGAATAAAATTAAATACCTGTTTTACAAGCTTATCAATTGTTAATACACAAAAATATCGTGCTGAGCGTACAAATTCGGCGGCTTAGTTATTTTTATTCATCGGGAATTGGGGTTCTGACTAAAAAACGGGGAACCAAGTGTGTGCAATGCATTTTATTTTAGTACGGTGCTGCACTTTATATTTGCACCATGATTGAAGTTGAAAATAAGCTGATTTCAAAAGATGTTTTTGAAAAAAAATTCGTTTGTGATTTAAACGCTTGCAAAGGTGCGTGCTGTGTAGAAGGAGATGCAGGGGCTCCGCTGGAAAAACATGAATTGGAAAAAATGGAAAAAGCATCCCCCGCCGTAAAGCCTTACATGCGCAAAGCGGGAATTGAGGCAGTTGAAAAGCAAGGCCCTCACACTGTTGACTCTTTTGATGGCGAACATGTTACACCACTTGTTAATAATAAAGAGTGTGCTTACGTATATTTTGATGAAAATAACAAAGCGTTGTGCGCCATAGAAAAGGCCTACCGCAACGGCGATATTGACTTTATGAAGCCGATATCTTGCCACCTCTACCCCATCAGGATTCAAGAATACCGCAAATTTGATGCAGTCAATTACGACAAGTGGGAAATTTGCAACCCCGCATGTAAATTGGGAGAGTCACTTCAAGTGCCGGTGTATCAATTCGCCAAAGATGCACTGATTCGAAAATACGGTGAAGCGTGGTACGCCGAATTACCTAAAATTCACGATGCCCTAAATCGCGAAAAACAACCCGAAAATGAGTGAAAATATTGTTGAAATTCAAGGTGTATCTAAGTCCTTTGCCCAACACACGGCACTTACCGATGTTTCTTTAAACATCCCTAAAGGCTGCATTTTTGGACTTTTGGGTCCCAACGGTGCGGGAAAAACTACGCTCATCAGAATTATAAATCGCATTACAGCTCCAGATACGGGAAAAGTCCTGTTCAACGGTGAGCCGCTCAAACGCAAACACGTACAAGAAATAGGATACCTGCCCGAAGAACGCGGACTCTATAAAAAGATGAAGGTGGGTGAGCAAGCGGTTTATTTGGCTCAGCTCAAGGGCATGTCCAAAAACAAAGCCGAGGAAGCACTCAATTATTGGTTTGAAAAGTTTGAAATAGCCGGTTGGTGGCACAAAAAAATTGAAGAGTTATCTAAGGGCATGGCTCAAAAAATTCAATTTATTATCACCATCATTCACCGTCCTGAATTACTCATTTTGGATGAGCCCTTCAGCGGGTTTGACCCCATCAATGCCAACTTGATTAAAAGCGAAATTAAAGAGCTTCAAAAGCGCGGCACTACCGTTATTTTTTCAACCCACAATATGGAATCGGTAGAGCAAATTTGCAGCCGTATTGCCCTTATTCACCAATCCAAAAAAATACTGGAAGGCGAGGTGGCCGAACTGAAAGATCGTTTTAAACCCAATGTTTTTAACGTGGTATTTAAAGGGAATATACTCACCTTTACCAATGCTCTGTGGGCCGGTTACAAACTGCTGCACCACACCAAGCTGAATGAAGAAACCATCTCGGCAGATGTGCAACTCTTGGGCGAAAACACACCCAATAACCTCCTGGGCATTTTGATTTTGCACGTACAAATCATATCCTTTCAGGAAAAACTGCCCTCCATGAATGAAATTTTCATTGAGCAAGTATCTCAACTCAACCACAATCATAACGAGGAAGATAACGTCTCCACCAACACCGAAAAACAATAATTATGGGAAAAACCGGAATTATCATTGCCCGCGAATACCTCACCCGTGTGCGAAAGAAAAGCTTTATCCTCATGACGTTTTTGGGGCCGCTGCTTATTGCCGGCGCCATGGCACTGATTGTTTATTTGGGATTGCAAGACGACCGCACGTACAAAATTTTGGTGATTGACGATACGGGCGGAGCCTTTCACGAGCTCACAGACGGCGAAAGTTTTAAATTTTTCTCGGTTCCGGGCTTGGATATTGATGAAGCCAAAAAAGCCTTTAAAGATTCTGAATACACCTGCATACTTCACGTTCCCGAAAAAATTCTTTCCCAAAACAGCCCGCTGCTGTATTTTAAAGAACAACCGAGCTCGCGCATTCAAACTCGTATTGAAAACAAACTTGAGCGCATCGTGGAAAAAGAGAAACTCAAGTTATACAATATGAATTACGACGATTACCGCCGCATCAAAACCGATTTTGAAATGGCGCTGATCAAATTTACCGAAAAGGGTGAAGAAAAAGCGGTAATTAAAGAAAAAGCCATCATCGGACTCGTTTTTGGTGTGGCCGTTTATATGTTTATCTTCCTGTACGGCATACAAGTCATGCGTGGGGTAATGGAAGAAAAAAGCAACCGCATCGTTGAAGTAATCGTATCCTCGGTGAAGCCCTTTCAGCTTATGTTT
>CAJXMT010000070.1 GCA_913056155.1 uncultured Cryomorphaceae bacterium
TGGCAAAAGCATCATTCAACTGAATGCGTGATGCCGTCCCATAGCGTTCTTTTTCAATTGGCTCACCTATGTACACGTAATTCACAAGAGCCTTTTGTTTGAGCTTTTCTATTTCACTTGCTTCGGGTTGATTAATTTCCACTTTTAAATCAACCTCACGCATAACGGTAGATACCATGAAAAAAAACAGCAGCATAAATACAATGTCAGGTAATGACGATGTAGAAATAGCCGGTTGTTTATCTGCACCTCCTTTTTTAAATTTTGACATAGCTTATTCTCCTACATTTTTGGGTTCTGCTTCAGAAATTCGCTGCGGGTAAATGGTGCGAATAGCCTTCACTTTCTCATCAGCACCATCCTCTTTAAGTCGATCAAATGATTTTCCGAATTTTTCTCGAGCCAACTCGTTTCTCAGTTCGTTGTAAGCCCGCGCCAGTTCATTTTGAACTTGAATGTACAACTCATAAGAAGTACCACGGTCATTTTGAAGGGAAATTACCTGTTTGGAAACATCGGTTTTACCAAAGAATGGAACATCAACCGTTTTAAAATCGGGTAATTTTTTGTCGCGTTTGGGGTTGGCGATAAATTCTTTAGCTGCATCTTTCAATTGGCCTATTTCCATGGGTTCACCTTCAACCAAGAGCTTATTTTGTGCATTTGCCAACACAACAAAAACATTGCGCTCTTTAATGGGGGGTGATTCAACATCATCCGGTACGGGAGGAGGCAGCTTACGCATCAATCCAAAGTCTGAATCCATAGTTGTAGTAACCAGGAAAAAGACCAAGAGTAGGAATGCGATATCGGCCATTGAGCCCGCATTTATTTCAGGGGTATCTCTTTTTGCCATAATGCCTTTAGTTCATTAAATAATAATACGTCGTACGCCGGAAAAAATTATTGCACCCACGGCCAACAAGGCCAAAATGTAAAAGGTGTACAACAATGTACCGGCAAAATGCGCTATACTTTCAGTGGTATCGTAAAGTGAAAAGTCACTTCCTGATGAAAGGCCGTAAGCTAATAGTAATACTACAATCATACTTCCCAGGCCAATACCAATACCCTTAGCGGCGGCAGGTTTCATAATGACGCCCACAACAGCGCCTCCCAGAGCGGCTATTAAGGTAATCACAAAAAACACATATCCTGTATAAAGAATTGGATCAGCACTACCGTATGTGGCCGGATCATCGGGATCTACGCCAAGCGCGACAAGAAACACAATCACCGACACAATGATTAGCGCAATCATTACAATTTGCGGAATTTTTTTCATCATAGCTTATCTGTTTTTAGCGTTGTACTTCACCAACATGTCAATCAAGCTGATTGATGCATCTTCCATATCATTGGTAATACCGTCAATTTTGGCAATGATGTAGTTGTAAAACACTTGCAGCACCATGGCCACTAAAAGACCCGATACGGTTGTAATCAAAGCCACACCAATACCGCCCGCCACAATACCGGGAGAAATATTATTGGCCTCTGCAATGGCATCAAAGGCACCAATCATACCGATTACCGTACCAAAGAACCCCAACATGGGAGCCAATGCAATAAACAATGATATCCAGGAAACTCCTTTTTCAAGTTGACCTAGTTGGACACTGCCGTAGGATTCAACAGATTTTTCAACCATTTCTATTCCCTCTTCATAACGATCAAGGCCTTGGTAAAAAATACTCGCTACCGGCCCTCGCGTATTGCGGCAAAGTTCTTTTGCAGCTTCAACTCCTCCGTTGGCTAATGCGCTTTCTGTTTCTTGAACCAGCTTTTTGGTATTGGTAGTAGCCATTGAAAGGTATAAAATACGCTCAATGGCTATGGCCAAACCTAAAATTAATGCTATCACTACAAAAGACATAAAACCGGGGTCTCCATCGATAAATTTTTGCTTAATTATTTGATGAAAACTCGCCTCTTCTTCCACTTCCTCTTCTTCCAAACCAATAGCGGCATCGTCTTCAGCATCATCTTCCATAGGTTCAGCATCATCCATAGCTGCTGCCGAGTCGGCTCCTTCTTGATCTTCTTCTGCATCCGGGTTATCGGGTGTTTCAGCAGATTCCGTTTCCTCAGTGGAATTATCCTGTTCGTTTTGCGCCAATACGGGCGAAACTTGGAACGATAAAAACCCGATTAGGGCAATAAATGCAAATAATTTTTTCATGATTTTCCTATTTGATTTTAATTTAACGTTTGATGTTGATTTGTATTTAATTGTACGAGTTAAACGAAATGTTCAACCTTTTTATTTTTTGCAAACTTCTAAAATATTTTGTCACTCGCAACAAATGCTGCCATAAAGTAAATATTAAATTCTTAAAAAAGCCTCGCGGCTGAGCTTTAAAACTGCGGAGAGAGAGGGATTCGAACCCTCGGTACCCGTGAAGGTACACACGCTTTCCAGGCGAGCCCGTTCGACCACTCCGGCACCTCTCCTACTTATTTTGTAAGGTGACTTTTGCCCCTTCAAAAATCGGCGCTAAACTACAACATTTTTGAGACCCGGCAGAAAATTCATCATTTTTTTGCGGTTCTTCATTGCGGTTCGTTGCCTGCTTTTTCAAGTGCTCTTGCTTTTTCCATTAATTCGCGGCCTTTTTGTTCATCTCCCAACTGCATGTAGGTGACTCCCATATTGCGCATTACCCCCGGATCATCCGGCCTGAGCTCCATTGCACGATTAAAATAGGTAAAGGCATTCTCAAAATCTTGATTCATGGCATAAACAATACCCATTTTCTCTATAAGCAAACCGTTATCCGGGGCAATTTGTAACCCGCGTTGCAAAAGTTCAAAGGCCTTTTTGGTATTACCCATGTGGCGGGCGTAAATTTCAGCCGAGGTTTCAAGGGCATTTATGTTGGCGGGGTCTTGTTCCAGCACCTGATTAAAGGCTCGCAGCGCGGCGGGGTAATCTTCAATTTCTTTTAACTTTCTCGCTCCCGCCGTCATGTTTTGCACAAACTGCGGTCTGCCGGGCTTCATTTGAGCACATGCCTTGTACCATTTTACACTTTCCTCATATTGCCCTGAATAAAAATAGAGTTGCGCCAACAAATCACGGGGCGGAAAATAACCGGGATGAATTTCCAGCGATCTTTTCAAGTGTTTAAAGGCATCATTAATCAATTGGTTTTTTTGGGTTTGGTTATTCTCTAGGGCAATGCGCTTAATTAATGCATCACCGGCGCCCATTTGAGCTTTTGCACTGCCCACGCTGGTTTTAACATCAGCAAGTGCAAGGGTTTCGTCATTTTTCCAGTCTTTATTTCGCATTACAGTCAGAACCGAAAACACCGCCGCTACAACCAACATCAACACGGGGCGTAATTTACCGGCTCCAAGCGGTGCGTTAATGCGGGCTCTGACCAAAAGTAAAACAGATAAAATGATCCCCAAGGAGGGTATAAACATAAAGCGCTCATTCATAAAAACCCCGATGGGAAACAAAAGGTTACTCACGGGTAAAAACGTGATGAAAAACAAAAAGAGACCAAAAACGCGCTTATCTCTTTTTAATGTACCGCCTATTGCGAGAACAAGAAGAAATATGGTAATCAACAACCCCAATATTACGGCCGGATGTGACCAATTAAGATATTGTGAGGAAGCCTCAGTAAAGGGTAAATGAAACGGGTAATAATCATGAGTAAGCGGCCACGGTAAAAATATGAGTTTATAATACGCGGCAAAGGTCAAAGCCACTGTGGCCCATTTTTGAGAAAAATCTGCATTTAAAAACGGGTCATTCATAAGTTGGGTGGAATTCCCGCCCCCTTCAATCACTAAACTGCGGATACCTAAATAAATCAAAGCTGCGGCAACGGGCTGCCAACTCCATTTTATAGTTTCGGGGATTGAACTGCGCCTGAAAAACCAGAGTGCAGCCGGCCATACAGCTATAAAGGTAACTGTAGTTTCCTTAGAAAAATAACCCAACATGAGCAGTAAAACGGGTTTCCACATGTCGGCCGGTTTGCCGCCGTCAAATGCTTTTTGACTGTAATATAGTGCCGCTGCACCAAACAGGAAACTCAATATTTCGTCTCTCCCTTTAATATTAGCAACAACCTCTGTGTGCAAAGGGTGAACGGCAAACAAAAGGGCAGCCCAAAAGGCTGTACTCATATAAAACCTGCCGGGCTCGGGTTCCTTGAGCAATATCCTTACCCATAAATAAATGAACAACACTAAAGCCGCGTAAAGTATAGCGTTAATAACATGGCTTGTGCCGGGAGACTCTTCAAGCACCGCCCACTCCAATGTGTGAGTGGCAAGTGTTAAGGGCCGGTATCGTCCGCCGGCTACCAAGGCGCCTTTTTTCAACTCCTCAACCGGAATACCGTACTCGTTAGCCCAAAAACCATCCATGGCATCGTGCTTAAAATGCATAAAAACACCCTCGGCTCCTCTTTGCGTTATTTGATTGTTGGTGATTACAATTTTATCGTCAAGCGCATAATCGTATTTCGCAGTTTGCGCATACAGCATAAGAGAGAGGACAAATAAAAGTACAGCACCTACCCGGCTTTCTTTCATGGCGTAATATTTTTCACAGCGAACTGCATGAGATGAACTTCAAAAGTCAAAACTAATAAAAACCCGTTCACCTTTTGAGAATCGATAAAAAAAACTCATTGTTTGGGTTTTTCTTCCTGTATTTCCTTTCACTTTTCTAAATTTGTTATCCTTAATTCAATTATCCTTTTCTCGATTGCTTGAATAACCACAATCTAAAAGTAACAAACATGAAATTCTCTGTTTCCCAATCACAAATATCAATTGACACCCCTACACAATGTAAAGGTATTTTCACTCAAAACGGGTTTTTAAAACTACTCGTTTTAAGTTTATTATTGTTTTTGGTCAGAACCGTGCCCGCACAGTCCGATTCTGCTCAAATACTGCGCGTGGGTGTGAAAAATGCCGCTCCTTTTATCCTTAATGCCGAGAGTCAACCCAAAGGCAAAAGTGTTGAATTGTGGGAGATTATAGCTGAACGCGAAAATATTTCATTTACTTACATCCCTTACAGCACCACCGGCCAACTTATTGAGGCGGCCGGCAATAATGAAATTGACCTGAGTATAAACCCCACAACTGTGACTACGGAGCGGATGGAGAAACTGTACTTTTCTCAACCTTACTTTATATCAGAAACGGTAATGGCCAAAAAGAAGGAAAGTTTATGGCTCGCCGTAGTGAGCAATATTTTTAGTACTCGCTTTTTGGCAGCCGCTGCAATATTATTGTCTGTAATTTTGATTTTTGGTGTTTTAACTTGGTTTTTTGAGCGTAATAAAAACGAAGAGTTTCGAAAGGGAATTAAAGGTATGGGGGACGGCTTTTGGTGGAGCGCTGTTACCATGACTACAGTGGGTTACGGCGATAAATCGCCGGTAACACTTGGTGGCCGCGTGATTGCTTTTATTTGGATGTTTGCGGCTATTATTTTAATCAGCAGTTTAACCGCCGGCATAGCGAGCGCACTCACCGTTCAATCCTTGGAAAACCGTATTAACGACGTAAGTGATTTAAAACGTTTTAAAGTAGGCACCATTAAACAAACCGGTTCGGGAACACTACTGAATAAAAACGATGTGCCCTTTAGAAGTTTTTCCTCTGTTGAGCAGGGTTTAGCCGCTGTGGCAAATGAAGAAACAGACTTTTTTGTTTATGATAAGCCTATTTTAAATTACCACATCCAAAACGGTGGTTTTGATGATTTAACGATAGCAGAAAAAGTATTGCGCACTGATTATTTCAGCTTTCTTTACCCAAAAGAAAGTGAACTTCGTGACCGGCTTGACCCGAGAATTGTTGAGGTTATTAAATCGGGAGAGTGGAACTTTTCAAAACGATAAACACTACAATCGTTTGTTTTTTCGCTTGACAACTCGCCTCTTTTGCCTCGGCTTAAGATTGACCCAAACGGAAATCCCAAAAGCCGTAACAGCCAAAAAAACAGTGATAAAATCTGCAGTAGCGGGCTTTAAGGTTACACTAAAAAAGCGTTGTATTAAAAAAACAATGTAAGACGAGGGCAGGACGGTATAGCCGGCTTCACGCAAAATTTGCCAATGCCAATCGGTAAGCGGACAATAACCCCACCCGTACCAAATACCCAATAGCGTCCACGACAATAGCGTTGCCGATATAGTCATCAAGTGTAATTTTTGGGTCTTTTCCCAAATCCACCCGGTGAGGTTGAATACAATCAACAACGTGTGAAACAGCGTAAAGACCCAATCGAGGAAAGTGTAAATCAAAACTTACAATTCAGCAACACACTTGAGTTCAATAGCAATAGGTGTTGGCAATGAGCTTATTTCAATGGTTGTACGCGTGGGTCGATTATCCTTAAAATACTCGGCATAAATGCGGTTGAACGTTTTAAAGTCTCGTTTCATATTGGTTAAAAACACCTGTACATCAACCAGCTTTTCCCAACTTGAATCTGAGGCCTCCAATATATTTTTCACGTTGTTAAACACGCTGTGCACTTGAGCCTCAAAATCGAATTCCTCAAAATTGCCGTTGTGATCGAGTTTTAAACCGGGAACGCCCGAGTCATGTTCTCCCGATCCCGCCGTGCGAGGCCCAACACCCGATAAAAATAACAAACCACCGGCTTTTCTGGCATGAGGGTAAAGTCCCACCGGTTTGGGCGCTTTATTGGTATTAAACTCTGTATTACTCATTATTTCTCAGTATTTCATTTATTAAAATTGAAAACAAAATTACGGCACCACAGCCAATCAGGTTGTACCATAAATAGCCCAACTCAATTATTTCAAAAACGGTTAATGTATGTAGCGTCAACACGATAGCCTCCCCAATTACCGCTCCCCAAAAGGCACCGCTGCCTTCTACTCTTTTTATAAAAAAGGCCACAATAAAAACACCCAGTACCGAGCCGTAAAAAAGCGACCCCAGTATATTGACGAGTTGAATTAAGTTGTCAAACAAATTTGCGGTGAGGGCTACAATAATAGCCAAAACACCCCACATCAGTGTAAACAGCCGAGAGGTGCGCACATCACCGGCATCGTTTTTTGCTGAAGGGGCATCCAAAAGGGTCTCGGGTTCTGACCGAAATTGAGATAGTCGCTTATAATAATCAACTGTTGTGGTGCTTGCCAACGCATTGAGCTCACCTGCGGTACTCGACATGGCGGCCGATAAAATTACCGCAAGCAGTAAACCCACCACGCCCGTGGGCATGTAGCCCAAAATAAATGTGAGAAACACATAGTCTGTATCTTTGGTTTCTATAAACTCATCGGCCTTTGAAAGTGTATTTTTTAATTCTTCGCGTACCGCTTCACCTTGTTGAAAAAGCCGGTTGGCCTCATTGAGGTGTTGTTGCTTTTCCTCTTTATTTTCGGCCTTTAAATACAATCCCAGCTCACGCTCTTTTTCGAAATAAATATCGCTGTACCGGTTTTCGATTAGTTTAATCTCCTCGGCATACTCCGTTGAGCGTGCTTTTTTCATACCCGGCTGATTAAAAAAAGCGGGGGGCTCATTGAATTGAAAGAAAACAAAAACCATAATACCCACCAGCAGAATAAAAAATTGCATAGGCACTTTAAGCAAGCCGTTGAACATAAGTCCCAACCGGCTCTCTGTAACACTTTTGCCGCCCAAATAGCGTTGCACTTGCGATTGATCGGTTCCAAAATAGGATAAAGCCAAGAAAAAGCCGCCCAACAAGCCGGTCCATAACGTGTATCGATCTTCTAAATTAAACTCGGTATTCACCACCTCCATTTTACCCATTGTACCCGCAATATCAATAGCATCAGTAAATGAAAGCGCCTCAGGAAAATACGAAATACACAAACCAAAAGCCAAAAACATCCCGCCCATAATCACACCCATTTGCCATTTTTGGGTCAAACTGACAGCTCGTGTTCCTCCCGAAACCACGTAAATTATTACCAATACTCCCACCATAATATTGGTCAGAGCCAAGTCCCAGCCGAGCAAAGTAGATAATACGATGGAGGGCGCATAAATAGTGATTCCGGCTGCCAAACCACGGGAAATCAAAAACAAAAAGGCAGTAAACAAGCGGGTTTTTAAATCAAACCGCTTTTCCAAATACTCGTAAGCGGTGAACACGTTTAACTTATAGTATATAGGTATAAAAACCGTGGAGATGATGATTACGGCAATGGGTAATCCAAAATAGAACTGCACAAATCCCATACCCTCTTGATAAGCTTGACCCGGCGTGCTTAAAAAAGTAATGGCACTGGCTTGTGTAGCCATTATGGAAAGGCCTATGGTCCACCATTTTTGATTGCCGCCTTTCAAAAAGCCGGACATATCTTTATTCACCCTTGTTTTCCAAGCGCCGTAGCCCACAATAAAAATAAGGGTTGAAACCAGTACAACCCAATCTATGGTATTCATCATTTGTCAATACGTATTTTGAAAAACAACATGGTATAACTTTACGACCTAAATCAATTTTCAAAATAAACAAAAGTGAACCGATTAATAGCCGTTGTGCGCCTTTTTTATGTGACCGGTTGGGTGACCGGTAAAAAAGCTTGTGAATTTGACGCCCTTTTTACTTTATGCTGTGTTAAAATTTTAAGCCGTACCTAGGACTACGCCTGCAAATTTTGCCTTGCCTAAAGATAAAAACAGTCAACAAATTCTTATAACCTTTCTTATCAATCAACACACTATTCATTCTCCCCTCATTTTATAAAGGCCGTCCATCACAAAAACATGCGGTAACGTAATCAAAGAAAGCAAAATAAACAAAGCGCCTACATGAAAATCGAAAAAGTAAAAGTAGCCTGTAAGAAAAAGCAGTGATATCAATGAAAACACGACCATGTTGATCCAAAAAGTACGTTTTGCAGCTCTCTCGTTTTTATTGGCAATTGCATAAAAATTATATTGATATGTCATAGATTGCAACGCATGCCACAACGAAAATACAATAACAAAACCCGGAATCAAAGGCACAACATAAAACCACACTATCAAAAGTCCCATTTGCAAGAGTAATCTAAAAAAGTACTTTTTTCTGTTCAGCCCTACTATTATGAGGTAAATCCCGGTAAAAAAACCGGCGACGCTCATTAAAATGAAACGAGACGGAGCCTGAAAAGAACTGTCAACCATAGACTCAAAAATCATGAACGCCTCCTGCGCCGAAAAAGCAACCGGCCACAAAATCACTAAAAATCCCCACAATAAACTCTCCGGGTTAAAGAAGCCGGATTCCTCAAAATTTGCTTGGCCGAAATGAAATACAGAAACGGCAAAAAATAAAATAAGAGCCGCTGCACCTGCAAAGTACCACAGTAAAGCGTATGCACCCATAGTGCCCAAGTACAAACTCAAAAAGCGTGCAGAGCCGCGCAAAGATTTATCCTTCCTGTACAAAAAGTCATTGGCACCGTGCGGAATACCCAAGATTGCGAGTAAAAACAGCATGAATACATGAAGTGAAACATCCAAATACGCATCCGGGAGCGACACTGCTATTACACAAAGTAAGAACTGAACGCCGAGTTGGATATAAAAAAGTCTCGATCCCAAATAACTCATTTAACGGTTATGTTTTTAAACAAGTACTTCAAAAAAAGCGGTACGGGAAGAGCATTAAAGATTTTGAAATCTTCGAAAACTGAAGTTTTCTCATCTAAAAACTTAAAAAGAAGTTGTGGCGATACTCCTTTTGTCAAAGCAGAAAAAATTTGTTTGCCGCGAGCAGGTTCACTTTTGAGAATAGCCAAAAGCAATCGATCGTAAAACTTAAAACGCGGCGATCTTTTAAAGCCGTTCACGACTTCATCAGCGGCTATTCTCTCAGCTATAATGCCCGCTCGTCTTTTCATTTCTAAAAACCCGTATCCGGTTGAAGGCTTAATTGCACCCGAAACAGTGCCTATAGGCGTAATTCGCTCATCGTGGTGCTCAAGGTATTGAGTTTCCAAAATTTGACTCATCGGTATTTTACCTTGTTCTTTATCTCCCAACGTAAAGTGAGCTGCAAATTTACGAGCTACATTACGAATCAACTTTTCTGCCTTTTGAGCATCAATCGCATTGTCATGAAACTGCGTAACTTCAATAAGCGCCTTACTTTTGGAAACCGGCAACATATAAACGAATCGCACTGCGTCATCTTGAGGTATATCAAAGTCCATTAATGTAAATTGATCTGCGGTGAATACCTCATCTTCAAACGTAACCCAAAAACCCACAAATGATTGCCAAAAATCAATTTCGGGTAAATGAAAAAAGGGTTTGAATACCGATGTGAAAACACGATCTGCTTTAACCGTGCGGTATTGATTTGTAGTGAGCTCAATGTTGTTTTGTGTAGATAAATACCGGTTCACGCGTTCATAAATAAAAGATACGTTTTTGTGCCCTTCCAAACTACTTTTCGCATAAGCGTAAAAGTCAGAGCTTTCAACATAATAATACAAAAGCGGAGAAAGTCCATTTCCGACCCGATTATCGGTTCTGAATGAAACTCGACTCCAACTGTGAGTAACCAATTTCCTCAAATGCGGATTTTGAAGTGTCTCCCGCTCCCAAAAACACCACGTGCGATCTTTGCCCTTATCCTGATCCGCTTCAAAAATAAGCAACCGGTTATCTTTGAGAACCCCTTGATGGAGCATTTCCAGGGCCACCCAAAGTCCGGCCGCTCCGGCTCCCACAATCACAAAAGTGTTTTGTTTGATTTTACTCATTTTTCAGGTACAAAAAAGCCGCATCCCGATGGTGGGAGCGGCTTTAATTTAATGCGTAATTCTGTTATTTTTTAGAAGCTCCGATAGCTACTGAATATACAACCAAACCAAAACCTATTTTATTAACGGCATCAGCGATGTTGTAAAACAAGTCCACATTAGAAGATTCCCATCCTAAAGCGGTATTTAACCAACCACCGGGCATGCACATATAGCCAATAGGATATATCGCCCAGCCCACGAGTACAAACCATGCCAAAATATTTACTCCTTTAATTACGGTAGCATCTCCTGATTTATCAGCTAATTTTTTCACTTCACCAAACCAAGCCGTGTAGAGAATGTAAATGTAACCGATTGTGGAAATGACACCCCACAATACAGAATGAGTTGTTGCGCCGTCTGCTGCCTCACCCGATTCGGTCAAGGGAACAAAAGCTTCTCCAATATAACCGGCTATCAACATCAAGGCGGAGGCAAGAATCAACTTCACTAACAGCCCTACTTTTGCACCTGCTGCTTTCGTTAGCAAGTAAAACTCAACACACATCAGAGGCACAGTCAATGTCCAATCAATGTAGCGCAAAGCTGTGGGGTTTTCACCCGAAACGGCATAATAATCACGCATATAATAATAGTGCACGGCGGCTATACCTGTGATTAAACCTGAGACCAGTAATGATAACTTCCATTTATCATCTACACGCCCTCTTTCAAAGAAAAAGAAAATTGAAGCTGCAAACATAGCCATATAACCTGTAAAAAAGGTAAAAGCTACGGGATCGTCTTTTGGTATCTCAACCAAATCTAATAAATACATACTCATAATGTTATACTTTTTGAAATTTAGATAGGTTAAACACAGCCAACACAAAAAGGTTTAAAATAAAGAAATAAAATGTGTAAAAAAAATAGCCGTTTAACCTTAACGCACTGTGCAGGTGTTGATTAGTTAGGGAAATAAAATTTGACCAAAACTAAATTTAGTTAACGTGTCGGCTATATAAAACCTCAATTTCATTCAAAACATGTGTTCTCATACCAAAATAGTAATACCATATAGCGTTAACACAATCTAATCGGGTTTCAACGTTTTTTTGTACGTATCCAAAGCTCTTTTTCGGGCCTCTTTGTGCGAGATTATGACGCTTTGCGCATATTCCAAGGTATCGTATTCAGGCACCCATTTTTTAACGTATTTCAAATCAGGATCAAAACGCTTCATCTGCAACTCCGGGTTGAAAACTCTAAAGTAAGGCGCAGCATCACACCCACTTCCGGCGGCCCATTGCCAACCGCCATTATTTGAAGATAACTCAAAATCAAGTAATTTTCGGGCGAAATAAGCCTCACCCCACGACCAGTGAATGAGAAGGTGTTTCGTTAAAAAGCTCGCCGTAATCATGCGCACCCTGTTGTGCATAAAGCCGGTTTCATTGAGTTCGCGCATACCGGCATCCACAATAGGATAACCCGTTTTACCCATACACCATCTTTTAAATTCATCCTCATTATTTCTCCATTCTATTCTGTCATATTCAGGGCGAAACGATTCTTTAACTACTTGTGGGTTATGATGCAAAATCATCATATAAAACTCCCTCCAAATCAACTCATTCAGCCATTTTTCACTATACTTTACTCCCCTGCGCACCATTTCTCTTACGCTTACGGTTCCAAATCGTAAATGATGGCTCACACGAGTGGTTCCCTTTATTGAAGGCACATCTCGCCTGTCTCCGTATTTCTCAAGTTGTTCTTGATTGATGACAAAATCCTCCAAATACATGTCATTTTTTTCAAAACCCATTTTCTCTAACGAAATACTTCGAGCCGGAGCATCGGGTTTGTACAGCTGATTCAAATTGGGTTCTGACCGAAATGATTCAACCATTGCATTGTCAAAAACTGCTTTCCACCGTTTTGAATACGGTGTAAAAACGGTGTAAGGATTACCATCGCCTTTCACCACTTCATCTTTTTCAAAAATCACCTGATCTTTGAACGTTTTCAACTCCACTCCTTTTTGCTGCAGTAGTTTTTTTATACTTTTATCGCGTTGAGTTCCGCAAGGTTCGTAATCTCGATTGGTGTAAACCA
>CAJXMT010000071.1 GCA_913056155.1 uncultured Cryomorphaceae bacterium
TTAGAAGTGTCGGAATTTCAATTCCGCAAACACTTCTTGTTCGGGAACCTTTTAGCCTTCAACGTATTATGCGCAATAGATTCAGAAAAACGACAATCCATGTGTTGACAACCAACCAACTCCTCCAACCTCGCTATTGAAAAACCGCTTTAAACGTTTTGATAACCCCGTGAGAGTTTGAGATGTGAATCAAGTACAAGCCCGAGGGTAAGTTGTTACGCGGAATTCGCGTTTTGGCGGCGCTCATTTTTTGCATGTTGACCAATTGCCCCGTTACGTCAAACATACGCATCTCGATATTTTGCGACAAATCAAAATCTTGTGAAAACTCAATAAAAGCTTCCTCCCGCACGGGGTTGGGGTAAAGTGTCACATTGCCCGATTGCGCGGGCTTGACTTGCGGTACAGCCAAAGGCGGATCACCGGGACAATTTACATTATAGGGCGCTTGGCAACCGTGCGGGTTAAAGCGTTGAATGAAACCTTGAAGTGTCCAGCCGTAGGATATTTGCCCGGAGGCTATTACGCCACCGGTAGGTAAGCCCAAAATCCCTCCTCTGTATTCGATACTGTGCCAGTATTGGTCATAAGACTTGATCCAATTTTCATGGCCGTTTTCTTTGTTCCAAGAGGTGATGAATAGTTGTGATTCTCCGTGATGGTCGTTGGGCTCGGGAAACCCTTCCAAACTACGCGAAACTCGCGTGCCTATGCATACAATATTAGAATCATTGTCAAAGGTGATTCCTTGCGGGATATAATCAAAGTAGCTTGTGGTGTCATACAATTTTGTCCACAGTTCGTTGCCGTCCAAATCCAAGCAGGTAAGTTGGGGGAAAGCCCTCAAGCCTAACATAGGTCTATAGGGAACTTGGTAAATGGGAACCATCCCGCCGCGGGACATTAAGTAAATGCGATTGTTGGAAACCAATAACTCTGCGCCGAAATTATGACTAAATCTATATCGAAATTTGTAGTTGTATTCTTTTTTCCACAACTCAACTCCGGTATCTAAATCGTAACATGCCAAAAATTGTGGCCTCAAAGGGTCAACTGTCTGGTGGTTCGGATGATAATCAATGCGGCTTCCCGCTACAAAAACTTTGTCTTCTTGAATCTGCACTGATGTGATGCTTGTTTGATCATTGAGTTGTTTGTACCATTCAATTTCCATGTTGGCAGCATTGACTTTAACGAGAGCTGCGGGACGCGGCACCTCGAATGAATCACTATATGCCCAGCCTCCGATCATGATGGAAGTGCTATCAACGGGGAGAACATGAAGGGATGAAAGCATATAAAACTGGCTTGTTTCAAAAACACTAAATGACTTTAAGCTATCTGTTTGTAATGTGTTTTCGTTTATAAAATGGATGTCTATTGAGAATTTTCTCGAAATAGTTGAATCTAAAGGCTCCCAATCATTCCCGTTGATGTTAGCAACCACCAACTTATCTCCAAGATTAAAAATTGAAAGGGGAACGTAAAAATCTGTAAGATAATCAACGGTGTCGGATGCCCAATAACGAGTTGTATCACATGTCAAAGTACCGGTATCACACTTTGCAATTATAAAACCGGTTCGCGAAAAACGGGGTTGATTCCCGATAGACATAACTGCGTGATTATGTGCAAGCACATAAACCGAATCAGCATTTTTTGAAAATATCATAGATTCAAAACCCGTATTTACAGACCCTCCCGTGGGAACGGTATCGAACAAATCATAATTATAAACGGCTGTTTGAGCCTGCACTCCTACATGGAGCAACAGCGCTGAAACAGCCGTAAGTATGAAATTTAGAAATTTATGCATAAACGAACAACCCCGCAATTATTCAATGACAATTTTGCGTGTAATGTTTCCTTCGTCATGAAGTAACACTACGACGTATAAGCCCGGTGAAATTTGTTTCGCTGAAATAACTTGTTCGTTGGTTAAACGACCGCTTTTCACCAATCTGCCGTCAATACTCAAAATACGATACTCTTTAAACCGTTCACTTTGATCCCCGGCTATGCGTATTTCATGGCGGGCGGGGTTGGGGTAGAGCCGAATTGAAGAGCCGAATTTGGAATCATAATCGGTTTTTTCGCTTTCAAGTTCTTCAGCTATACGGTCTTTGGCTGCTTTTTTACCCGCAGGATCTATTTCAGGATTCATGATGGGGTAAATGAAGGTCGTGTCTTCAAATTGGTTGATAATATCTCTGGCCATTTCATAACCCAATTGGAGTGAGTCTCCGGCTAAGCTATGAACTTTGTTTTGAAAAGTGGTACTTTCCGTATATAATACCATAGGATTTTCGAATTCACCAAATGCGGCATTCATATCGGATAAAATTTCAGCGAGATCTTCATACTCATCAATATCATTCAACTCGGTTAATAAACTGTCGGCTTTTAAGGTATATCCTAATTGCCATGCCAGCCTTAACTTAGGAACAAGCATTTCTTCTGCTGATGTGTAAGAAATCATATAGTTAAATGCTTCTTCTTCACCTGATACCACAAAAGTATCTGTAAGTAAAGTGATAACGGTTTTATTGAGAAGCCTTTCTAAATCGTTTTCAGCCTGGAACAATATGTTTTGTAGTGAATCTACAGGAGAAACGCCGCTTTGGTACATCCACAGAGAGTCATAATAAACTTGATTGTTGAGCGTTTCGTAAATTAATACAGAATCCATTTGAACGTCCCAAGGAAGAGGGGAATTCGCAAGCAAAACATTTAATAAGTCTGTTTTATCCATCTCGGGATCTCGAGAAACACAAGCGCTAAGAACCTCTGCTGAAACAAAGGGAGCTACATCGCCGGAAAATGTGGCAGCTAATGTACTTGAAGTTTCTGTTTCGTCTGCGATCAAGCTTAAATAATCTTGAGTTTCACCGTCGTCGATTAAAGTATATACATCTTCTTTTACTGATTCCACTATAGCTTTTTTACCTGATAGTTCATCATCTAATTGCCCAAGTCGTTCATCGCTTTGAGCGATAGAACCAACTTGACCCACTTCGTGCTTGGGGTCAATAGGTGAGCCGGGTGTGCTGCAATAGCTTTCAGGATAAGCCAAAAAAGGATTATAAGATGTTGTAATATTGCCGGAAGTACAAGTAGGTTCCAAGCGAGGCTCTAAGTTGGGGTTAAAATGAAAATAATGAACTGGTGGATGATTTGTAGCTAAATTAATATTATAGCTGGAGCCAATACAAGGAGTGCTGAATAAGTTTGCGAGAGGCGCGG
The DNA here is from genome assembly GCA_913056155.1 of uncultured Cryomorphaceae bacterium. GTDB lineage: Bacteria > Bacteroidota > Bacteroidia > Flavobacteriales_G > Salibacteraceae > Salibacter. The sequence continues at coordinate 3,244 of CAJXMT010000071.1, forward strand.
AATGTGTGCCCAGGTTGGAAAGCAAATTACTCGGATCTCCGGCATTCCTCATGGCAAGCACGTCAAAAAGGTTACTTTCATCAAAATCATTGCAATCAAAAGAAAGACCTCTATTGTTTCCAAATGTACTCGCAGCCATATTATTATCCGAAAATGCGTTATTGTAGAAGCCATTGCTGTAAGTACCCAATCTGTCTAAATACAAACCTCGTGAAACAGCGGGACTGCCAAACGGTGCTGAATTGTTTTGATCAAAGGTATTGTGGTGTAATTCAAAGCCGTTAGAACTCCAAATGTGGGCACCGGCTGCCACGCAATCTTCAAAAGTATTTGTGTTAATTCGTGTGTAATGACCATTGCGGATAAAAATGCCGGTTCTGCAACTTCTAAAAGTGTTACTTTTAATTTCGGTTGAGGGAAGAAATAAAATGCCATTTAAATCTATACCGTTATAAAAACCTTCGTAGGTATTGTGCGTGTTGATATATTCAGCATCCATACTTTTAACTCCCGTTCCCCAATAGTACACAGGATTGGAGTTTTGAAATTCAGTATTTTCATTTATGAAGTCATTTGTTCTGATTTCGACACCTGAAATGTTCCAAAGTGAAATTTGGCTGATTGGGCGATAATCGTAAGTGGTTTGAATGTAGTCATCATCGATAACAAAAGTTGAATTTACTATTCTACTCTTGCTGTCTTCAGCATTATATAAAATAAACTCTATTGCGCGACGGCAATTTTTAAATGTGGCATTGTTTACATTGACAATTCCACCTCCGGAATTGTAGTTTCCGGGCTCCCAAGCTCTGATGCCGTCTTTAGCGTTTTCAATAACAGCACCGGCGATCAATTCAACTTGACCTTGAATTGCCGTTTGATTGGAATAATTATACCCCCAAACCTCTATCCCTGCCCAAAATTCATTTTGGCAACCAATTGAATTTGTAAGTGTTCCACCATCAACAGTCAATTTACCTCCTTGTTTCACAATTAACTTTGCATCTTTGGCAAAACGAATTGTACCCGTAACAGTTAAATGACCACCATTTTCAATAACTAACTCATCTTTAACGAAATAATCATTGCTGAATGTGGTTGTGCTGACCACCGCAGGGTGTTGGCCGTATTGTTGTGCGGCGAGAACAGCTGCGTGGGCGTCTAATCTACCTGTGCCGATTAATCCGATATAATCGTTGGCATCTGCAATAGGGGCTGTCGTAGATTTTAAAATGTCCTTTACAGATGTAGGAGAAAGACAAGGGTTTACAGCTAAAAGCAATGCGGCCGTACCGGCAACTAATGGGGTAGCGTAGGAAGTTCCTGAACCAAAACCTGAATATGGCCAAATTACAGGATCACAAAAACTACCATTCGGTGTTTCAGTTGGTTCTGCGATCATTAAATTGAATCCCGGCGCGCATAAATCTACTTGTGAGAAATGGGAATGTGTTTTTTCTGAACCGTTGTAATATTGATAATGCTTGTTATCTTGACCAATACTCGAAACGATAATAATTCTATCATCATGATTGGGGTGTAAAGGGTAAAAGGCACTGAAAGAAGAACCTGTTGTACATTTGCCCCCTGAGCCATAACCATTGCCTGCTGGCATTATAATAGTCGTGCCATTATCTAGAATATCTTTAACTAATTGTTTTTCTAATTCATACAGCGTTGGTTGAATCCCCCAGTTTGAGCATCGCCAACCTCCAGCTGAGGAGGTAACTATATTAGCATTCATTTCAAAAGAAGCATGATACACTTTCTGTAAATATTCTACATAGGATGGACTACTTAACCCATGCGCCATGTAAGGAATCATCATTGTATTGAATCCTATTGAAGCAAGTTGCCCTCCTCCATCTGTATGTGCCGCAATTACACTTGCGACTCCTGTACCGTGGTGATTTTTAAAACAATCCGAAGAAAATTGAATATTTGGATTAAAGGGATCATAGTCGGTTATGAATTTATGCTCTAAATCAGGGTGATTGGGATCAAACCAAGAGTCTAAAATTGCAACTTTAATATCACTACTGCCCTTTGTTATATCCCAAGCATCAGATGCGTTTATATTTTCTAGATGCCATAAATCATTTTGCTGCCACAACCAATCATTAGGATTGTATGCCGTTTGAACTTCTTCAAAAACAGGTATTTTTAATATTTCATCATAAGTATCAGGACACTCAAAGGTTAATTGATGAATTAAAGAATCAATGTCTCCATTTGAAAATGAAATCATAAATAACTTTGATAATAATTCATTATTTGATTTTGGAAAAACCCTTTCGAAACTTTGTAATTCAAAATTTTCTAATAGGGTATTAACGCACTCGTTTAAAGTGAAGTTTTGTCCTGTTATTGGTTTTGAACTGTCGTTACTAATAATTAACCAAAGATGATTGGTTTCATATTGGATTGTGTCCTCGGTTTTCGCGGCTTTTGAAATAAAAAGGGTAAAGATAAATAAAGCGATTACTTGTTTCATAATTTTATTAATTTAATAGTGTTGATGATGGATTGATTTTTATTCCTTATGCTAAGGATATAGATTCCAGACTTAATATTGTTTAATGGTATTTTGGAAAATTCAAGAATATCCCCGGTGCAAATCAGCATTCCTTGTAAGTCAGTAATCCTGAATGTCCAAAGAGTAATATTTTTATCAACTTCAATATTTAAAGTGTTACTAAAAGGATTAGGATATACTTTTATTTTATTGACATTTTTGACAGGAACGAATGAAGGAGGAGAGCAATTGTTGAAATATTTCTCATCCACCTCGTAGATTAACTTTTCGTTTTTCGATGCACATATTAATAACCGATAATCAATTGTGGAGTTAGGCTCAGTTGTGGCTCCTATACCTTCAATAAAATAAAGATTGACGCTTTTGTTTCCGTTAGCTGATGGCAATTCATCTACTAGATAATCAAATCTGATATGTTTTCGATTGTCTTTAATAAAGACAGAATCTACTTTAACCTTTACGAAACCTGTGTCAATTATGGATTTGAAATTAAATGTATCACCGGAAGAAAGTTCCATATCATAAATAAGAATTTCATCTTGACTGTTAGGAGGAGTAAACCATGCCTTTGAAAAATTGGAATCTTGTCTGATGTAACCGTATAATACTGTGTCTGGTATGGAGCGGGCAAATCTATAGAGTCTGATTTTACCATTTATCGTATCTACACTTTCTGCAATTATTTCTGAGTCAAAATAGCCGGCAAGACCAGAGTCCTCTCCAACTTTCCATGAGCTTTCACCAGGTACAGCTAAAGGTTCATAAGGCTGTGTTTTACCAACCTGCGGCAACCCGATACAACAACAAATAAAGAGTATGCTGATTTTAATTTTCACTAATGCGTTTTTACATGAGATATTTTTGGTAAGCATATTAGTTCTTGAGTTTGATAATTTATGAAAGGTTAGTTAAAATGGTTTTCAACGTAAATTTCCGTTCTCCATTTTTTTGTAAAATTAAATCATTGAAATTCAACGCTATGAATTGAATTTGCAAGCGGCTAACAATTGTTTTTTTTCTTAATTACAATGCAATAATAAACCATTTTTTGTTAACCACAAAATTTTTAAATGTTAAATTTAAAAATTTATTGATGTGTTATTGATGCTGTGTAATTTTCAATGTTGCAGGATAAGCATAGCGATGTATGATGTCGATTTGATACGTTACTTTTTTTCTTTGACACCGGGTAGTCGTTCAAAAATTTCAGTCACGATTTTTTATGAGAAGCATGAGCAAAAACCATGAACCCCGTATAGACCTCAACATTGACCTCATAAGCGGAGGGCACTATAGTTGTAGCAATTACCGTAAAATATTCGGACGGCAATCCCTAATTTCGGCCAATGCTCGCCCCAACTTCTACCAATACCGTACTTGGCAAAAGTGGTAATCACAGCCTCTTCTAAATGCCGCTCACGCCATTAACGTACAAGCGAGTCAACCTTAACCTCATGACCGCAGGGAATCCCGAAACTTCGGGAACCACATGACCGAAGGGAAACTCGAAAATTCGGGAACAGAAAGGAAATTCCGAGCCTTCGGTAACCTTTCATGCGGAAAACACTTTAGTTTAAGGAAGAGCTACGAAACATGAGTTGAGCACCGGCATTCGCTTTACACCTGCCCCCAACGACAGTTGGCGGGTTAGTTGGTGGGCCTTACCCTTCACGATTTACGAAATCGTGTCTCAAACGCCGCTCCCGCCACTAACGCACAAACGACCTTGACCTTGACCTCGACCTCGACCTCGAACTTTCATGCGGTGGGCACTTGAGTTCGAGCAAGAAATACCAAATATGCGTCAATTACAAAGTAGGCCGCTCACACTTCTTGTTCGGGAACTTTTTATCAGTGCGACAATCATCATACGGTAAGACTCACAATTATTCAATAACGATTTTGCGCGTAATGTTTCTTTCGTCATGAAGTAGCACTAAGACGTACAAGCCGGGTGAAAGCTCATTTACCGAAATAACTTGTTCGTTCGTTAAGCGACCGCTTTTCACCAATCTGCCGTCAACACTCAAAATGCGATACGCTTTAAACCGTTCACTTTGATCCCCGGCTATGCGTATTTCCCGGCGTGCCGGGTTGGGGTAAAGACGCACCACTTCACTTTCCCCTTCCAACTCTCCGGTGAAAGTGCCCATTTTCTCATACGTGCAGGAATCAACAATACCGGTTTCATAAAAACCGAGGTAGGAGTCTTCATAGCAGCGGAGGCCGTTGGGAGATGGTAAATGGCAAGATTGAGCCCTACCATAGGTGCTAAAAGGAAATAAAGCATAATTGCCTCCAATTGACTTGGTGAGTGAAGCAAGGTTACTCCCGTCGGGCGTTGAATAATGAGTATATGTCAAGGTAGTATAAAGTTCCGGAAACGGAAATCCATTAACATCCCTTTGTCCTATCGAGTCAACGTAAAAAATTACCGAGTCAGTTTTAGAAAGAGAATCATAATAAACACTTTTGACCGCAAAACTCCAACTATCGCCGGGTTGGGCATTAAAAGCAAAAATAAGTTGAAATTCAGCAGTGTTGGGCTCATACCAAAACACACTATCGCCGTTAGCAGTGGAATAAATAATTACATCATCACTCAAAAAACAACTGTGATCTACTTCTATGATTCGACATTTTTTACCCTCTATTTCAATGCTGTCAACGCTTTTGGCTTGGTGATAAGTGATGTCCAGTTTGTCGATTACCGTGTAATGCCACTCCGCTCCGTAGGGCGCAAATTCCTGAGCTGAAACATTGAAATAGGTTGTTATGGAGAACAGGAATAGTAAATATTTAATTTTTATAATGTTTATTGTTTGATGAGTTTTTTAATCACGTTTCCATTTCCGGTTTCCACTTTCATCACATACGCCCCGGGCGGCAGTTGCGAGAGGTTGAGCTGATGTTCTCGTGAAGTTGCGTCACTTACCGTTTGAGTAAACACTTCGCGTCCCGACAAATCATAAATCACCACGCTGCGCAATATGGCGTTGTCAAGTGAAATGTTAAGGGTGTTACCGGCGGGGTTGGGATAAATACGCACTACTTCATTCTCTCCTTCCAACTCTCCGGTGAAAGTGCCCGTTTTCTCAAACGTGCAGGAATCAACAATGCCGGTTTCATAAAAACCCAGGTAGGAGTCTTCGTAGCAGCGCAATCGGCTTGGTGATGGTATATGGCAGGAAAGCCTTATGAATTCATAAAAACAAAACAGAGCACGAGTACCCCCGATATTTTTGATTAATGTATCGTTGCCATAATTTCTCTGGTGGGGATAACTGCCGTGAATGTATGTGATTTTGGTATAGAGTACCGGAAGCAGTATTCCGTTAATTTCTATCGTAGTAGTTGAATCGACCGTCACTACAACCGAATCAATTTTAGATAGAGAATCAAAGCTGTCTTTCCCCGCAAAACTCCAACTGTCGCCTTGCTGTGCATCAAACGCATAGATCAACTGAAAAACCTCTGAATTGGGCTCATACCAAAACACGCTATCACCGTCGGCGGTAGAATAAACTATGACTTCCCCGCTCAAATAACAACTGTGATCTACTTCTATAATCCGGCATTTTTTGCCGTCTATTTCAATGCTGTCCACGCTTTTGGCTTGGTGATAAATTTCATCAAATCTGTCAATAGCCGTGTAATGCCACTCCGCTCCGTAGGGCGCAAATTCCTGAGCTGAAACATTGAAATAAACGCCAATAAAAACGAGTAAAAGCGATAATTTAGATTTCACAGTTAAAATAGTATTTTAATTCAAATTTAAAACTTCAAATATAAATATATTTTTTTAAAGTGCAAATCAAAGGCTTGTCATCGAGTAGTTCAAGTTGCAATAAAACGGCGCGTTGATTGGGAAGGAACACAACCGAATGATCACCGATAAAATTTGCGCAAACAAATGAACTTGTGAAACGGCATAAAAAAAGCCCTTGAACGTTTTGGCTAACGCTCAAGGGCTTCAATTTTTCTCAAATTACTGTTTTCAAATCAGCTTCTCAATGGCCGATATGATTTCATCATCCAAAGGGTTGTCACCGGGGGCGAATTTAGCCGTAAGTACACCTTCTTTATCCAGTAAATACTTTTGAAAATTCCATTTTACTTTGCTGTCCATTACGCCGTTGCGCTCTTTTTCGGTCAAAAATTTATACAGCTCGGCTTGGTCGTTTCCCTTCACCGATATTTTGGAAAACATGGGGAAGGTAACACCGTAATTCTTTTTGCAAAACGATTGAATTTCAGCGTTTGTACCGGGTTCTTGACCCATGAAATTGTTGGCCGGAAAGCCCAAAATCACAAAGTCGCGATCAGCGTACTTTTCGTACAATTTTTGCAAATCTTCATATTGAGGCGTATATCCGCATTTGCTCGCCACGTTTACAATCATGATCGCTTTTCCTTTGTAGTCGGCAAGTGATACATCCTTACCTTCAATATTTTTCATCGTGAATTGATGCACGCTGTTGTCTTGTGTCATAAAAGTTGAAATTAAAAGAGTTGCAAAAAGTAAAATTCCCGTTTTCATAATGTTTAAATTTGTGGATTAACACGCAGGTTCAAATAAAGTTTATGAATCAACTATGTAATGCGTCAAAGTTAACGCAAATACTTCAAACCAACGGATTTGAAAGTGGTGAGGTTACTCGTGTGAATCCCGTTTCGGGCGGCAGTATCAACAGCGCCTATGCCGTGCATACCCGCAAAGAGCGTTTTTTCCTCAAAGTCAACCGCGCTGATGCTTATCCCCAAATGTTTGAAAGTGAATGCAAGGGTCTTGAATTGCTCGCAGAGCATTCGCAATTTGTTGTTCCCAAGCCGCTTTTTATTGCCAAACATGCCGGGTTTGCCTACTTTTTTATGCAGTATTTGACCCCGGAGCGTTCACATCAAAATCACTTTGAGTTTGGGGTGAAGTTGGCACAAATGCACCGCGCATCCTCATCACAATTTGGATTGAATCACAACAACTACATGGGCAGTTTGCCGCAGCAAAATCAATTTGCCGATACTTGGGTGCATTTTTTTGGTCAGAACCGACTAGAGCCGCAGGTCGCACTCGCTCGTGACAAGGGAGCCATTGACGCGGAAACCGCGCGCCGTTTTGATGCGTTTTACAAACGGATGCCCGATTTGTTTCCCGAGGAGCCGCCGGCATTGATTCACGGTGATTTGTGGAGCGGAAATTATATGTTTACCGCAGGAGGCCCCGCCATTTTTGATCCGGCCGTTGCTTTTGCACATCGCGAGCAGGATTTGGCCATGACCAAGCTGTTTGGCGGATTTTCACCGGCGTTTTACCGCGGTTATTTTGAGGAATATCCGGTTGAAAGCGGTTTTGAAAGTCGTGTTGATGCGTACAATTTATACCCGATTTTAATCCACGTGAATTTGTTTGGCGGCGGATATGTAGGGCAGTTGAAAGAAATGTTGAGAAACTATCTGTAGTCCGGGGTTTGTGCAGAACCACTCGGGTTATTCTTGCCCCGACTCATTTTTCACCTTGGGCGGCGGCTTGGCAAAGTCACCTAAATGAATGGTTTTTACCTCGCAACAACGGCCTATTTTGTAGCGTCGGTAGGCCAAAAACCGCATGAGGAGTCCGCTTGAAACGGCACTTGCCGTCGGAAACCAAAAGCTTCGTCTGCTCAAAAACCTGCCGTCACCAAATACCACATCGTTTAAAAGGTATGAACCGCCGTAAATGAGGCCGCCCACGAAAAAGAACGGTGAAAAAATGCTGAATAGCGGACGTTCTTTATATACTTTGTCAATCTCAGTAACGTGAACCAAATACTCGTTGATTACAATTTTGCCCGAATCAATTTTGGAAATCATACCCTCCACTTTTTGTCCGTTTTGAAGTTTTACATATAAAGGATCGCCCACATTGTAATGCAACCTTTTAATGCGCCCGGGCTTATCCAGCACTAACGTGTGTTGGCCAAACGCCGTACCGCAGAGTAAACAAAGTAACAGTAATACCGTGGTTTTGCTTGTGGATAGCATATTGCAATGTTAACACTTTTTTTTGATTGCGTTTTACGGGAGCTCAGCTTTTCTCGGGGAGCTGCCGTCGGGTTTGGTTCTGACCAACAAAGATAAAAGTTCACTTACATTTATGCGAAGTTGCAGTGCCTCAGTATGAACTCGGTGTTTATTCAACGGGCTCAAACCCTAATTTGAAAATCGTTCATACCTTTGCAATATGTTTGAAAATCAACTGACCATAGCCGTAGATTTTGACGGTACTATTGTGCAAGATGCTTATCCTGAGATTGGTAAGCCCATGATGTTTGCGTTTGAAACACTTAAAATGTTGCAGGATAAAAATCATAAACTTATTTTATGGACCTACCGACACGGAAAAGCACTTGAAGATGCTGTTGAATTTTTTAACCAAATTAAAACAGAAAACACAGCTGTTGTTGATTTTCTGAAAAGCTACATACAGCAAATGTAAGCTAACTTTGTAATCTTTAAAGGCTCAATATGCATTATTTAGTAACTGAGCAAGATACTCGTCTTGCTAAAAACCCGCACCACATTTTTAATATAAACGTTATTGTTACTCACCTGGCAATTTCACAAGTTTCATTAGAAATAGGACATGGAAACCCATTCTATTTTCTACTTGTCCCTGCAATTTCTGGCTTAGTAATAGCCTACATAT
>CAJXMT010000072.1 GCA_913056155.1 uncultured Cryomorphaceae bacterium
AATTCATCATTAATCGTTACCGAATTTTGGCCTGTTGTATTTCCGAAAAAGGAGCTTGGTTGATAAAAAGAACCTTGCCAAAGCAACTCGTCAACTCCCACGTCAGGTTCATCTAAATCACAGCCTGTTACATTAAACGCTGTGTTTAAAGATACAAAGGGTACTTGTTGCGGGTTTATATTATTGAAGGCGGTAAATACAGCTTCATTTGATTGATTCAATGCAAATGACATCGGGAAATGACTCTCGCCCTCAAGTGAACCGTTCTCTGCTTTGACCATCTGAAAATTGATGATTTCTGTGGGGCCGAACTCATATTTTATAAAGTGGAGTTCACCATCTTCAAAATGTGTAGGGTATGAAATTGCGGCTGCCAGCATGTCATTCGTTCCCCGCTCTATTTGGCGTGTTAAATGTGAAAACTCATGGGGGTAGGTAACCGAAAACTGATTGGCATATACGATATCTGCCGCATCATCAAACAATCCCGAAAACGGCAATTGTGTAGAGCCCGCTCCAAATAGAGATACGCCGCCCGCAATGAGATAAGCTCGAGGATTTACTCCAAAAGGATCATCTATCTCTTGCAGGTCGTGAATGTCAAAAGATGACGGCTCATTTATATTGCTAAAGGTACGGTGCATATAAATGTGATCGGTGCCTCCCGGAAAAATCATTAACGTACCGTCTGATTGGGTTCTGAAAAAACAAATGGCAGATAAATTTATATTGGTGCCATAGGTGAACAGCAAATCGTTTGTGCCGTCTCCCACCTGTAAAAAACTCGCATCATTTCCGAGTTTTGAATGGCCGGGAACTTCATACGTATTGGATATGGGAACATTGCCGGTATTGTCTATCCAACTCAAGTACAAGAAAGGATCAGATATATCTGAGCTCAAATGACCGTAGAAGTTAGTGCCTGTGCCTCCATCGCGAATATACCTTATCTCTGACGGTACCGCATTCGTGGCAATACGTATGGCATTAGGATAAACCGCCGTACCGGTTAAATCAAACCGCAAGGCGTAAACGTCGTTTCCGTCTTGATATGACAACATCACATCAAAAGTCCCAAAATGATCGTCCACTTCCATGGCTATGCGCTCTGTTCCGGAGGTTACCCACGTTTTAAACCAATAGGGGTTTCCAAAAAGATCTGTTCGGGCCACAAATACTAAGTCATTATCAACATTCACACCTGAAATATAAAAACCGTCATTTCCCAAAGGATTTACCTCAAGTACATGCCTGCCTTGAAGGTCTTGACCAATGTGGTTTTCCAACTCATTGATGAAATCGGCATTTTGACTCATCGCCTCCCCTCCCCAAAATAAAACGAGAAACAATGCCGCGAGATAGGCGCAGCGACGATAGAAAACTGCCGGTGAAAACCACCCGGGGTCGCGGAAATTAAAGGTTGGTACGCGCGAGTTTTTAGCATTACTGCCCTTTTTGTTGTTTAACCGTGCACGTGTTGCGCTGTGTTGCGCTGTGTTGCGCTGTGTTGCGCTGTGTTGCGCTTTTCAAAGATAATCATTTTTTTCATAATGATAAAGTTTTAGATTATAAAATTGCTCGCAACATATAACACTTTTTTCGATTTCACAATGAGTAAAAATACCTATTGCGAAAGTATAAAATTTATTTTACACTTGCAGACTTTTTTGTTCAATTTTTACTTTTTGGAGGTTTTTCGTTGCAAGCCACCGTAAACACAAGTAATTCACTTCCGGTATTTTAACCGAAACAGAGTTAAAAAAAGTGCAGGTTGACTACACTAAAAAGAAATCTCAAGAAACATCCGGCGTTTAACAAAATATTGCATTTTGGTGATTCTGCGCGTTTTTGGAAAATTGAGGTGGAAAGTGGAAATAATAAGGTGAAAGCTGAAAGGTGAAGGTCGTTTGTGCGTTAGTGGCGGGAGCGGGGTTTGTGGATTTTGCTCAAACTCTAGTGTCCACCGCTTGAAAGGCCGAGGTCGAGGTCAAGGTCAAGGTCGAGGTGGACTCGTTTACACGTCAATCGCGTTAGCGGCGTTAGAAACAAGATTTACGGTTCAAGCAAAAAGCATCCCCCACGCGGCGGGCACAACTCTATCCCCTTACTCTTTACACTTTACTCCTTACGTTTACCGCAAACTTGAATTGGCGGGACTATACGAATTAACGCCTTCACCTCACAAAATCAATAATCAAATCGCTCGTGAACGGGTTTGCCTGTTTTGGGATCTGAGCCGTAAAAATCAACCATTCCAATTTTTGGAATTAAAAAAGAGCCGCCTTTAACTTCTACAAAAATTTTATGAAGGATTGCCGGTTTTTTATTGATGGTAGTGTAAACATAGTAGTTGCCGCTTTGAAGATCTTGCCGCAAGTAAGCATTTCGCTTTTTGAAAGCGGCAAATTTTAATTTGTAACCGCCAATGATGTTCTCCCACTCTACGCCGTATGTGAGTTTGCGCTGTAAATAAGACAAAGTAGAGGCTGATGTGTCTGATTCATATTTGACCCACCAAACCAGAATAGGTTCGTCGTGTACTATTTCACCCTCCTCATTGAAATTTACTTCATAAACGGCGGTATTTCGATCATTAGAACGTTGAACGTAAAAGAGCAGATCATCAAATTTTTTGGGAATGGGCATGGTGTCTCTGTAGTGATCGGGGTTTTGATACGCTACAGGTTTAAGTTGCGCCCAAACCGAAATCGATATAAAATGGAAAATCACTCCGACTGAAAAGAGTAGTATTTTATGTTTGTTCATCTTACGAATGACAAAAATCCCTATCATGCTGTCGTTTCAGTTGATTCATGCAACTTATTTTATCGTGCGGTAAAAGTAAAACAATTTGTGCGTTCGCGGCGGGATAGATTTTGTGTTTCTTTAGCGTTTTGTGCTTGAAATATGCCTTTCAATACCCTGCGGTTCCGTGGGAAAATATAGTAATTGAGGGCGGGTTCTGACCAAAAACCGACGGGTATTTATGTTTTTACTTTTTTTCCATTTTGAGGAGACTATTGCGGACAGTCATTAACCTTTGGTATGCTGTATGATTGGCCAATACTCCCATGATGCCCACCGGTAATGTAAAAATGGTCATGGTTTCAAATATCGGGAAGGGTAGACCGTCAATATCTATCTTAAAATCTCCACCAACGTAATGTGAAGTTATGCCGCATGCCCAAGCTGCGGTTCCCACTAAAACAACACGCTCGGGACGTTGCATGAATCCACCGCTGCATTCAACCCCTACGGCCTCAGCTCGTGCTCGTATGTAACTTACCATAACGGATCCTATTACGGCTACAAAAGCAAAAACCGAACTCAAAAAATAACCGTGGGCTATTAGGTACCAGCAAATTCCCAAAAACACAACTAACTCGCTGTACCGATCCATCACCGAATCGTAAAACGCACCAAACCTCGAGGTCATTTTTCCGATTCGCGCCACTTGCCCGTCCAGCATATCAAAAAGACCGGCGATTAGCATTAAAAACCCGCCCCAACCCACAACCGATAAATCGGCTCGTTCGCCCCGTTCTGCACCCAGTATAAATAAAACGGCGACCGTGAGGTTGAGTAAAAAACCAATGGTAGTGACTCCATTTGGGGTAAGTCCTATTTTAATTAAAAACTTCACCAGCGGATCAATAATGGTGTGCATGGTTTTTTGTGCTCGTTCCCTCCCCGTAGGTTGATTGCTGTTGTTCATGGTTGTATTTTTCATCGCGCTGTGATCTATATTTACTCCTGTTTGCCAAGTAAGCAAACGCTTGATATTTTATTTTTTTTGCTCTTGAAACACAAAGTTCCTGTGCAGTAGGTAGTTGTATGTAACTCCCAAAAACACGGATAATCCCACTTTTGAAAGCATGTAATCTATTTTGAGTATTTCGGTAAATACATAATAGCACGCTGTAAACAAGACCAAGTACCCGAGCCATATCAAAGTATATTTGACTATTTGTTTGCTCACTTTTTCGTGTTTACTGTTGAACGTCCAGTTTCTGTTTACCGTAAAATTAAGCACTCCGCCGCCGATGGCGCCCAGTGTACCGGCGTAAAAAACGGGCATTACTTCTAACTCACCTAAAAAAAAGGTGATGAGCCAGTCTATTAATGTGGCCAAAACAGCAGAAAACTGTGCTTTTAAAAATGTGAGCATGGCGCTACTTAATTACGACAACTATTATTTGCAAAATCAGGTTTGTATAAATACCGGCCAATACATCGTCAAACATAACGCCCTGCCCTTTGGGAAAGCGTTCCATTTTGCGAATGTACAGTGGTTTTACCATATCAAAAAACCGAAACAATACAAATGCGATGCATACATATAGGAGCTCGGGGCTTACAAACAACAACCCGATTTGCATACCGGAAATTTCATCAATCACAATTTTACTGCTGTCATTACCCCACTCGGCTTCCAGTATATTGGAAGCCCCAATGCCGGTAAGCAACACTAAAACCGCCAGTGATACTGCCAGCACAGGCATATTGTAAAGGCTTGAAACGTAATAAATGATACAATAAAAGGCGGCAGCTATGGAGCCGCCGCCTTTTATATATCCTATTCCTAAAACTGAAGCGTATGTTTTATACAATACGTTCATTCGGAAAATTATAATTCCTCGTAATAATCCAAACCGAGGTGTGTAATCAAATCTTCACCCATAAGGTGACGCATGGTATTTTCAAGCTTAATCAATTGCTTAAAAATATCGTGTTCGGGGTAAAGCCCCGGAGCTGTTTGAGGCGATTTGAAATAAAACGACAACCACTCTTGCACACCGTTCATGTTAGATCGTGCGGCTAAATCTGTAAGGAGAGCCAAATCCAAAACAATGGGCGCTGCCAAAATAGAATCGCGGCACAAGAAGTTCACCTTGATTTGCATTTTGTAGCCCATCCAACCAAAAATATCGATATTATCCCAGCTCTCTTTATTGTCTCCGTGCGGCGGGTAGTAATTAATACGCACCTTGTGATACATATCTTTATACAGCTTAGGATTGTCATCGGCCTTAAAAATATGGTCCAAAACGCTCAGTTTTGACACTTCCTTGGTTTTGAAATTTTCGGGACTGTCGAGCACTTTACCGTCTCTGTTCCCTAAAATATTGGTGGAAAACCAACCGTCAACACCAAGTGAGCGCGCTTTAAATCCGGGAGCTAAAATGGTTTTCATGAGCGTTTGACCGGTTTTAAAATCCTTACCCGCTATGGGTGTACCGGTTTCCTTTGCCAACTCAATTAATGCCGGAATATCAACAGTAAGGTTGGGAGCTCCGTTAGAGAAAGGCACGCCCATTTTTAAAGCGGCATAAGCATAAACCATACTGGGCGCAATGCGATCGTCACTATTTTTCAATGCCTCTTCAAAACTTTTGATGTTGAGGTGAATCTCGGCGTGTTCCACATATTTCTCGGTTGAAGCACACCAAACCATCACCAAACGCTCGCAGTTGTTTTCTTCCTTAAAGCGCTTCATATCGTCCATGAGCGCAAGTGCTTGATCGTATTTAGAACCCTCAGTTTTTACGTTGGGTCCATCAATATTACTCACGTACGATTTTTCAAAAACAGCTTTCATGGGTTTTATCTGCTCCAGTTCGGTTTTTACACCGTCTAAATCTTTATCCTCCAATACATCAGCCACTTTAGCGGCTTCATATACGTTGTCTTCAAAAATATCCCAACCGCCGAATACCAAATCGTCAATGGGCGTTAGCGGTACAAAATCCTTCACTAAAGGCACGCGTTTCTCTGTTCTTTTACCCAAACGAATGCGCCCCATTTGTGTAAATGACCCTATGGGTTCCGCCTTGCCTTTTTTCATCGCCTCTACACCGGCAATAAAAGTCGTGCCCACTGCACCCAAACCAGGTATTAAAACTCCTAACTTCCCCGTAGCCGGGGTCGGTTTTTTTATTTTACTCATGTTTATAATTTGTATTTAACGTAATGAAAGTATCTTCTTCGATTCTTTTATGAAAAAGTAAATTCAATCAATTTATATCCTTTAAACTGCGCTCAAGCCAAAATAATGCCAATCACCGGCGGTTATTCGGCCGCGGTTTCCTGCAGTTCCGGTCAACCCGCAACAGGTTCAAAACTCGCACAAAATTACGAAAACTCCAACTCGCTGAAATACCTCGCCATTTTGTGCGTAACCGGTTGATTATCTAAATAATGAATCTACAGCTGTACAAGTAACCGTCTGTTTCAGAACCTAAAAGAGCGCCTCTTACATGCGTAAAAACAGAAAATTTACTCCTGTTTTAACGCGACAAAGGTACCATAAAAACTTTACGCGTCCTGAAAGTTTCCGGTGTTAATCTCAAGCATTCACCCCCAAACCCCAAAAGAATCCTTCAGCCGGTCTTTCTTTTTTTGGTCAGAACCCCATCTGTTTATCAACGTAATTACACAACAAGCCACAAAAAATCACCTAAAATACATGAAGGAGCAATTCCGGTTCCCCCCGAATTGAATTAGTTCGTTAACTTTGTGCGGATACAGAAACAGCAATAAAAAACCAAAAATATTTTAACATGAACGCATATATAGTAGCTGCCAAAAGGTCGGCTGTAGGCAAAGCCAACAAAGGAGGATTGCGGTTTGTACGCCCCGACGATTTAGCCGCGCAAGTGATTCAGGGACTTTTAAAAGACTTACCCGATTTAGACAAAGAACGCATTGATGACGTTATCGTGGGTAATGCCATGCCCGAGGCCGAACAAGGACTCAACGTGGGTCGCATGATTTCACTGATGAGTCTCAATACCGAAAAAGTGCCCGGCATGACGGTGAATCGCTATTGCGCATCGGGACTGGAAACCATTGCGATTGCCGCCTCAAAAATTCACGCCGGTATGGCCGATTGCATAATTGCCGGCGGTGCCGAATCTATGTCTTTAGTACCCATGGGCGGCTGGCGTACCGCTCCCAACCCCAAAGTGGCTCAAAATGCTCCCGATTACTATTGGGGCATGGGCTTAACGGCTGAAGAGGTTGCTCAACAATATAAGGTTTCGCGCGAAGATCAGGACGCTTTTGCTTTTCAATCGCACCAACGCGCCGCCAAAGCTCAAGATGAAGGTTGGTTTGACAACGGCATTGTTCCCATAGAGGTTGAAGAGGTTTTCCTCAACGAAAGCGGGAAACGTGAGTCGCGCAAATACACCGTGAAAAACGATGAGGGCGTACGCCGTGATACCGCTCCCGATAAACTAGCCAAACTGCGACCTGTTTTTGATGCCAAAGGAAGCGTGACCGCCGGCAACGCCTCGCAAACCAGCGACGGAGCTGCATTTGTATGCGTTATGAGTGAAGCAATGGTCAAAGAACACAACTTGGAACCCATCGCTCAATTGCATGCCTATGCCGCCGTGGGTGTTGAACCGCGTATTATGGGAATAGGCCCCGTAAAAGCCGTTCCCGAAGCACTCAAAAGAGCGGGCAAAAAACTTGAAGATATCGATTTAATTGAGCTCAACGAGGCCTTTGCCTCACAATCTTTGGCCGTCATTCGCGAGTTGGGCTTGAATGATGATATCGTAAACATTAACGGCGGTGCTATTGCATTGGGTCACCCGCTGGGTTGTTCCGGCGCAAAATTATCGGTTCAACTGTTTGACGAAATGCGCAGGCGCAAGCAAAAATACGGCATTGTAACCATGTGCGTGGGAAGCGGTCAAGGAGGAGCCGGTGTATTTGAATTGTTGAGGTAGTGGCGTCATTCTTCAAAGTGCGCTTAAACGCACTTTTAGTGCCAATTACTCAAACATTCCACTTGGGTATTTTACCGTATAACCAAAGTTCAGTTTCTTTTTTTGGGCGGGCTGCAAGGTTAAACGCCATTGTAATTCGCCCTTTTTGGGATTGATTTCGGCATTTGACGCTTCCAGCAACTCCACCTCAACCGATGAGCGCTCAGCCAACGGATATTGATCTTGAACCACAATAGTTACCGGCACCTTTTTGTTATTGCGCAGTTCGATTTCCCATCCCACTGTTTGAATATTTGTGTTGGACAAAAAACGCTTTTCTTGCAGCTCTTTATTACCTGTTCGCTTTAACGCGATGTTTTTGTCCCTGCCCAGCGATATCTCCAGCGTGTCTTGCAACTGCAAATTATTAATTTCGGTTTCCCCTATATACGTATCGTCAAAATAAATACTCGCCTTGGCCGGCAATAAATTCAACTCTTGCGGATCATCCAGACGCGCCGTTAAAAAAGCAGCCGGCTCCAACTTGGGCACGGCAAAATACACGTAATCCGCCGGGGTTTGCACCTCCTTTATTTGAATCAAATAATCCTCTCCCGAAGATAAAATCGTGTACGGCTCCTCAATCTCAAATTCCAAGTTAGAAACGTTTTCGTGTAAATTATTGGAAATGTTATAATTTACCCTATGAAATTTTGAGCCACTTCTATTTTCATCTTTGGAATAAACACCGCCCACAGTCTCAGCAACACCAACAGCGCTTCTCGTGGGCATTTTCACGAGATCCTCTTTGGTAACGATACGATTTTTTTCAATTAATGGTGCTTCATAATCTTCTGTTTCCACTTCATATAATTCCACAGCAGAAGGTCTCATCAAAAAATCCAAATACGCCGTTTCTTCAGGATTTATTTGTGCCGACTTGTCGCTTCCATTATACCCGATAAAACTTGCTTTAACCCGTACATATCCCGACTCCACCGGCTTGATTTGATAGCGTCCGTCCATATTTGTAGAGCCGCCGGCAATTCGTTTACCGTCTTTTTCAACCACCACATTCACAAAGGGCAACGGCTCTTGCGTTTCCGCATCGCGCACCACCCCCGAAATGCTTCCGGGTTTGTCGGGCTCCTCCTCAAGAACAGATCGGTTACTGCGCTCCACAAACCACGGTTCAAACTCGGGCTTTGAACTTGATAAAGCCGGGTTTCCCGTTGACAGATTCAATTTTACCCGATTCCAGTCCTCGCCTGAAGTTTGAAAAACGCGAGCGTTGTGTACAATTTTGAGCGGCTCGCCCACCTCATCCACTCTAAAATCATAAGCCGGCAACCAACCTGCACTTTTGGTATAATACTCCACCTTTAAACTGCGCTTCCCGGATGCGGGAACGGCCACCAACAACTCAATGGAGCTTGTGATTCGTTCGGTTTTGGCGCGTTCGGCATTGAGTTTTTTGTAAAGTGCAATTCGTTCATCACGCAATTGATCGAGTTTTCGAGCGAGTTCGAGTTTTTGAGTACGCAGCTCATAAATCTTTTTGCCGTAAAAATCGGCAGCTTGCTTAATTTGCTCAATATCGGCACCGTTTTTCTTACTCACAAAATCATTATTGCCGTGCAACAAATTTTCTTGAATCACCAACGCATTCATTTCATTGTTCACCGATTTGATTTTGTAGCGATACGCCTTAATTTCATCGCGCAGTTTTTCCTCCTCGGGCAAGTCGTCAATCACATAATTGTATTTGTGCTTAATACTTTGTATCACACAATCTTCACAACCTCCGGCTCTAATACTCTCCACTTTTAAATCTACCGGCAGGTTCTCAAAAACCAACATTTGTTTGCCTTTGGTCAGAACCGGATTGGCCGTGCGTGACACCTGCGCGCCGTTAAAGAAAACTGTAACGCCGGTTACCTTAGCATCCGTTTTTAAGGTATCTACAGATGCCTGAACCGAAAAATAAAACATCAAGAGCGAAAGTATGATCAAGAGCTTATTCATAACTATTAGTTTTTCATTGTTGTTGTTGAAGGGCGGGAGTTGCAGCCGAGCAGAGGCATTTTGGTTCTGACCGAAATTATTCAAACATTTCATGCGGGTATTTCACCTCATACTCAAAGCTCACCGTTTGTGTTTTTCCCGGCTCTAAATTCAACTTCCATTCAAGCAGCCCGGTGTCTTTATTCACTTCAGCCCCCTCCGCGTTGAGCAGCTCAATGCTGATGGCCGATTTTTGTGTGATGGGGTATTGATCTTGAACCACAATATTCACCGTTTTGGATTTATTGTTGCGCAATTTAATTTCCCACCCCGCTTTTTCACGAACCGTGCTGCTGAATATGCGCTTTTCGCGAACCTCCTTTTTCCCGGTGCGCTGAACAGAGATATTTTTGTCTCGGCCCAACGAAATTTCAAGCGTATCACTTAAAAAATCGGCCGGTAAATACGACTCGCCCGTAAAAGTACCGGCAAAAAATATGTTGGTTTTACCGGGCAGCAAATTCAACTCCGCCGGGTCATCGAGCCGTGCGGCCAAAAACACATCACCGTCTAACTTGGGTGCTGCGTAATACGTGTAATTCAGCTCGGTTTGCACCTCCTTGATTGTGATGTTGTAATCCTCGCCCGTGCTCAAAATGGTGTAGGGTTCCTCAATGGCATACTCGGCGTGAGAGACGTTTTGTTCCAGCGTATTTGAAATATAATCGGTTGAAATCCTTGTGCGCGGTTTTTTATAAACGCCATCAACACTTACAGTTGAAATAGCTGCTTGCGGTAAATTATTGCTACCGCGCACCTTAATACCGTCTATATAATACAAATTGGCATCTGCCCGGGAGCCGCGAACATTGAGTTCTTCATTTTCACTTTTCAGCAGTTCATAGCCCGGGTTGATGCGTTCCACCTCGGGTAGTTTGTTTTTGTCCCACTCACTCATCATAATTTGCGTGGGTCCCAATTTGATGTTTTGCGTAGTGATTTCATTGGGCTTAATGCGTATGTTTTGAATGTTGCGGTTTTCGTGACCTGCGTACCTTGTTTCTAATGTGTAGGTGCCTGCTGCCAATGGCTTCACGTTGAAATTACCACTGTAATCTGTATAAGTGCCGGCCATGCGCTTGTTGTCTTTTTTGATAATGATTTTCACAAAGGGCAGTACATCTCCGGAGCGCGAATCGGTAACCATCCCTTGAACCGAGCCGGTTTTCACCTCTTCATCCTTACTTTTTTGTTGCGGTTTTTTGTCGATATACCAAGGCTCCAACTCGGGTTTTGAACTTGAAAGAGCGGGATTTCCCGTTGATAAATTCAACTTTACATTGCTCCAATCTTCTCCCGATGATTGATAAACATTGGCGTTATAAACGATGGAAAGCGGCTCTTCCACATCATTCACTCGAAAATCATAAGCGGGTTTCCAACCGGCGCCGTGAACATAATATTCAGCTTTCAAAGTGCGTTTTCCCGCACTTTTAGTGGTAACGGTCATTTGTACATGACTTGTCACTTTTTTGTTTTGAGCTCTTATTTTATTGAGTTCTTCAAACAAATCGCCGCGCGTATCCATAATATCTTCCATTTGCTTGATGAGTTCGAGTCTTTTGGCTCTGAGTTGATTGATTTTGATGCCGTAAAAATCGGCAGCGGTTTTCAATTGATCAATTTGAGCGCCCTGTTCATCACCTGAAAACTTGTTGTTTTTGTGCAGCAATTGCTCTTCGATATCCAATACCGAAATTTGGTTGGCCAGGTCTTTCACCTTGTAAGTGGTTTCATTAATTTCATCGCGCACTTTTTTCTCCGCCGGCAGCTCGTCAATGGCGTAATTGATTTTGTGTTCAATACTCTGCACGGTGCAATCGGGACAACCTTTTACGCGAATACTCGCCGGGGATAAATCCACCGGTAAATCTTCAAAAATCACCATTTGCTTGCCTTTGGTCAGAGCCGCATTTGCCGTTCGCGTCACTTGCGCACCGTTAAAAAACACGGTTACGCCGGTGACCTTTGAGGAAACTTTTAGCGTATCGGTTTTAGAGAAGGTAATTTGAGAGAGTAAAAGACCTTGTAAAAGAAGAATGACATATTTCATAGTGTACGGATTTATGGTTTATTCACCGCTGCAACGATGATTTCATGAGTAAAAGTACGAAATTACCAAACACCGCACCAACATCAATCACAAAATAAAAAAAACGACCTCCCTTGCGAGAAGTCGTTTTGTGAGTGAATAATTGGCGGGTTTTATTTACCCCCCAACAGCATAATTTCGTTGGCTACAATTTCAGTAATATAGCGCTTATTGCCTTCTTTATCAGTATAACTGCGGTTGAGGAGTTTGCCTTCAATGGCAATTTCTTTTCCTTTTTTGCAGAATTTTTCCGCTATTTCAGCCAAGTTTCTCCAAGCTGCCACACGGTGCCAAGTAGTGTTTTGTACGCGCTCACCTTTTTCGTTTTTGTAAAACTCGTTGGTGGCTATACTCAAATTCGCACGCTTTACATCGCTCTCGAATTTTTGAATTTCAGGATCGTTTCCCAATCTGCCGATTAACTGTACTTTGTTTGCTATTGCGTTCATAACATATAGATTTTAATAGTGAATAAATAGATTTTTGATTGTTTGACGAGGCAAAGATTCGGCAACCTCCAAATACAACCCGTATGTTATGCGGTTACTTGCGGTTTTATGCGTTT
>CAJXMT010000073.1 GCA_913056155.1 uncultured Cryomorphaceae bacterium
CTTTTTGCATTCATATGTGACAAAATTATATAGATTAATAAATATAACTTTGTCCGACTTTTTAGGGGGCCAAATCAGGAGTCAAGGCGTTTCAAGGTTTATTTTAAAACAAGTGGCATTTAATACGTTGCCTTTTATCTACCTCAATAGATATCCTCCATCAACGGAATAATAACCTCCATGACAAAATGATGCCTTATCAGTACTCAGCCACAAGGCCAACTCAGCTACCTCTTCGCTTTTTCCCAATCTACCTACAGGGTGGCTTTGTTCTAACATTTTCAATGTGTCATCATCAAACCCGTCCAGAAGAGGGGTTTTAATAAATGCCGGACCTAAAGCATTAATTCGAATATTTTTTTCGGCATATTCCAAAGCGGCATTTTTAGTAAGCCCCAACATACCGTGCTTTGCAGCTACGTAGGCGGAGGCAGTGGCAAAACCCACTTTACTTAAAATAGAGCCCATATTTACTATGGCGCCTCCCTTTTGCTTGAGTATTTCAGGTATTTGATAACGCATACCGTAAAAAACACCGTTGAGATTGACATCGATTACCTTTTTCCAGACCTCTAAATCCTTTTCACCTGTGAGCGTTTCGCCGTCTCCAATACCGGCATTGTTACAAGCTATATTTAACTTGCCAAAAGCCTTTACTGTTTCGTTTACCATTCTCTCACAGTGTTCGGGTTTACTTACGTCGGCATGAACGTAGCGCGCATGATCCCCGGTTTTATTCAATTCGGCAACCAGTTTTTCTCCGGCTTCATCTTGAATATCTGAAATCATTACTTGTGCTCCATGCCTTACATACAATTTACAAAGCGCTTCACCAATACCGGAAGATCCGCCTGTAACCAATGCCACTTTTCCTTCTAATTCGGTTTTCATAGTCGTTTCACGTTTTATGGGTTATTGTTTTTATAAAAAAGTTCACCCCAAAGATAAAGATTACTGATCGAGATATCAAATTGAAAGGGTAAAAAAGGGTCGGACCAAAAATCAAAAACTCCGCATAACTTGAAAAAAAGGCACCGGAATGGGAAGAGCCTCATTACCGGAAACCAAACCGGCAAAACCGATTTGAAATGCTTTTTGATAATCATTATTGATTCTAATTGCAGGTAAAATCAAATAAACGGGGTCAAAAGTGTTTATAACGGGTAAGCTGAAAATCTCTACAACAGCGTCTACTTTTGCTGTTATAGCAGCTTTACCCGCCAATCCGAAAACCCATGCTCTTTCACCACTTGACTGAGGCCCGTAGGCTGTAATAAATCCTGCGTGACCCGTTAAATGTGTGTGTTTATCTCCAACAGTTATACTGCCAAACGGATACACAACGCCTGAACTTATAAATGCCCAACCACCGGAGTACACTCTTGAACCCAATGCAGCTGTAACATCAGGAGCGATGTCAAATGAGTATTTCGTATTTAGTCCCACAGGGGTACCCAACCACGTGGTAGTTAGGCCGACGTCAAATTTGTCTGAAACGCCGTATTGCATTTCCACTCCCCACCAATTCCAAAGTAAGCTGCCTTGTTCCTTTTTTAAGCTTTGTGAAGAATTTGTATAAAAGTACCGAGGGGCAAAATCATCAGAGACCAATTTACCTTTGCTAAACCTGACATTGTTCAAATCGATGGGTTCAACTTTTTCAATTAAGTATTTGGGTATTTTCACTTTACCCAGTTCCTTGGTTTTAATTACCACTTCTTCATCGTTATCAACCAGTATTTCACCTATAAAGCCTGTACCATCAAGTTTTTGAACATGATAAAGCGTATCAGAGACATCGGAGGGAATATGGTAATCCTCGTTTTGAGCCGTAAAAGCAGCAGGAAAGCAGAATGATGTGAGAAAAAAGAATATCCTCAAGGTGCTTTTCATATTTCTGTTTTATTGAAGAACTCGTATTATTCAATCACCTGTATAGAAAAACAGACCCGCGACGCAATCGTTCTTTTCCTTCAAAATCAACAAATTCAAGTTGCCAAACATAGATGGACTGAGCTTTTTCATTTTGAGCGTTGTTCACGGAACCGTCCCAACCTTCATTCAAATCTTGAGTTTCAAAAATTAATTTCCCCCAACGATTATAAATTTGAAAACGATAATTTTCTATATTTCTATCGTTTATTACGGGCTTGAAAACATCATTGATATTATCATCATTGGGTGTAAAAACATTGGGAACTAAAATTCTTCGAGGCTCAGCTCTCACAAAGCCTGTACCTGAAGTTGTATCCAAACAACCAAAAATACTTTCCACTATTAGAGTCATTTCATATAATCCTGTGTCAATAAAAGAATGCGTATACTCCTCATCTCCTGATACAAGTTCTCCCTCTAAATACCAAAACAAATCTGAGTAATTGGTTTGTGTTGTATTGGTAAAAGTTACTTCAAAATCACTAATTTTAGAGGCTGTATCGGGGCTTATTATGAACTCTGCTACCGGCCTGTCTCGAATAATAAGTCCGCAAGAATCAAAGGAGGTGTTAAAACAATAATCATTTTCAGCATTAACAGTGATATCAATACAACCGGTGTCATCAAATGAGCGTGTAAAAAACTGTTCTGCATTACGCTCGGGTGAAAAGTCTCGCGAAAAGAATACATCATAGGTTGCGGCGGTATCATAATCCGTAAAATCAAATTCAGCCGGCGTAAAGATGCAAACGGGATTGGTCACAGTAAAATCAGTTGCAGGTAACAAGTCAACTTGCAAGCGAATTGTATCGATTTGTGTTCTTGAGCCGCAGCCATCATCTAAAGACACGATATATTCAAAGTTTCTCAATGGGCTGACCGTAATAGAATCAGTAGTACTGCTTCCCGGATTGTTCCAGGCATATGTGTAATTGCCGTCACCTCCTGAAGCCGAAGCACCAATAGTGATGTCTTCACCTATACAAATGCCTGTATCATTCGAAGTTTCAATAGTGAGTAGAGGTCGAATTTCCAACTCAAACGTTTCTACCGCAGGAGGGCAATTATTACTGTCAGAAACCGTGACGGAATATGTGCGGTTTATTGGACTAGCCACATCAATTGACCGGGTATTTTCAGTGGTATTCCAATCATAAGTGTAATTCCCTACTCTCCCCGAGGGGTTTGCCGTAACCGTTAACGTTTCATTTTCACAGGCAATCAAATCGGGCAGCGGAGCCAGTGTAATTTCATCCGGCTCATCCACAACAAGATCCAGAGTATCAAAACAGCCCGCGCCGTTATCCACAGCAACACGATAAGTCCCCGCACACAGGTTGTTTTTAGCCGTACCACCCGTAAAATCAGGCCAAATGTATGTGTAGTTGGCACCCGCATGCGGAATGTTAAATTGCGCGCTGCCATTACAACGCCCTTTACATGTAGCATCATTCACTGTAGTATTCACATTATTCAAAATATCAACAATAACCGTTGCGGAACCTCTAAAGCCTGTTGGGCATGAACTGGAACCGGCAAACAGCGCAATCGTGTATGTTGTATTCACCGTGGGTGAAACCATATACGGTAATCCCGTTGTTATATCATTCCCGTTGCTATCAACTTGAAAATTGAAAAAGTTTGTTCCGTCGGTTATTTCAACTAAAAAGGGAGGTTCCCCTCTTACATCAAAAAACAACGGAACGGGATTTCCCGGGCAGGTAATGGTGTCTCCCGAAAGCACCGCAACATTACTATCATTCACGGTGTGGGTGTAGCTATCTGTTCTAAAGTTGCCGCACGAATCAAAAATGCTTACCGTGTAAGTAGTGGTTACTTGAGGTGAAGCGATTGGTATTTGAATGGAGTCATCTGATAAACCTGCCGCCGGACTCCAATGGTATTCAAATCCGTAACCGGCATCTAAGGGCACGGGAGCTCCCTCACAGGAAGTCACATCCGGCAATGCTGAGCCTTGAGTTGAAGCCCAATTGATACAAAATCTTTGTTCATTGTAATTGCTCGCGCTGCCGCCTCCCGTAAAACCCCAATAAACCATTGGGTCAGAACCGAAAATCGTATTTACCAAATCTTGAGTGTGATCAATCACCAAATTACAGTCAAACCAAACTCTAAAACGATTGGCATTAGACTCCCACCTCACGTGTAATTGATGATCTTGATTATCTTTAACCGTTGCCATAGAAGGCATTAAAGCGTTGGGGCCGTCTAAATTTCCCGCACCTGCATGATTTACCGCTCCATTCCGCATGAGCGCGGCATGATCAAAAGGCGGGTCTGTATCTCCGGGATCTTGATCGGTATCAATTTCTACAACTACGGAAGCTGAAATACCGGTAAACCCCATATTCCCGGGATTGGGGACACCGGCTAATAAACCACCTTGCTGAAACATAAAAGAAATTCCTTTTCCTCCGTTTGTTGTTCGATTACCCAAATTGACAGTGGTGTAAATTTCGAAATCCTCATTTAGGCTCACCAATGTATTATTCCATACTTGTCCGGAAGCATTTGGAACGGAATTGGTCAATCGAAAACACCGGTTTCCCGGCTGTGTTACGGCTCCATTATTCAATTGCCAGTTCCCCTGCCCAGACAGTTCTCCAAAAAGAAAAGTAATAAAAATAATAAATATAATTCTTTTGCTCATGAATAACTAATTGACCACCAGTTTTATAAATGTGTGTTTAGCTTGCAATTGCATTAATCGGAACCTTGTAAACTCCCTCTATTTCACCTTAAAAATAATCACCACAACAGGTTCATGCTCTATTCAAAAGGCAAGTTTACTAAATATTCAGCTTTTTGACGTTTTTTTCTTCGTCTTTTTATTTCCACAATTGATTTTTTATAAACGAAAAAAAAATTAGAAATGATTTCATTTTCACGATTTTTCTTTCAGGTATTCTAACTGTCGAATTTCAACCGCAATGTGCGAATTGTTTTTATAATCTTGCCCCTTGACAAAGTAATTAGGGATCTGACCAACATAAGAATATGTTCAAGCGTTTAGGAATTCAAAGCAAATTGAAAGCGTGTATGTATTTTTGCCGCTTTATTTTAATTGATGCACAATCGAATTTATCCTTATGAATATTGGAATTGTATGCTATCCCACATTCGGCGGTAGCGGTGTTGTAGCCACCGAGTTGGGGAATGCCCTGGCTGAAAAAGGATGCAAAGTACACTTTATCAGCTACAGCCAGCCTGTAAGATTAAATATCTTAGAACGTAATATCTATTATCACGAGGTAAATGTACACGATTATCCGCTCTTTCAGTATCAACCTTATGAGCTTGCTCTTTCGAGCAAAATGGTAGATACAGTTATTAATGAAAAACTTGATGTATTGCATGTTCACTATGCAATTCCGCATGCTTACGCTGCCTTTATGGCTAAACAAATACTAAGGGATGAAGGCGTTACAATCCCCGTGATAACAACATTGCACGGTACTGATATTACACTTGTAGGTAAAAACCCCTCATACCGCAGAGCTGTTAAATTCAGTATCAACAAATCAGATTACGTCACGGCAGTATCGGAAAATTTAAAACAGGAGACACAAAATTTTTTCAATTGCGGCAGTTCCATTGAGGTAATTCCCAACTTTATTGATAATGAATTGTATAAAAATCAAGATGGTTGCGACAAAACTGCACTGGCAAATCAAGGAGAAAAACTCATTACGCATATTTCCAATTTCAGAAAGGTGAAACGCACCGAAGATGTTGTTGAGATTTTTGCGGGCATCCATAAAAAAATGCCCGCCAAACTCATTCTTGTAGGAGATGGGCCCGAGAGAAGTAAAGTGCTGGAACTTGCCAAAAATTCAGGATTGGGAAGGGATGTTATTTATTTGGGGAAAACGACTGAGGTTGAGCGCATATTATGTCTCACAGACTTATTCCTACTGCCTTCTGAGAGTGAGAGCTTTGGATTGGCCGCACTGGAGGCTATGGCCGGAGGAGCTCCCGTTATTTCTTCAAATGCCGGCGGATTGCCCGAAGTTAATACCGATGGTGTTACCGGTTACACCTGTGCTGTAGGGGATATTAAAACGATGACGGATAAAGCACTTTATATTTTACAAGATGAAGCCATTCATGAAAGGTTTAAGAAAGCCGCGCAAAAACGGGCTGAATCCTTTGATATTAAAGCTGTACTCCCATTGTACATCAATCTTTACGAAAAGGCTGTGAACAAAAAATGATGCTGCGAAAAAGTTGAAAAACGGAGGTACTTTGTTTGCAAGCCAACTTTTCTTTTTACATTTACGCCAAACAACAACAATTCATTATGATCGCAAAACTTGTTGAACAAATCAGGCATTTTTTACTGGTTCAACTTTGGCAGTTAGATTTATCTAAAATGGACAAGCGGCGAGCCTTTGTCCTGCGCCAAGTTCGTGTTTTTTTTATAGCCGGTAAAGGATTTATAGACAACAAGATACAAGAAAAAGCGTCAGCTCTCACCTATTACACCCTTTTGTCCATAGTACCGGTAATTGCAATGGTTTTTGCCATTGCCAAGGGATTTGGTTTTCGGGATCGCTTGCGAGATACTGTTATGGACAACGCAGCCAACAATCGCGAGATATGGCTGCAAGTTGTTGAGTTTGCTGAAAATATGCTGGATAACACACAGGGCGGCATTATTGCAGGTGTAGGAATTGTGATTTTACTATGGAGTGTAATGCGATTGATGATTGGTATTGAAGAGGCCTTTAATGAAGTGTGGGAGATTAAAGAAGGGCGCAGTTGGGCGCGCAAGGTTGCTGATTATTTAACACTTATGCTCATTGCCCCGATTTTGTTTTTACTCTCCAGTAGTACCGCCATTTTTATCCGTTCGCAATTTGAAGCTCTGGCAGAACGCTTTGAATTAATAGGATTTTTTGGGCCGGTTGTCAATTTTGGCTTTCAAATGGCGCCGTACGTACTTATTTGGTTGGCTTTCACCCTTTTGTACGCCATAATGCCCAACACCCGCGTGAATTGGAAATCGGCATTGATTGCGGCTGTTTTAGCAGGTACCACTTTTCAATTGTTTCAATTTGCGTATATCAACTTACAAATCGGCGTTTCAAAATATAATGCCATTTACGGTAGCTTCGCAGCACTGCCCTTGTTTTTAATTTGGCTCCAAATCAGTTGGCTTATTGTGTTAATGGGAGCCGAACTGGCTTTCGCCAATCAGAATGTGGAGCAGTACGAACACGAGAGTGAAATGGGGGAAATCAGCATGGAATTTACGAAAAAACTCACCGTATTGGTGATGCAACAAGTTATTGAAAGGTTTATCAACAATGAAAAGCCCCTTACGGATTTTGAACTCAGTAACGATTTGAATATCCCTGTGAGAATCATAAGGCAAATTGTATTTAAGTTGAGAACTGCCGGCTTCATAGCTGAAACCCCCACTGATGATGAACGTATTCAAGCCTATTTGCCCAAACGCGATATTCACAACCTGCGGCTTACAGATTTAAACTCAGCAATTGAAAGTCAAGGTTTAGATAGGTTTCCCGTGGCACAAGAAAAGATTTTTGAAAACATTCATGTGCATTTTGAAAAACTGGAAAAAAACATGGCCGCAGCTAAAGACAATGTACTTATTAAGGATCTCAATACGTCTCAATCACGAGTGAAAAAGCAAAAACCCGCTACATAAAAACAGGTTTACTTACGGTAAGACCACGAGCTTACTACTGTAATTTTTCGTTTTGGAAGCCATTTTTAAAAGATAAGTGCCTGCTTTCAATTTATCAATGTAAAGTTCTAAAGAATCACCTCTTAAGCCCTCAATTGATTGTAGTAATACACCGCTGAATGTAAATAATCGCATCCCAAACACCTCTCTATCCGGGTTTTTATAGCGCACCGTAACTTTTTGCGCTGCGGGATTAGGTGAAATAGACATACCGCGATCCCCGTAATTGGGTATTTCAACGGCTCTGAATGTAGTAGGTACCGCACCCAAAATTAATCTATAATAATTCACAACACCCTCATCCGCATCAAAATCAGCAAATCTATAGGTGACATCAACGCGCTCATCGCCGCACTCCCCGGCAATACGATGTACCGTTTCAATACTACCGTTCACCGTATCCGTAGTACGTTCTACATCAATTCCTAAGCACAAATTCCCTGCACGCATGGTCCAAACCACATCTACGCGTCCGGCACTTTCTGAGGCGGTAAACCTACTGAGAATTTCCTCACCCTGGCCGTAAACTAAACCCGGTAAAAAAATGACAAGAAAAAAGTAAAAAACTGATTTACCCAAATCCACTTTCATAATATTTTTTATCAGAAACCTATTACCTCGGTCAATTCGATTAAAGTACGATAACCTTAAAGACTTCTCGAGAACCGTCAACAAGTTCTACAATAATTATATATAATCCCGAATTAATATTCCTCGGGGAAAGATTGCATTCCCGTGCACCACTGCATCGTTTTTCAAACACCTGCCGCCCTCCCACAGCAAAAATGCGTAGAGCTTTCGGCCTGTTTTCTCCATCAACACGAAATATCACGGGTGAGTTTCCCGCAGAGAACCCTGCAGAATTAATCATTTGCACCCAACCCGTCTCAACAGCCCTCTTTTTCACATCTTCCACTCCAACCAAATCACCGGGCGGTGCAAAAGCCGGCATTTCAATAAAACCTCTTTCAGCAAAAATATGTGCCAAATACTCTATTCTATCACCGCCGTTTATTAACGTATCCGCTCGTAAAATGAGTCGTGCCGCTTGCTCCATATCCATAAAAGCCACATAGCTGTACATTGACTCCAAAACCAATTGATGCGTTAAATCCCTGCCCACATTATTTTCAACATGAACCAACGCGCCGGACCACATGGGCGCATCGGTGTAAATGCGATTTTCCAATTGATCGGGATAAAACCGGTTAGACCAAGCCACGCGACCGTCCCAAAACTCATTGTGACCGTCCCAACTAAAAACCTTGCGGTAATCGTGAGGATTTATATTTCGGGAATACGATGCGGCTAAATAATCACAAAAACCTTCATCTATTGATTGCCTTTGAATACCTTGATTACTGCCGGGTGCAAGA
The DNA here is from genome assembly GCA_913056155.1 of uncultured Cryomorphaceae bacterium. GTDB lineage: Bacteria > Bacteroidota > Bacteroidia > Flavobacteriales_G > Salibacteraceae > Salibacter. The sequence goes on from CAJXMT010000073.1 coordinate 9,046, forward strand.
CTGTATGAAATGGCGTGACCGTATTCATGAATAATAACATCCGCATCCTCGGCATCGTCAACACCTCCGGTTCCAAAAGTAAGGCGCAATGCCCCGTCCAGAGAATTAAAAGAAGATAAATCTTGACCAAAAAAACCATTGGCATCCACTTCCACAGAGTCTTCAATATCAACCTCATACCCGATTTGTCTCAAGTATTTCCAATACTCGGTAATGTGATAAAAGGCATTGACATCCTCAAACTCAGGCTCTGACCGCACAAAAAAGAATGTGTCGTTTTCACTTGTGGTAACCGGTATCGTTGGCGGACTGTGCTCTGTTATAATCACATGCTTATTTATCAACTTGTACAAGGAGTCAGTTGAATCATAGGTGAGATCCAATGTTACCGTATCCAGCTCAGCGTTGAGTGCCTGATTAAAATCATCATTATTATCTGTGTAAGGTGCGCCGTACACCGTTTCGGCAGAGGTGACCGGATTGGGGTTAAATACAGTGGCAACTGCAGTTGCCGGACCGCTTCCCGATCCATTCATTCGTCTCATCACCATGTTGCCGTGCTCGTCAAATAACTCCAGAACAACGTTACCTGTATCATTCAATCGCTCTAACGTAATTACAGATATAAGCGTTTCGGGATCTGACCAATAATAGGCATTTGCCCCAGGGAATAAAGATGAGATTCGCGCGTCGTTTACATGAGAAAAATTTTCATTTACCACTACAGAAGCCTCGCCGTTTTTAGGAATATCAACTTTGGCCGATGCGTCCAAAACAGGTATTCCGTTTATAATTTGCAAAAAAGAATAAGTAGTTGATGTCTTTCTTTCATTGATTTTGTGCAGTTGGAAATCCATACTGCGTGAAGCATTTGAGCGTGGCGTAAAACGTTGTAAGTAATATTGTGCTGAAGCCCCTTTTTCGGGAGTGGTGAAATGAACTCGCGCTTTTTGAAAATATTCACGGGCAATTGTAGAATCATCATTTTTTTGGGCAACCAAACCTGAGAAAGGGATGAAAAATGCGAGTAAAGTAAAAAAAACAAAGTTTGTATTTGAGTTCATTTCAATTGCTCTTTCAATTTAACCGGCGGCTTTAATTGCAAATGTTCAAACAATCGTTTCACATCTACTTGATCGCTTTTAGCAGCACTAAACACGAGTTTTACATCTTGTAAGTATTCGCGATTTGTCACCTCAGCATCAATTTTATCTAAAATACGCAGTACATCACCTAAACGGTCATAATCTGTTTTTAGTTCAAATACCTCAACTGTTTTAAGTACTTGGTAAACATTATTCGCCAACGCCTTTTGAGCAGCGGTTTTATATGCATTTATCAAACCCGGCACTCCCAATTTTGTACCCCCGTAATAGCGCACGACAGCCACCAATGTATTGTATAATTGGGCAGCTTGAATTTGATTGAGAATGGGCGTTCCTGCAGAGTTAGCCGGTTCACCGTCATCATTAGCACGCACCTCGGGCGCGTCAGTTCCGGCAACGTAACCGCAACACACATGAACAGCGGTATGATGTTCTTTTCGCAACTGATCAATTACGGCCTCAGCCTCATCGCGCGTTTGAACGGGCCGTGCAAAAGCATAAAACTTACTCCCCTTTTCCTTGTAAACCCCTTCAGTAGCTTTGGTAATGACTTTAAACTCCCGTTGCGACATGACCGTTTATCAGGCGTTTTTAAGTTCGGTGATGGTTTGCTCGGGATTTGCAGATTTAAAAACAAAACTACCGGCAACAAGTGCATTTGCTCCCGCAGCAATTAACTCAGTCGCATTTTGGATATTTACGCCGCCATCCACCTCAATAATTAAATCGGGGTTTAAACTCCCGGCCATTTCGCGCAATTCCTCCACTTTACTGTACGTATTTTCAATAAAAGATTGGCCGCCAAACCCCGGGTTTACACTCATAACTAAAACCAAATCAATATCGGCTAAAATATCTTCGAGTAACGAAACCGAAGTATGCGGATTTATGGAAACCCCTGCTTTCATTCCGGCTGCTTTGATTTCTTGCACGGTACGATGCAAATGTGTTGATGCCTCTAGATGTACGGTGAGTAAATCGGCACCGGCCTCTTTAAAATCCTTGATGTAACGCTCGGGCTGCACAATCATAAGGTGCACATCCATGGGCTTTTCAGCGTGCTTTTTTATAGCTTTAATCACCGGCATTCCAAAACTGATGTTGGGAACAAACACACCGTCCATCACATCAATATGAAACCAATCGGCGTCGCTTCTATTTAACATTTCACATTCTTTTTGCAAGTTGGCAAAATCACTTGCCAGTATAGACGGCGCAATAATGATTTCTTTTTTCTTCATGTTTTCTTATTGATCAGAACCGATTACAACTTCGGGATGAAATTTATGGCAAAGGTAACAACAACGGCCTTACGTGTGCACTCCACCGGTAATAACAGGTTTGGAAGTAGCCTTTTGAACAGATTTTGCGAAGAATTCAAGGTTCTGATTAAAAAAGTGACGAACTATTGTGGTTTTTACGCACCTTTGCACAAAATATTGCGTAAAAGCATTTCAATATCAATCAAATTAAACTAATGGGTAAATCACAAGAAACTTTTAATAAGAAAGAAAAAGAAAAAAAGAAAAGAAAAAAACGCGAGGAGAAACTCAAGAAAAAAGAGGAACGTAAAAACGCCGAAAAAGGCGGACTGGATGATATGATTGCTTATGTTGATGAAGACGGCAATATCTCCGATACACCTCCCGATCCTGAGAAAAAGAAAACCAATGTCAAAGCTGAAGATATTGTGGTTGGAGTTCCCAAGAAAGAAGAACAAGAACCCGAGGATATTGTGAGAAAAGGAAAAGTTACATTCTTCAACGATTCCAAAGGCTATGGTTTTATCAAAGATGAGGTTTCTCAAGAAAGTGTTTTTGTGCATGCTAACGGCTTAATTGATGAAATAGCGGAAAACGATAAAGTTACTTTTGAAGTTGAAAAAGGACAAAGAGGTCCGCAAGCGGTAAAAGTTACACTCGTTTAATTTTTATGATTTCATATTACGACAAAAAGCCCCCCACAAAAGTTCGGGGGTTTTTTGTTTACAAAAGCCCGTGAAATACAAATGATCTCACAAAATCAAAACAGTTTGGCCACTGCTATTCGCAAGAACGTAAGTTTTGTGATTTATCGGCTGCCCGGTGAAAATAAAACCCGATGGATGGGCCAAAATCAGGGTGATCTACAAATGGCACAAGAGCTGCCGCATGAACCGGGATTTGTCATGTATCCTTTTGATGCAGCATCCACTAAACCCGTTTTCCTGAAAGCCGATAAACAAGGAACTCTATCCGGCTCCGGATTTGACTCTTTTGTAGCGT
>CAJXMT010000074.1 GCA_913056155.1 uncultured Cryomorphaceae bacterium
GGGTGAGGGAAATTTGGCTCTTTTGCAAAGCTTGGGTTGTGGGTTGGCTTGTGCGGCTTTGCAAATGTGCCAAATGCGTGTTGGCAGAGAAATTTTAAAAAATGTGAAGCGGGGGAAATAGAAATCTTAGCATTCTCAGTCGAATGATAAAAGCACGGTTCAGTTCGTTTGTCTGTCCAGTTGCTCCATATGTTTGTTATTTCAGTTTCACTTCTTGTCAAGATTCAGTCTGTCCTTTTTTGCATGACGCACAACTCGTTTATAAACTAAAACTTTGTTAGCTTAGCCACCCAAATTTAGGGGATAAGCTAAATGGGCTGTTATTTTTATTGCAATGATAATTATAAATCATCAAAAGGACTTTTAATGTTCTGTATTTCTTTCGTGCTTACGTGGGTGTAAATCTCAGTAGTCTTGCTGCTCTTGTGGCCAATGATCTCCTGTATGTAACGCAAATCAGTCCCCGCTTCCAATAAGTGGGTGGCGTAACTGTGTCGCAACCAATGTAAACTCACGGGCTTTTTGATGCCGGCTTTTTCAGTCGCCCTTTTTAATATGGCCTGCCCGGTGTGCTCGTTATAAGGCCGGCCGCTATACTGTCCCTCAAATAAATAGGTCTCAGGCTTGTAGGCTTTGTAATACTCACGCAACAGTTGCAACAGTTTCTCGCTTACGGGTACAATGCGGTCTTTCTTACCTTTACTCTTGATGATGTGTATGATCATGCGCTCGGAATCAATATCAACGGGCTTTAGATTGATAGCCTCTGAGCGCCGTAATCCGCAACCGTATATGATGCTCAAAAAGGCGCGGTGCTTCAGGTTGCCGGTACTCTCTATAATGCGTTTCACCTCTTCCTTCGATATCACTTTCGGTAGGGTGCGCTCGCGTTGCGGTCGCCTAATCAATTCGGGATCTAACTTCGTGGCATTAACAACTTTACTGTATAACTTTACGGCGTTTACGGCCTGGTTCTGATAACTGCTCGAATAATTTTTCTTGATAATATAGTCGTTGTTGAAACGCAACAAGTCTTCATTGTCAATCTCTCGAGGCGATTTATCCGCTAAAAACTGCAAAAACACGCGCATGATATCGGTGTAGGTTTTTACGGTTCTCGCACTGTAACGACTGCTTACCAAGTATTCCTTGAATTTTTGCAAGCTCTCTTTTTGTTCATCGTTGAGCTTAATACGCTCAGGCTCCTCTTTTACTTTTCGGGGCTTGCTCGGTCCTGCTGTTTTTTTGAGGGCTAACGCTTCATAGTCCAACCACACTTCTCCGCGAAATACGCGATATAGCTTGCTCACCACTTCTCTTGCGCTTTCAGTGGCCAAATACCAACTTTTCATCGTTTGCGACCATTTTAACCCCGGAAACAGGGTGCGGAGGCGATCAGTCAATTCACGATCCTTTTCAAACTCAAAAAATATTACGGCTTGTTTTCGATGATTTCCCGGTTTTAATAGGAGTTCTTTCATAGTAAAATGGTTTGTAAAGCGGTAAAACTTTTGGAAGCTCTTGGTCAGAACCCATCTTTCATTCGTATCAATAAAAGCCGGTATTTGACCTTTAATCGCCGGTACCGGATGGAAAAAATCCGTGATGTACCGAGAGTGTCATGATGAATAAAAAAATTACGTGAATTTGTGGCCGGCGGCACGCTGTTATTCATCTTTTGGCAAAGCAAAGCCTCCTCACTCCCGGTAAAGGTGGCCTCGAATGCTGTGAGTAGGTTGTGTTGGTTAAAAAGAAGCGCTAAATTATAACTTTTTTTCTAACTATTTTAAATCGAATCGCATACTTCGTTTCGCGCTGATATCAAGTGGAATGCAGCGCTATTCCGACTGCTTTGTCATCAGGTTTTTGAAAGAGAAAAAGTGGACTTTTTGCACATCAAGCGCCGGAGCGGTCGGGTTCTGACCAAAACAATAACGTTACTGCTTTTTAACCGAGAACCGCTCATTGAGATCAAATCGTGCAATCATTTCACGAACGAGAATGCGGATGAAACTGTATGAAGGTATTGCGATGATCATGCCCGGAATACCGAATAATGTACCGCCCATTAAAATGACCAAAAATATCTCCAGCGGATGGGCATTGATGGAATTGGAAAATATAAGGGGCTGAAAAACAAAGTTATCCAACAATTGCACGATGGCAAATACCGATGCCATTTTGATCAATAAGGGCACAATATCACTCGATGCGTACATGTCCATATTGGTGGTGAGGGCAATGATAATGCCCACCGTGGCGCCTATGGCCGGGCCTAAATAGGGTATAATATTAATGATACCCGCAAAAAAGCCGATGAGCAGCGCGTTTTTAATGCCGATGATGGATAGCGAAACGCTCACAAAAGTAGAAATGACGCTGATTTGTATAATCAGGCCGATGAAGTAGCGCTGCAATATTTTATTGGTGTTTTCCACCACGTGGTGCGCATTTTTAACGTAGCCTTGCGGCACTAAAATTTCAATGGCCTGCCGCGTGATAAACCGGTCTTTCAACAAGAAAAAGGTGATGAACGATACAGAGAATACGGCCAGTAAAAAGCTGCCCACGCCGGAAATAAGCGAGGTGAAATACACCGATACGGTGCGCACGTCAAAAAAATCAACCACTTTGTTTTGCAAATACTTCCTGTCAATAGAGCTGCCGTTATCTTGTATGCTCCACTCCTCAGCCTTGCTTTCAATAAAGTTAATGGGGCCTGAGAGTGCACGGTTTACATCTTCGAGTTTGATTTGAGATAAATCTTTGATTTCCTTTACCAAAATGGGCGCAAAAACGTTAATCATCAACGCAATTACGGTGTACAAAATAAGTAAACAGGTAACGGCTTTTAACCAATTGGGAATGCGTTTTCCTTTGATGTTGACGCGATCCAGCACGCGCATTAAAGGCGCAAAAACAATAGTTAAAACAATGGATATCAACACGTAAGCAACAATGTCGCGAATAAAATACATGATCACCAATGAGGCGGCGGCCAACAAATAAAAAACAATTTTGCGCGTGGTGTTATTCATTTACATACAACTTTTGAAGTATCTCGGGATATATCTTATGCGTGCCTTGATATTCCTCAAAATGAGGTGAAAATCCGTAATTTTTTAGGTCCTGCAAATGTACACGCATTTTTTCTTTTGTTATGTATTCGTCTGCATTTCCCCAAACCACATCGGTAGCGGTATTTTGAAAAAAAGGCAGGTTTTCGGGAGTCAAAACATCATCGGGAAAGTGGCTGCCCCAAGCCGTAATCCGTCCAATATGAAACCGCGATTGCACAGCCCAGCGCACCAGGGTGTGAAAGCCCTGTGAAAATCCCAATGCAATAATCGGCGTGTCGCTTTTTGCCCCCGCGTGCTCCAAACATCGCTCTAAATAATGCATGTTATCGGCAATATCGGTAAGGCGATCTTCCTTAGTCATCCACGAAGCCCCTACCCGACCTCCCGAACCTTGAATATAAAAACGGTGCAATCCCTCAGGCGCAATAACGGCGGTATGTGCATCGGCCAAAGTTTCAAACTTTTTGATGAAAAATTTAGCGTTCATCGCATAACCGTGCGTACAAATATAAAGGCGCTTCAATGCTTCCGTTCCGCCGCTTTGAAAATATCGGGCGGTTTTAGCAGTTTTAAAGTGATATTGCTCAGGTGTGTTCAAAGTGTTGTGTTTTCGGTCAGAGCCAAACTTTGTCCGGCTCTGACCATGATGAATAAGCTGTAAATTTACCGGGTGCTAATAAACGTAAGTGGCTTGTAATCCCAGCGGAATACCGATTTTCCAGTAAATAAGCAAGAAAATGGTCCAAGCTATGAAAAATACCACACTGTAGGGCAACATCATGGAAACCAAGGTCCCGATGCCGGTTTTTTTCACGTACCGCTGGCAAAATACCACAACGAGCGGAAAGTAAGGCATCAGCGGGGTGATGATATTGGATACGGAATCACCAACGCGATATGCGGCTTGGGTAAGGTCCGGCGATATTTGAAGCTGCATGAGCATGGGCACCATGATGGGCGCAATTAAGGCCCATTTGGCTGAAGACGAGCCCACGAGTAAATTCACAAAAGTGGTGAGTATCACAATGCCCACAATGGTGATCTCTGCCGAGAGGTTCATGCTTTTGAGAAACTCCGCTCCTTTAAGCGCCAACAAAGCGCCGATGTTTGACTGCCCAAAGGCATCGATAAATAAGGCGCAAAAGAAGGCCATCACCACGTAATAGCTCATGCCGTTCATGGCTTTAGTCATGCTTTTAATAATGTCGCCGGTATCTTTAAAGGTTTTGGAAAGCAGACCGTACAAAACGCCCGGCAGTAAAAATACCAAAAAGATCAACGGCACAATGGAGCGCATCAGCGGGGCTTGAAATGAGGTGATTTCACCGTCCGGTGAGCGCATAGACGAGTTTTCGGGATATACCCATAAAAACAAGCCAATCAGTCCCAAAACCATGGCGCCCAATGAAATCCAAAAGGCTTTTTTCTCTGCGGGCTTGAGCTTCTCCATCACGGGCTCATCGTCAATTTGATCATCAACCGGATTGGATTTTTTGAGGCGCGGCTCAATCACTTTATCGGTGAGGTACCAGCCCAAACTCACGATAAGCACTGAGGAGACGCTAGTGAAAAACCAGTTGTTGAGCGGGTTGAGCTCGATATTGGCATCTATAATACGGGCCGCAGACTGCGTAAATCCCTGCAACAAGGGGTCAATACCCGAGGGAACGAAGTTGGCGCTAAAACCGCCCGAAACGCCGGCAAAAGCGGCAGCAATACCGGCTAACGGGTGCCTGCCGGCGGCGTAAAATATCACTCCGCCTATGGGAATCACAAGTACGTAACCCGCATCTGTAGCGGTATGGCTCACAATGGCCACCAAAATAAGCATGGGCGTTAACAGCTTTGCGGGGGTAACGCCCAAGATGTATTTGAGTCCGGAGTTGATAAATCCGGAGTGCTCTGCCACACCTACTCCCAACATGGCGACCAAAACAATGCCCAGCGGCGCAAAAGTCATAAAAGTGGTGACCATATTACTCAGGAAATCGGCCAGTGAGTGGCCCGTAAGCAGGTTGATGACTTGCACATGTTCACCGCTTCGCGGATCAATTTCATCAAAGTGAAACGGAGCCAAAAGTGCAGAAAGTGCCCAAATAATAAGTAAAAGCGCAAAAAACAGAATGGCAGGATCAGGCAATTTATTTCCCGCTCTTTCTATAATATCTAAAAACTTGGCTACAGCTCCTTTTCCTTTTGGTTCGCTCATGATTCGGTTTTTTATTGGGCATCAAAGAAAAGAGAATAAAACGATTTTTCAAAATGAGTTTACGGGTTGTTCACTGTTAAGTGGGTTTACCTAATGAGAAGTGTGAGTGAAATTGAAGGTGGTGAAGGCTCAATGGGGTAGTGTCCACCGCTTGAAATGCGGAGGTCGAGGTTCCCGAAGTCTCGGGATTCCCTTGGGTCACGAGGTCTATGTCGAGGTGGACTCGCTAACACGTCAATCGAGTTAGCGGCGTTAGAAACAAGATTTGGGGTTCAAGCAAAAAACATCTCCCCACGCGGCGGGCACAACTCTATCTCCTTACTCTTTACACTTTACTCCTTACTCCTTACCCCTTACAAAATCGCCCGGCCTACCCAAAACAGCTTCCTGTGCCCCATGCTGCGAACGAAGTGAGCAACCGTGCACCATGCGCCATGCCCCGTGCCCCATGCCCCATGCCATAAACAAAGTGAACCCATGCCACGAACCCATATCTTTGCCTTTTCGCCGTACCTTTGCCAAATGGTTACGTATTTTGCCGATGTTTTCCTACCGCTGGCATTGCCCAAGGCGTACACGTATCGCGTTCCGCAGGAGCTCAATGAGCAAGTAGCGCCCGGAATGCGCGTGTTGGTGCAATTTGGCAAAAAGAAACTCTACACCGGTATTATTGAAAAGGTGCACGAACAAGCACCACGCCACTATGAAGCCAAGTACCTTTACGAACTTATTGACACAGCCCCCGTCGTACTCGACTCCCAATTCCGCTTTTGGAACTGGATGGCCGATTATTACATGGCCGGCATAGGCGAAGTGTACAACGCCGCATTCCCCTCCGGATTGCGGGTGAGCAGTGAAACGGTTGTGGTTCTCAATCCGGAAGTCAACTACAATGAGGTTGATTTGAGCTCTCGTGAAGATTTGGTGATTGAAGCCCTGCACGTCAAAGAACGCATGACGTTGAACGAAGTGAGCAAACTCCTCAACGTAAAAAACGCCTACCCGCAAATGCGCAAAATGATCAAGCGCGGCATGATATTGCCGATTGAAGAGGTGAAAGACCGCTACAAGCCGCTTATGAAAGCCTATGTGGAATTCAGCGAAAAATATCGGTCAGAACCCGCACTGAGAGAGGCCTTTGACAAACTTTCGTCCGCTCCTAAACAACTCAACGCCATCATGAAACTCGTGGAACTGAGCAAATGGGGCAGCGGCAAACAATTGCCGGTAGGTAAAGTGGCTTTGCAAAAAGCAGCGGGAGTAACAGCCTCACAAATGAAAACACTGGAGGAAAAAGGAATTGTACGCATCTTCGAACTCGAAGAAGGTCGTTTGCCGCAATACAACGCTACCGATGAAATCATCACGCTCAGTCAAGTGCAAAGCGACGTACTCAAAAAAATCAACAGCGGTTTCGAAAATGAAAAACCCGTGCTTTTACACGGCATCACCGGTTCAGGGAAAACCGAGATTTACATCGAGCTGATTAAAAACGTAATTGAAAACGACGGCCAAACACTTTACTTACTTCCCGAAATTGCACTCACCACTCAAATTGTAAGCCGGTTAGAAAAACAATTCGGCAACCAAATAGCCGTTTACCACTCCAAATTCAACGCCAATGAACGCGCCGAGGTATGGCAGGAACTCCTTGTCAATACCGAACTCAAAGTCATATTGGGCGCGCGCTCGGCCGTATTTCTGCCGTTTCACGATTTGCAACTGATTGTGGTGGATGAAGAGCACGAATCCTCCTACAAACAGTACGATCCCGCCCCAAGGTACAATGCCCGCGATGCGGCTGTGGTTTTGAGTATTATACACAAAGCCAAAATTTTGCTGGGCTCCGCTACACCCTCCGTTGAGAGTTATGCCAACTGCAAAAAAGGAAAATACGAATTGGTGGAATTGTTTGAACGCCACAAAAGCGCCGTACTTCCCGAGTTCCGAATCATCAACCTCAAAGAAGCCTACAAACGCAAACAAATGAAAGGTCACCTTTCAGAAGCGCTATTCAATGCCATGCAAGGTGCACTGGAAAAAAAGGAACAAATCATCCTGTTTCAAAATCGCCGTGGCTTTTCACCTTTTACACAGTGCAAAACCTGCGGGTGGACTCCCGAATGCACCAACTGCGATGTCAAACTCACGTATCACAAATACCTCAACTTACTCAAATGTCACTATTGCGGGCACTCGGCCGCACTGCCCAAAACATGCCCCGCCTGCGGCAGTCACGAGGTGGATTTGCTCAGCTTCGGTACTGAAAAAATTGAAGACGATACGCAAATTCTGTTTCCCGACAGCGCAATTAAACGCATGGATTTAGAAACCACACGAGGTAAAAAAGCCGTACAGCAAATCATTACCGCCTTTGAGGATAAAGAAGTAGATATTTTGGTGGGTACGCAAATGATTTCTAAAGGCTTAGACTTTAAGGAAGTCAGCGTTGCCGGGATCATCAGCGCCGACCAAATGCTCAACTTTCAAGATTTCAGAGCCGATGAACGCGCCTTTCAACTGATGACTCAAGTGGCGGGAAGGGCCGGCCGGGGCGATAAAAACGGAACGGTTTTCATTCAAACTTTTCAGCCCGAGCACCCCGTCATTACGCAAGTGAAAAACAATGATTACAAAGCGTTTTTTGCCTTTCAAGTTGAAGATCGACAAAGCTTTTTGTACCCGCCCTACTGCAAGCTGATCAACATCACACTGATGCACAAAACGCGCGCTACTGTTCAAGAGGGCGCCGATGCACTGGCTCGCAGTCTGCGCAAAAAATTCGGAAAGCGCATTTTAGGTCCCGAGTTTCCGCACATTGCGCGGGTGCGCAACACCTACCGCATGAATATACTGATTAAGCTTGAGCTCACCTTGCACTTAGGCAAAAACAAAGCATTGATTCACGACATATTGATTGATTTTTCACAAACAAAGCCCTACAAAAGAATTCGGGTTACCGTTGATGTGGATCCCTATTGACGGAAATACCCGTAAATGAGCTGGTATAGAACAAAAAAGGCGATTTACTTTCGCAAATCGCCCTTCTTTTTGAGTTGAAGTAGGTTTAGAATCTCCTATCATTTCGGCGCTCTTTGCGCTCTTCAGCTTCTTTCACAACTAATGCTCGACCGTTTAATTCATGACCGTTAAGGTTTTGAATAGCGTCGTTTCCTTCGCCGTCGTTAGCCATCTCAACAAAGCCAAAACCGCGTGAACGGCCTGTGTCTCTATCCAAGATAATTTTTACACTGTCAACTGCTCCGTACGATTCAAACAGTTCACTTAACTCATCTTCCTGAAGTTGGTAGTTCAGGTTTGCAACAAAAATGTTCATAATAAAAAAATTAAAAATTAAAAGTTCGGCACATCATCAAGCGAGAACCAAAATAACTGAATTTCAATAACTCTCATCATGTAATATACCGCCACAAAGATACGCGAATATATCTACGCCAAACAAAAAGTCGAATTATTTTTCAAATGGGAGCCTGTCTGGGTCAGAACCCCAAATTCTCAGCCCTCCTTAAAGACATAATGCGTTAAAAAACAACACAATACATTTTACGTAATTTCAACGGTATAACCGGAACACAACTGGGGGGCTTCTCCTTTTGAAACTCGCTGCACATCATTTGAGGCTAAAGTATTCTTTAAAAATGAGAATTATCCGTGTAAAATTGCTTCCAATTTCCCTGAAATCCAAATACGACTCAAAGGTCATCGCATGGTAAAAAAACGTTCAGCGGCGCTTCTCACCCACCTTATTTATTCCCACAACCCAAAATACACCATTCATTTAAACCGCCAATTATTCAAGACTCCGGAGGAGTCAGATCGGAATAACTTCCAATTGTGATTGGCGACTCACTTCCGTTATTAAAACGTACAAAACCTACCTATCGTCGCTTTCCGCCCGAGCAAACCCGGTTCTGACCAAAACAGTATGTACAACGACCTGAAACCACTACTTTTGCAGCATGATAAAGTTCGATATTGAAAAAGAACACGACCGTATCAGAGCCGATTTGCAACAATGGAGAGCCAAAAACGCAAAAATTTGCATTTCCTCCTCCTTTCAAACGCACAGTATCCCGCTGTTACACGTAATATCCAAGGTGGCTCCCGATATTGATGTGTTGTTTTTGGATACGGGTTTTCACTTTCCCGAAACTTACGGCTTTAAAGACGAAATCGGCCGTTTACTGAAATTGAACATCATATCGTTGCGCAGCAACATCCCCAAAATCAAACAACGAAACAGCGAGGGCGTTTTTTATTATGCCGATGATCCCGATCATTGCTGCTTTTTAAATAAAACACAACCCATGAATGATGCAATGCAACTTTATGACGTGTGGATCAGCGGGGTGCGGCGCGATCAAAATGCCAACAGAAAAGCGATGGAATCTTTTACCCGAACACCGGGCGGTAAAATGCGCTACCATCCCATTTTAGATTGGTCCAACAAAAACATTCACCAATACCGCAAAGCATTCAAGTTGCCCCCTCATCCGCTTGAAAAGGAAGGTTACTTGAGTATTGGATGTGAGCCGTGCACACAAAAATACAATCCCCAAGATGCCCGCGAAGGCAGGTGGGCCGGGATGAAAAAAACGGAATGCGGTTTACATACTGATTTAATAACAAAATAAACGTTTGCCGAAAATGAACATATTGATAACCGGTGCGGCCGGCTATATCGGGACTGCATTAGTGGAAACATTGAGCCGAAATACCGAAGTACAGCACATTATTGCTTACGATAATTTAAGTAGAGAAAATTTAGGCCTGCTCTTCGGCAGTGAAAAACTGAGTGAGAAAATCACTTTTGTAAAAGGCGAAATACTGGACGATAAAAAGTTGCGCGCCCAAATGAAAAAATGCGACGTTTGTATTCACCTCGCCGCTGAAGTTTCCACTCCGTACGCCGATGTAAATCACCACCTTTTTGAGCAAATTAATCACTGGGGAACGGCCGGTATTTGCACGGCGGCCGAGGAATGCGGCATTCAAAAGTTTATTTACTTTTCCAGCGCTTCAGTATTTGGTTTTGGTACAGAAGAGTTCACCGCCGATGACAACCCCAAGCCGGTTTCGCTGTACGGCAAGTCTAAACTGCGGGGCGAAAACCACGTGAACAGGCTTAAAGATCAAATGCAAGTATGCATTGTGCGCTGCGCAAATGTTTTTGGCTACGGTGCGAGCATGAGGTTTGATGCCGTATTGAATAAATTCAATTTTGATGCGCGGTTTAAAAACCGCATCACCCTGCAAGGTGACGGCACCCAATACCGTTCATTCATACACATAGACAATGTGTGTAAAGCCGTGAATGGGCTTTTAAAAGAGCAATCCGAGGAATCTATCGTGCTTTTGGCAGACCGCAACGAACGAATCATTGATGCTGCAAACGCACTTGAACACGTATATCCCGATTTAGAACGCATCTTCATCAGCAGCCACTTACAATTGAACAGTTTGAGGTTGGAAATTAGTGAATCCTTCAATCAAAACGCGGGCTTTACGATGAAACCCTTGCACGAGCATTTCGCCGAGTTTAAAACGCATTTCAGGTTTTAAGGAATACCGGGCGGAAACGATTTGCTTACGCCCGTTTTAAAAAAATCACTACTTTCGACACCCGATGAAAACGCAAAACTTACTGTACGACGAAAACCTGCCGGAGAGCTATTTGAAAAAGCTCGATGAAATTTTACCCGTGCACGAAGTGCATAAAGTAAAATTTCAATCGGGCACGAAGCAAGCTTGGGGTGAAGATACGATGGTTTTGCTTTGCTTGAGCGACGAGCAAGTAGCGGAGATTTTACCGCGTGTAGAAGAAAAAAAATGGATTGCCGGCTTCCTGCCCCACCCCGACGCTCCCAAAACACGCAAAGAATTTGGTATAGACAGCGATCCCGAAAAGGCATTTCAACACCTACAAGAAACGGATAAAACCGTAAAAACCGACGCCCTTTATTGCAACGATCGATTGGTGCTCTCCTCTGTTATTATAGGGGACGCCCTGTCTATGCCGCAAGAGAGTTTTGAGAAAAACATCTGGCTGCGTATTTTAAACGTGTTCAGGCGCATCGGCAAGCTGGCGGTGATCAAACACAACAAGTATAAAATAACGGGAAAAGACGAAGAACTCAAAGAAATTAACACCTCTGCCCTGGGCATTGTGGTGGTGGAGCGTATGAATGCACTACTGCTCACCAAAAAACTCGAGGGAAACACATTCATCAACGACGGGTTTTTAAACGCACTTATTCTGTCTCCCACCAGTATTTTTGAAATGCTGGGCTTTATTTTTCGAAGTGTGATTCCCGGGTTGGAACTGTTAAACAAGCTGCCCAAATTCATTGGAGCCGTCAAAACCGCTCAACTCAGCATTGAAACCGATGAAACCGTATCATTCCTCATTGACGGTATTGAACTCGTAGCCAAACGCATTGACCTCAACGTACACCCGGCTGCCATTCATATCGTCCCGGGCCGCCACCTCAAACTGCCCGAAAGTAAAAAAACCGGCAAAAAAGTGTATCAAGTTCACGCCCTGCCCAAAAATGAAGCGGCCAACGAATTGGCAAGCCGCAGTTTACCGTTAATTAAAAGGGCTGCAACAGAAGATTTTAAGGATTTGTTCGTGATTTTGAGGCAAAATGCCCAAACCACAAACACCTACCTGATCATGATGACATTGGCAACCATTTTAGCTACTTTTGGTTTGTATGCCAACAGTACTCCGGTTGTGATTGGTGCCATGATTTTAGCACCTTTAATTGCTCCCATCGTTTCCATCTCGATGGCTCTCGTACGTCAAGATACCAAACTGCTTTTAAAAAGCTCAAAAACATTGCTGTTTGGTACATTGCTTTCACTTTTAGCCACTGCTCTCTTTGCCCTGCTTATTCCCATCAAAATCCCCACCCCCGAAATTGAAGCCCGAACGGCTCCCACTTTATTGGACTTGGGCGTGGCCTTTATATCGGGAATTGCCGCGGCTTACACCCACGCCCGAGAGGAACTGGCGCGCTCACTGGCCGGCATAGCCATTGCCGTTGCCTTGGTTCCGCCGCTTGCCGTGGCCGGTGTGGGAATCGGCTGG
>CAJXMT010000075.1 GCA_913056155.1 uncultured Cryomorphaceae bacterium
TTTTTTAAGAATTTGGAAACACCGTCAATACCTTGTGTATTCCAAGGTTTGTGCATTTCAACAGGACCCAAAAACATTTCGTGAAGCCGCAAAGCATCTGCACCGTGTGTGTCACAAATTTCATTGGGATTAATGACGTTGTATTTCGATTTGGACATTTTCTCCACTTCTGTTCCGCACAGGTATTTGTTGTTTTCCAAAATAAATTCAGCATCGGCATAATCGGGTCGCCACTTTTTAAATTCGTCAATATTTAAAACATTGTTTTTCACCAGCGAAACATCAACGTGAAGTTTTTGGGTTTGATGTTGTTTGCGAAGCCCGTGAGAAACGAATTTATTGGTGTTTTTTATGCGGTACACAAACTTTGATTCGCCTTGAATCATTCCTTGATTGACCAGTTTTTGAGCCGGCTCATCAAATGGAATATGACCTAAGTCAAATAGTATTTTAGTCCAAAACCGAAAATACAAAAGGTGACCTGTGGCATGTTCAGAGCCGCCCATATAAAAGTTGACGTTTCCCCAATAATTAACAGCCTCGCTTGAAACAAAGTTATTCGAGTTACGCGGATCTTGATAGCGTAAAAAATACCAGCTTGAACCGGCCCAGCCGGGCATGGTTGTAGCTTCGAGAGGAAAGCCTTCGTCCTTGGGCACCACACCTTTATCGGGGTGATAGTGCCATTCTTGCGCTCGCTTTAATGGCGGGTCTCCTTGTTCCGTGGGCAGGTATTTGTCAATCTCGGGCAATACAAGCGGCAAATGCTCCGTCTTAACGGGTTGGGGAATCCCGTTTTCGTAATAAATCGGTATAGGCTCACCCCAGTATCGTTGGCGACCAAATACAGCATTGCGCAATTTGTAATTTACCTCAGCCTTCCCCAAGTTTTCTTTCTCCAGTTTGTAAATAGCCAAATTCACGGCTTTTTTGCCTTTTAACTCATTGAGAAATTCCGATTGTGCCAATGGAATATGTGAATCGGTACAGGCTGCATCAGTCACGGTGACACCCTCGAAAATTTGCGGCACGGGTAAATCAAATGTTCGGGCAAACCTCAAGTCCCTGTCGTCTCCGGCAGGAACGGCCATTACAGCGCCCGTGCCGTAGCCGGCCAAAACATAATCAGCTATCCAAACGGGAACTTTTTCCCCCGTGAACGGGTGCATGCAATAGGCTCCCGTAAAAGCCCCCGTAATTTCATTCACCTCCGCCATACGTTGCCGTTCACTTTTCTTCTTTGATTGGGTGATGTAGTCTTCGACGGTCTTTTTTTGTTGTTCGGTTGTGATTTTGGAAACGAGCTCATGCTCAGGAGCCAAAACCATAAACGATACGCCAAAAATAGTGTCGGGGCGGGTAGAAAAAACCTCTATTTGCTCTTTGTGGTTTTCAATTTCAAATCGAATTGAAGCCCCCTTAGATTTTCCAATCCAATTGCGCTGAATCTCTTTAATGGGCTCGGGCCAGTCTATATGCTCCAGCCCTTCCAGCAATCGATCGGCGTATGCGGTAATTTGCATGGACCATTGCTGCATTTTTCGTTTTTCAACCGGGAATCCGCCGCGCTCTGAAAAACCGTCTTTAACTTCATCGTTGGCCAAAACTGTTCCTAACTGCGGACACCAATTTACTTCGGCATCAGACAGGTAAGCTAATCGATAGGGCAGTAGCGATTGAAGTTTTTCATTCTCCGTTTTTTGTTTCCACTCCGCTGCCGTAAATATATCGGCGGGTGCGGAGGTTGCAGCTTCTACTTTTGTGTTACCTTCTTTTTCAAAAGTAGCAACGAGCGCCTCTATTTTTCGGGTTTTTTGTTCTTTGTGATCGTACCACGAATTGAAAATATTTAAAAAAATCCATTGCGTCCATTTGTAGTATTCGGGATTACTGGTTTGCACCTCTCGATCGGGGTCAAAAGAAAAACCTAACCTACCCAACTGTTTTTTGTAAACGGCAATGTTTTCAGCTGTTGTATCAGCGGGATGGCGTCCCGTTTCAATGGCGTATTGTTCAGCCGGCAAACCAAAGGAGTCGAATCCCATAGGATGCAGCACGTTGAAGCCTTTGTGACGCTTGTACCTCGCAAATATATCAGCTGCTATGTAACCCAAAGGATGACCAACATGTAAACCCGCTCCCGAAGGATAAGGAAACATACTCAATACGTAAAAAGGCGGTTGTGAACTGTTGTTTTTACTTGCGTACGTTTTTTGATCTCGCCAAAAGGCTTGTTGCTTTTTTTCTAACTCTTTGATTGTATTGCTATTGTACTCCATTGAAAAGCTGTATGTGCCGTTTTTATAAAAACCGCGAAGTTAACAGAAATGATTGTATCGTGAAAAATGAACCGGTAGGGAAACGCAACTTATTGTGCCAAAATCCAGGCACCCGAGTTAATTTGAGTTCTTACCTCTTGAAGGCGAATTTCAGCTTGCTTACGGCTGTTTGCTTGAGCTGAGGCCACTCGGTATAAGTTGTTTTTGCGGTCAACAATAACACCTGAATAGCCTTGTGCTTTTAAGTGAATGACAAATTGATCGGCATTTCTTTTGCTTTTAAACGCACCGGCCATGATGTAAAAACCTGCTTTTTGTTGAGGCGATTGGTGAATAGTTTTAGATTGAATGTGTGTTTTCACGGGAATAAAAGCCTCGCTGTCGTCAGTTAAAAACAGCCGGGCATAATTTGATTTTAACTGCACCGGGTTTTGGTCAGAACCCCAATCACTCTGCAAAAAGAGCGGAATCTTTTTACGGGGCTCATACAAATCGCAAATTTTCTCGGCAAAAGGATTGAGATCTGCTGCGGCAAATTGACGTGAAGGATTCGTGATTTCCGTAAAAGTCAAGAGCCAACCCAAGTAACTGCCTGCCAATAGCAGAATAACTAAGGCTGCGACGGCAAGCGAGATGCGTTTACCTTTATGTTTCTCAACGGGTTGAGGCTTTGATTGAAGTGTTTGTTCGTTTTGTACCTCCATATTGGAAGTTGCGGCTTGGGATTTGGTTTCAGTCTTGTTTTCCCCTTTCTTTAGCGGTGCGGCATGAAAAGAGATTAATCCGTGAGTTGATGTATCAAAGTTGATACTTTCATCAGGCGTAAAAACCGGTTTATTGATGCTGTTTCGCGTAATAGTTCCTAAACCTGAAAGTGAAACACCACGATTGCTGTTCAATGCGGCGTGAATATTTTTCGTAAACTGAGTTACATGTGCTTTGGCCTCATCATAGCTTTTTCCCGACTGTTCGGCAATGGTTTTTATCAATAAACCGTCGTTGTGTGTAAGGGCCGGGTTGAAGCCGGGACGCTTTCCCGGGGCTTTAAATTTATGTGCATCAGGCTCGTAGGCGGCTTCAGTTCTAACTGTAAAAAAACCGCCTAAACCGGGAACAACTACACAATCGTGTTCGAATAAAAGTGTGGTAATAAATGACTCTACGCTTTTCACAAAAAAATTTTAGTTTGTAATGCGAAAGTAAGCGTTTTGTTGTTTTGAAATAGCATGGTGTTGCGAGAAAATTTTCTAAAAATACGAGAGGTCTCGCGTTTTCAATTTTCATTTGTACTTTAGTCCAAAATTTTTGATTTGAACACTACCAACGATTTACTTTATCAAATAGCCCTGAGTATAACACCCGGAGTGGGACCGGCCACCGGGCGATACTTGCTTGAAGAATACGGATCTGCACGTGATGTTTTTCATGCAGATGAAAAACAACTTTTAGCGTTGCCTCAAGCGAGTGATCGCGTAGTAGCTCAAATAAAGGATAATGCAGGGCTCAAATTGGCCGAAAAAGAATTGAACTTTATTGATAAACACGGTATTGATGTTTATGGTATTGAAGATAAGAAATATCCCAGGCGGTTAAAGCGTTCGCCTTTTGCACCGTTGGTACTGTTTGGGAAAGGGCTTATGGATTTGAATGCGGAAAAAATGATTTCTGTTGTGGGTACACGTAGAATCACTCCGTACGGGCGTAAAATTACCCAAAACTTGGTTTCGGATTTGGCACCTCATCATTTGACAATAATCAGCGGGTTGGCCTTGGGTGTTGATATTACGGCACATCGGGCTGCTTTAAATTCCGGGTTACAAACGGTGGCGGTTTTAGCTCACGGCTTGGATCGTGTGTATCCGGCTCATCACCGCGAGGAGGCTAAACAAATGCTTAAATACGGCGGGCTGCTCACTTATTTTACATCGGGAACCAATCCGGACCGAGGTAATTTTCCCGACCGTAATCGCATTATTGCCGGGCTTAGTGATGCCACGGTAGTGGCTGAATCCAGGTTGCAAGGCGGATCTATGATTACCGCTGATTTAGCAGCTTCATATAATCGGGATGTGTTCGCTTTCCCGGGCAAAGCGAATGATTTGAATTCGTCAGGCTGTAATTTATTGATTAAATCTCACCGTGCTGCTTTGATTGAGGATGCGCGTGATTTGGAATATCAGATGGGGTGGCAAAACGATGTCAAAAAGGAAAAAGCCGTAGAGCAGAAAAAGCCCAATGTGCAAAGAAAACTGTTTGTTGAACTCTCCCCTGAGGAGGAAAAAATTATTGAAGTATTAAAGGATAAGGAAAAGTTACCCATTGATGAAATTGGTCAGTTAATTGAAAAACCCGCCGGAACGGTAAGTTTACATTTATTCAATTTAGAAATGAATGGCTTGGTGAAGGCATTACCGGGTAAAATATACAGGTTGAATTAATCATTTTGTTTTGGGTTTGACTTGTGGTATTTCCCTGGAGTTGTTTTATGGTCACAATTAAGTAAAAATAAAAGGGTAATCTAAAAATACCCATTACATTTGTACGCTGACAATATTATCAATTTAATCTAATGCATTATGTCGGAAACAAAGCACAGTGAAGGTCTTGAGACTTTGATGAAAAAGGTTGAAACACGCAACCCCAATGAGCCAGAATTTCACCAATCAGTAAGAGAGGTGTTGGAAAGTATTTTTCCTTATGTAGAGGCTAATCCCAAATATAAAAAGCACAATATTTTAGAGCGCATTGTTGAGCCCGAGCGCATTATTAGTTTTAGAGTTTCTTGGGTTGATGATCAAGGAGAGATTCAAATTAACAGAGGATATCGAATTCAATTTAATTCGGCTATTGGCCCGTACAAGGGAGGCTTGCGTTTTCACCCCAGCGTGAATCAATCTATCTTGAAGTTTTTGGGTTTTGAGCAAATTTTCAAGAATGGCTTAACTACATTGCCCTTGGGCGGTGGCAAAGGCGGTTCTGATTTTGACCCCAAAGGAAAATCTGACGGTGAGGTAATGCGTTTTTGCCAAGCTTTCATGACCGAGCTTTCCAAACATATTGGTGCTGACACCGATGTTCCGGCCGGTGACATTGGTGTAGGCGGACGTGAAATAGGGTTTATGTTTGGCCAATACAAAAAACTGCAAAATCAATTCACAGGCGTACTTACGGGTAAAGGTCGCAATTGGGGCGGTTCTTTAATCAGACCCGAAGCTACCGGTTACGGAGTTGTGTATTTTACCCAGCACGTATTGGCGGAAATGGATGATGTTATTAAAGGAAAAACCGTTGCCATTTCAGGATCCGGAAATGTGGCGCAGTATGCTTTTCAAAAATGTATTCAAGAAGGAGCTAAGGTGATCTCATTATCTGATTCCTCAGGCACTATTTTTGCTCCTAAAGGCCTTCACTCTCAGGAGTTTGAATATTTGCAAGTATTGAAAAATGTGCGTCGCGGTAGAATTCACGAGATGGCTGATGAATTTGACGATATTGAGTTTTTAGAAGGAGAAAGACCTTGGAGTTTGGCTTGTGATATTGATATCGCTCTGCCTTGTGCAACACAAAATGAATTGGAAAAAGAAGGCGCCGAGGCTTTGGTTTCTAAGGGTGTAAAAGTGGTAACTGAAGGTGCTAACATGCCCTGTACGCCTGAAGCGGTAGAAATTTTTAAAGCGAATGGCGTAGTTTTTTCTCCGGGTAAGGCATCCAATGCCGGTGGTGTAGCTACCTCAGGATTAGAAATGACGCAAAATTCAATGCGTTTGAATTGGACAGCGGAGGAAGTGGATCAAAAACTCCAGCAAATCATGAAGGATATTCACGATGCCGCTGCTCATTACGGCAGAGGAGCAGACGGTAAAATAGATTACGTGAATGGAGCCAATATCGCCGGGTTTGTAAAAGTAGCAGATGCTATGATAGATCAAGGCGTGATCTAAGTGGGCCTTATTTTATATGATTACAAGAAAGCTCGAACGCAAGTTCGGGCTTTTTTTTAATTAGAAATGTATAAAAAAGTGCCGTCAAATCGGGTGGCGTAAGGTTTGAGCGGTAAAACGGCAGGGCCTTCTAAAATACTGCCGTCAATAATACTCCAGCGTGAGCCGCTGCACGGATCCACAACTGCAATATTTGTTGAGTCCACTTCAACGCGACAGTTGTTGTCAATCTCATAAGTGGAGTGCCTGTCATAAGCATTGAATTGAGAGGGGCCGCTCCTGTACACCAATATGCCGCGAGATCCGCCCACTACGTATTCCCAGCCTCCCACAACAGATAAATTGAAAAATGAGGGATTGTTTACGTTTAATTGCCGTTCAACATAAACCAAGGGAATTCCGTAATCTGTTTGATTTTTGGTACATTTGACAGCTGTCAAAATAACCGAAATAATAAACACCCATTTGAACAAAACAAACTTTTTCATGATGAGCAAAATTATCAAATTCTCTTTAATACGCTCACTAACTCATTTTGTGATATTATGTTTTCTTTTTTTCTCCTTTTCGTGCTCTTCAACGAAGCGCGGCTCAAAGATTCCCAAGAACAAAGAAAAATACACCGAGCAAAAAATTGAGGAGCAAAAAGAGAAAGAGCGTGAAGCCGTTGAAGAACTCAGGGAGAGACACCGCGAAAATCAAGATAAGGCTACCCGCAAACGCATGAAACGTAACGAGAGAAGGATGAAAAGAAAACGAAAAGGAAAGCGATTGCCGTTTTGGAAACGTTGGTTTCGAAAATAATTCTTGAATTTTCTTTACTCCAATAAAAAAAATACCCACCTTTACCGGTCAGTTTTTATTTAACTCAAAAACCAAATCATTATGGGCGATATAGATATTTCAAATTACCTCTATTTCATTTTTTTATTGTTGAGCTTGGTGTTTGGAGCCTTGGGAAATAAAAAGAAAAAGAACAAAGATCGAACAGACAAAAAAGAATCTCCCGGTTTTTTGGAAAGTCTCTTGAATGAATTTGAATCCAATACCTCAAATCGCGAAAATCGACCTGAGGTAAAAAGGGAGGTTGAAAGGGCGGATGAACCGGAAAGCCCCTTGAGTAAAGGGGTAGATATCGCTTCTTATGCACAAGAACTTCGAGAAAAATCTAAGCGGGCAAAGCGAATTGAAACCTCTTTTGATGAAGAAGAATTTAATAGGCTGCAAGATGCGGCTTATTCTTTAGACGGTGATTCCGGTTCTGACCATTATAATCCTATTGATTTTGATTTAAGAACGGCGGTTATTAATGATGCCATCCTCAATCGACCAAAGATTTAATAACTTGAAGACTTTTCATTCCTTCATTTTATGTTTATGCCTCATTGGGTCTGTTCAGGCCTCTAATTTTTTGCATTTTTCAGTAGGTGACGGTCTGCCCTTTGTTCAAGTTTCGGGCATCACTCAATCCCCATCGGGCTCACTTTGGCTGGGTGGTTACGGTGGAATCGCCAACTATAACGGGATTGAATTCAAACATTATCAATTTAGAGAAAACATTCCGCACTCCAATGTAACGGCAGTATTATCGGTTCAAAATACGCTTTTTGTAGGAACAACAAAGGGGCTGTACGCTTATCGCGACGGTAATTTTGATGTGGTGGCTACAGTACAGCCCTTTAAGGTGAATGAGGTGCTCGAGCTGGGCAGGCTCAATGACAGAGTATTCGTTTTGTATAAAGATAAGGTGTCATTTTTGAATAAAAATGCAGATTCAGTTGATTTTTCCGTTTCTACAAACGGGGCGTTTGATATTTTATCATGCGGTGTACAAAAGGATAATACGCTGCTATTGGGCACAACAGCAGGCCTGTATCGCGTAAATAACGATACGATAGAATTCATCAAAGGCACGGGGAAATTGAAGGTGGTATCCATCAATACAGAAATGGGAATTGTATTGGGAACGGCACGAGGTGTTTATGCCCTCAAAGGTAATGAAGTGATTGCAGTCAAAAATGTCAATCGCAATATTGTGGGGCGTGTCATTTTTGAGTTGCTGTATTTTGACTCAGCTACCACATTTATTGTAACAGAATTTGGATTGAATCGCTGTAAATCCGGCGACTGTGACTACTTAAGTGTAGGTGATCAAGATCGCTCGAATCAAGTGAACACCTTGTTTACAGATAGGGAGGGGAATTTGTGGGCCGGCACCAACTTCGGGTTGTACAAGTACACGGCCAATGCCTTTAAAAAGTACGGCAAAAACACCGGTCTCACAGAGGCTTTTATTTACGGTATAGACTCTGATGATGACGGAGTTTGGGTGACTGCGGGGAGAAGTGGAATTGTGAAGTATGCTCAAAAGTCGTTTACGGGTTACGGCAGCAGTCACGGAATGCTCAAAGGCATATACCGCGATGTTTTGTGCACCGGTGATTCTGTAATTGCCACTTGTGATCAGGGGGTTTCGGTCAGAACCGGGAACCGTTTGAAGAATTTTACCTTCGCCGGTAATGATGAAATAACGGGGGTGAATGCGTGTTTTCAAAACGAATCCGGTCAGATTGTGCTTTGTACCAAAGGGGGCGCCGGAATATTTAAGAACGGAAAATACGAATCACTGTTTTTTATTCCCGATGCTGAATTTGAAACTTGGGCAGGAGTGCAAGATAACGCCGGGCGATACTGGTTTGGCACGTATGAAGGCGGTTTGTGGATTGTAGAAAATGGTGATGCGCGGCGCGTAGATCAAGAGCTGGGCATAAACGGCAAGCAGTTTCTCGCTTTGGATCGGGATTACAAAGGAAATATTTGGATCGGCACTTTTAACGGGGTTTATATTTATAAAAACAATGGCGAAATCGTGCATTTTGACGAGCAAGACGGCCTAAACTCCGGTTTGATTTACAGCTTTGTACAAGATGGTGATAGCAATATTTGGGTGGGTACCAATCAGGGAATTAACCGTTTTAAACTGCCCGATTATTATGCGGGTTCATACCCCAATATTTTGAGCTTTGGGAAAAAAGATGGTTTTACCGGGGTTGAGTGCAATGTAAACGGCGCTTATCATGACGGTGAAAATTTATGGTTTGGCACAGTGGACGGCCTCATGAAATTTGACCCTGCCGGATATATTCGAAACAATATACCACCGGTACTCAGCATCACGGGAACAAAATTATTTTACGCAGATACTTTATTACAATCCGGAGTTGTACTGCCTTACAATCAAAACCACATAACCTTTAATTTTTTAGGAGTGAGTTTATCAAATCCCGAGCAGGTAAAGTACAGCTTTAAATTGGAGGGGTTTGACCAAAAATGGTCTCCGCCCGATTATCTGAATCCGGCAACGTACAGCGGTTTGTCCCCGGGCCGATATACTTTTAGACTAAAGAGCGCCAACTCACGCGGCGTTTGGAATGAGCATCCCGTTGAGTTTTCGTTTCAAATAAAAGAGCACTTTACACAAACAGCGTGGTTTCAACTTTCCTCCGGGGCATTTGTACTGGGAATAATAGGATGGATTTATTACATGCAGGTGCGCAGGTATAAAGTGAAACGCGATTTAGAGCGAAAATTAGATTCGCTAAAGTTAAAAGCACTACGCTCCCAAATGAATCCGCATTTTATTTTCAATTCAATGAACAGCATACAGTATTTTATCAACCACAATGAAAAACTGGAGGCCAACAGATACCTTTCTAAATTTGCCTCGCTCATGCGTAAAATGCTGAATAACTCCAGGGAAGAGCTTATTCCCTTAGGAGATGATTTGGCTGCATTGGATTTATATTTACAATTGGAAAAAATGAGATTTGAAGATAAATTCGATTATGAACTCATCTATGAAAAAGAAGAAATAAAGGAGTTGATGATACCCTCAATGGTGATTCAACCCTTTGTGGAAAATGCCATTATTCACGGCTTTAAAAAAATCGATTACCGGGGAAAGCTGCGCGTTGAATTCAGTATGAGTCGTGATTACCTGGTTTGTATCATTGATGATAACGGCAGGGGAGTTAAAAATACGTTGACGAGTAAAGCCTTAACATCGCATAAGTCGGCCTCAACCGGTATTACTGAAGAGCGATTGCAAACACTAACGAAATTGCATAAACAACAGCGAGAATTATTCATAACCGATAAAAGCGATGAAAATTCCGAGTTGACAGGAACACGAGTAGAAATACGGTTTCCTGATGTATAAGGTATAATATGATTGAGTATGGAAACAACAATTCAAAAATTGAGGGCGGTTTGCATTGATGATGAACCCAAAGCGGTCAAAAACCTCACGCAACTGATCGCGGCTTATGTTCCGCAGTTAAAAATTTGTGCATCGGCTCATAGCGTTGAGGAAGGACTCGCGTTAATTGATATTCACAATCCCGATGTGGTGTTTTTAGATGTAGAAATGAATGATGAAACGGGATTTGACTTATTGGAAAAGGCAGATGAAATCACCTTTAAAACCATTTTTGTTACTGCACATGATGAATATGCCCTCAAAGCATTTAAGTACAGCGCCTTTGATTACCTGCTAAAACCCATTGATATTGATGAGCTTATTACCACTATTAATAAAATAGCACGGGAACAACCTTTAATCAGATCCGAAATCGAAAATGAAAAGCTTGAAAGCTTAAAGCAGAACAAATCAAAACTCACCCAAATCGTTTTATCAACATCTGAAAAAGCTGTTATTGTCAAGCTGAAAGAAATTGAAAGATTTGAGTCTGCCGGTAATTACACCTTGGCAAAATTGGTTGACGGGAGAGAGGTTGTGGTTTCAAAAAACATCAAACACTTCGAAGATTTGCTTCCCTATGATACATTTTGTCGCATTCACAGGGCTCATTTAATCAACCTCACGCACCTCAAAGAGTATCACAGGGGCGTTGGAGGAGAGGTGGAAATGGCCTCGGGCAAGATAATTCCGGTTTCTCGAAGAAAAAAGAAGGCACTGATAGATAGCATTTTGCATTAACTGCGTTCCGGTTGTTTTTGTGGTTCTGAAAAAAAAAACAATATTTTCGCGCTTTTGCTTGACATCAGCTATTAAATTCGCGAATTTTAATTGTGAAACAAAATCGCAGTAAGAATTTAGGCGAAAGGCCTGTTAAACAGATGAGTGGTTTATTTCACTGATGAAGTTTATCAATAGAGGTCGAAAAAAGGTTTGCCCGGTTGAAGTGATTATTATACTTTTACCGCTTCTTTTAAGGAAAGCTCTTTTACGCGATGATTAAATTAATATTATTTTAAATCGAACAATATGCTGAAAAAGTTACTCGGAACAGCAGTTTTATTACTTACGCTAAGTTTGACGGCTTTCGGTCAATCCGGAACCGGCTCACTTAAAGGTAAGGTACTGGATAAAGAAACAGGGGAGCCGTTACCCTTTGTTAACGTGGTTGTAGAGTTAAACGGTGTGCAGCAGGCAGGCGGGTCAACCAATTTGGACGGTGAGTACTTCATTAAACCGCTTACCCCCGGTGAATATACGGTAAAAGCTTCATTTGTGGGTTACCGGCCTCTGGCTGTTAAGGGAGTTCGAGTGGGTGCTGATCAAATTGCGTTTGCCGATTTGGAAATGTCGCCGTCAGCGACTGACTTAGATTTAGACATAGAGATTGTGGAATTTAAAGTTCCCTTAATTGAAAAAGATAACAATACGGCGGGAGCGCGCATTACAAAAGAAGAATTAGCTAAAATGCCAACACGTTCTGCTACGGGACTGGCAGAAACAGTGGGAGGTGTATATTCTCAAGATGACGGTTCGGGTAACCTGAATGTGAGAGGAGCTCGCGCAGATGCCAACCTTTATTTTATTGACGGTATCAAGGTGCGGGGTTCTAATAACCTGCCTCAATCCGCCATTGAAGAGGTGAATGTTATAACGGGCGGTATGCCGGCGCAGTACGGCGATGCCACAGGGGGTGTAATCAGTATCACTACACGCGGCCCTTCATCAGAGTATTTTGGCAGCATGGAGTACATAACCTCGGGCTACCGTTTTGGCGAGGGGGATAAAGTTTACGGCTTGGATCGCTTTGGATATAATTTATTAGAAGGTA
>CAJXMT010000076.1 GCA_913056155.1 uncultured Cryomorphaceae bacterium
TCTCAATGCGCACAAACACCATTGATCGCCGGGTTGTAAACCGGGAAAGTCATATTCGGGTCGCGGGGTGATTAAATCATTACCTCGGGATTTGGAAAACTCCAAAAAATCCGCTGTCATCACGGCACACACCACATGCCTGCCACTGTCGTGATCGCCGGTTTTGCAGTATCCGTCACGGTAAAAACCGGTCATCGGAGCCGTGCAACAGGGTATTAGGTTCTGACCAAAAACATTTTGTTGAGACATCGTAAAAGTCTTTTAGATTAGATTGTTTACCGTGTAAACTGATTATTGAGGTTTTTGTTTCTCAAAACCACCGGCTGTGTAACGTAAATCACAAAGTTATGAAATGCCCAATCGAGTGACGGCGAAAAGGGGGGTAGTTAAGGTTCTATCTCTAAGGTGAAAAATTTACATTCACATTTTTCGTCACCACTTTTTGTATAAGACCACATTTTCTGTCACCACTTTTTGTAAATATACACATTTTTCGTCGGCACTTTGGCTTGAGTGCTAAATGAAGGAGCGGGGATTTTTCTCTAAAAAAATTGTGTGATGGGTTGCTTAAAAACAATTTTGAGCATAAAAAAAGCGCGGAAATCCGCGCTTTTTCAACTGAGAAGTAACAATTACAAACGAGTCCAAATTAATTTAGAAACACCTTCTCAGATTTACACACACCGTTCTTATTCTTTAGTTGAACCAAATAAATGCCGCTACTCAGCGATTCACTCAAGTTTATACGTTCCACCTTTTCCACAGATCCGTTCATTTCTGACATCAACCTGCCGGCAAGATTATAAATACGCACTTGAACAAACTCATTCGATTGCATTCCCGATATGTGTAAGTTTCTTCCCGCTGCCCTGATTTTAATATCAGCGTTTTCTTTCTTCACTTCCCCTGCCGATGTGGTGTGGTGACGCAGCGTTATGCAGTCGGCGTCATTGGAGTGATCCACATCATCTTCGTAAGCCGTTTCTACGCAAACCACCAAATCACCCGTTAACGGATCGGGGAAAACGGGAAAAAAATGCGTGCCGCCCGAAAACTCAGGCATGGATTCTTGCTTGCTTTCACCGGGTTGAATGGGAACAACAAGCATTGCGTAATACAATGAACTATCGCTGTTGTATTTGATTTTAATGGGTACTCCCTGCTGACCAAAATCTGAATTTTCAACGGGATCATTGCCATAATTATGAATGCTGTATTGAATTCTTTCAATCGTGTCGCCTTGCTGTAAAACATCACCGTCATTATACGTTCTTGGTTCTGTTATTTTTAAACCGGTAATGCCCACATCAACCTGACTGTAAGCCGATAAAGTAATAAAAAGTACGGCATGGAGTATTAGCAATTTTCTCATAATTCAAAGGGTTTTTATTTTTACATTAAAAAATAATCAGTATTAAATATTACGAATTCGAACACGTATTTCAATTTTTCAATTGCAATATGTTCAAGACGTCGAAAATTTCAAAAAAGTTGTTTAGCAGATTTGTTAAACTCCAACCAACACTCCGTTTGAACCGTTATCTGAAGCAGTACAACCCTGATTCACAACACTTCACACTTACATTTTTTCAAATGTTAAATTCAAACTTTAACATTTAAGTCGGAACCAAACGAGAAGATCTGACTCCCACTTGACATTTCGCACGAAAAACCAACCTCATCACAAACCTGATAAAAGTCAGAACCGCACAGGTAAAAATACACCAATTTTGCAACCTATGCCGGCGACTGATAATACAGCTCAACAAAATTGCTTCCACTGCGGCGGTCCTTGCGACTCCGCGGTCATTCACGCGCACGACAAAGTATTTTGTTGTGAGGGTTGCAAAACTGTTTTTGAGTTGTTGAACGACAATGAAATGTGCAACTACTACGATATTGATGAAGACAATCGCGGTATTCGTGTAGAATCATCAATCAGCGAGAAATTCAAATACCTCGATCATGAGGAAGTAGCCGAAAGCCTGCTCGATTTTCACGATAACGGGTTGGCGCGCATCAATTTGTATATTCCCAAAATTCATTGTAGCTCGTGTATTTGGCTGCTGGAGCACTTGCGCCGATTAAATCCCGGAGTGGTTCAATCGCAGGTGAATTTTCTCAAGAAAAAGGTGGATATCACTTTTGACAGTAATAAAACCTCATTGCGGCAAGTAGTTGAGTTGTTGGCCAAAATAGGTTACGAACCGGCATTGAATACCGGCGGTAATAAAGAGGACTCAAACAAACGAATCAAAAAATCATTTTACTACAAACTGGGCGTGGCCGGCTTTGCCTTTGGAAATATCATGTTGCTCAGCTTCCCCGAGTATTTGGCCGGTGAGGGTACGTTAGACAAACAATTCGGACGGGTTTTCGGGATGTTGAATTTGGTTTTGGCACTGCCCGTTTTTCTGTACAGCGCCTCAGAGTATTACATTTCTGCTTGGCGCGGATTAAAGGGAAAGTACATCAATATTGATGTGCCGGTGAGTTTGGGTATTATCGCCCTTTTTGGTCGCAGCGCTTACGACATACTCTCCGATTCGGGCGCCGGCTTTATGGATTCCTTTGCCATGTTTGTGTTTTTGTTGCTCGTGGGCAAATGGTACCAAAACTACACTTACCAATCGCTCTCTTTTGAACGCGATTACAAGTCGTATTTTCCCATTGCCGTTACGCGACTGGTAGCAAAAACCAAAGAAATCATTCCGCTCAACAGACTTGAAACCGGCGATAGTTTGGAAATTAAAAACGGTGAATTAATTCCGGCAGATTCCATCCTCAAAAGTGACCGAGCGCGCATTGATTACAGTTTTGTTACGGGCGAATCAGTACCCGTTGTAAAAGTCAAGGGCGACAAACTTTTTGCCGGCGGCAGGCAAACGGGCGGTAAAATTGAAATTGAAACCACCAAGCCGGTGAGCCAAAGCTACCTTACCGATTTGTGGAATCAAGATGCGTTTAAAACCGAAAAAACACCGGTAAAATCACTCATTGACAAAGTGAGCCGCAACTTTACCATTGGCGTAATTATTTTGGGAACGGCATCTCTCGCAGCTTGGCTGTACATAGACCCCGCTGAAGCATTCAATGTGTTCACGGCAGTGCTCATTGTAGCTTGTCCGTGCGCACTGGCACTCACCGTGCCTTTTACCTTCGGCACTGCCATGCGCTACTTGGGGCGCGCCGGTTTGTTCCTCAAAAATACCGATGCCATCGAACGCATGGCCTACGCCGATACACTGGTTTTTGACAAAACCGGCACCATTACCATGAGCAAAAGCCGGTACGCCCGATACATCGGTGTGCCGCTGTCTCGTGAAGAACAAAGTGCCCTAAAGTCCCTGGCCGGCCAAAGCAGCCACCCCCTCAGTAAAGCCGTTTATGCGGTTCTTGAGGGTTCTGACCAAAAAATAGAACATTACAATGAACTCACAGGTAGCGGTATTGAAGGAGAAACAAAAAACCTAAAAATCAGGCTGGGAAGTCGTAAGTGGCTGAACGTAAATGAAGATTCTGACCCTTTAGCCTCAGAGAGTTATGTTGAAATCAACGGGAAAGTTCGCGGGAAATTCCTGCTGGAAAAACAGTACAGACCCGGACTTAAAAAGTTGGTAGCTACCTTGAAAAACGATTACGAACTGTATGTAATATCAGGCGACAATGAAGCTGAACGTGAGCGACTAAGCACCTTTTTCACGCAAAACGATAAGTTGTATTTCAATCAAAGTCCCGAGGATAAATTGAATTTTATTCAAAACCTCTCTCAAAGCGGCAAAAAAACCGTGATGTTTGGTGACGGTCTCAACGACGCCGGTGCTCTCAAAACGGCAGATGTGGGACTGGCCGTAGCCGAAGATATTCACCAATTTTCACCCGCATGCGACGGTATTATGGACTCGGCTCAATTCTCAAAAATTAAACAGTACTTGCAGCTTTCCCAAAACGCCATGAAAGTGATAAAATACAGTTTCATCATCTCCATATCCTACAACACCATCGGTTTACTTTTTGCCGTTCAAGGCTACCTCACCCCGCTTGTAGCAGCCATTCTCATGCCCTTGAGCTCCGTTACCGTTGTGGCGTTTACCACTTTAATGATGCGCCGGTACGCCCAAAAACTCAATGCCGGTTAACCACAATTTTCCTCACCTCAGTATTCCCGTTTTCATCAATAAACTTCCCAATAATCATTTGCTTATTTTTGGTCAGAACCCGCACCCTCAGCTCACCACCGCCCGTTCCCGACAACTTCGCCGATGAGTTTGTATTGAAATGCCGTAGTACTGCTCAATAACCCATTAATCCGCCATTTGCATATACACTTTACAAGCATGATCCTAAACAAGAAGGTTTAGCAAATTTTTGAGTCAAACAATACCACCCAAAATAGTACCTTTGCACACTCATTGATTTCAGCAAATACAAACAGGCAAACTCCCGTAATGAGTCTCCCAAAAAACAACTTACTTTCCAATATTGAGAATCCCGTTTTTGAATTGGTAGCCGCCGCTGCCGGCAAAATCAACCAACCGGCATACATCATAGGCGGGTGGGTGCGCGATTTTATTTTGGAAAGACCCTCAAAAGATATTGATATTGTTACCGTGGGCAGCGGGATTGAACTCGCACGTGCCACTGCCGATTTGTCCAAAGAAATTAAAAAAGTAAGCACATTTAAAAATTTTGGTACGGCCATGCTGCGCTATGCCGATTTTGAAGTGGAGTTTGTGGGCGCCCGAAAAGAATCGTACAGCCGCAACTCCCGAAAACCCGTTGTGGAAAACGGCACGCTTGAGGATGATCAAAAACGGCGAGATTTTACCATTAATGCGCTGAGCATAAGCTTAAAAAAAGATGATTACGGTCAACTGCACGACCCGTTTAACGGTTGGCAGGATTTGCAAAATGAAATCATTAAAACGCCGCTTGACCCCGATGTTACTTTTAGTGACGACCCGCTGCGTATGTTGCGGGCTATCAGGTTTGCGGCACAACTGAATTTTCAAATTCACCACGAAACTTATGCGGCCATAAGTGCCAATAAAGAGCGCATCAAAATACTTTCCCGCGAGCGCATTGCCGATGAGTTGCACAAAATTATGATGTGCAAAAAACCTTCAGTGGGCTTGCACTTACTCAACGAAACGGGCTTGATGGATCTTTTACTGCCTGAAATTACGGCTCTGAAAGGGGTGGATGAAGTGGAAGGTCAACGCCATAAAGATAATTTTTACCACACCTTGGAGGTGGTTGACAACATTTCAAAAAACACCGATAACCTTTGGTTGCGCTATGGTGCTTTGTTTCACGACATCGGCAAACCGCGATCAAAATTCTTTCACCCCAAAATAGGCTGGACCTTTCACGGTCATGAGTTTTTGGGCTCCAAAATGGTTCCCAAAATTTTCAGGCGACTTAAATTCCCGCTCGACGACAAAATGAAATTCGTCAAAAAAATGGTGTTTATGTCTTCGCGACCGGTTGATTTAGCCGATAAGCATGTTACAGACAGCGGTATTCGCCGACTCCTTTTTGACGCCGGTGACGATGTAGAAGATTTGATGATTTTGTGTGAGGCCGATATTACCACCAAAAATGAAAGGCGCAAAAAGAAGTATTTGGAAAACTTCAAACGCGTGAGGCAGCGATTGAATGAGGTGGAGGAAAAAGACCATGTTCGCAATTTTCAGCCGCCCGTTGACGGTAAAGAAATTATGGAGCGTTACAACCTCAAACCGTGCAAGGAAATAGGCGAACTTAAAAACGCCGTTAAAGAAGCCATTTTAGAAGGCGACATCAACAACAATCACGATGAAGCCCTGGCATTTATAGATCAACTCGCCGCAGAAAAAGGATTGATTTCAAAAGAACAAAATGCAACAAAATAATACGCAGTGCTATGATCAATAACGAATTAACAGCTGTTTCTCCCATTGACGGACGCTACAAAAACAAATGTGCCGCCCTCAGTAATTACTTCTCTGAGTACGCCTTGTTCAAATACCGCGTTCAAGTGGAAATTGAGTATTTTATAGAACTCACTCAAATCCCACTGCCGCAGTTGGTAAATTTTCCTGCCGATCAAACAGAGCGTTTGCGCGATTTATACCGCAATTTCACGCCCGAAGATGCGGCTGCCGTTAAAGAGTTTGAAGCAGTGACCAATCACGACATCAAAGCCGTTGAGTATTTTATCAAAAAGAAATTAGATGATGCCGGTCTCAACAAAGTGAAGGAATTTGTTCACTTTGGCCTCACCTCACAAGACATCAACAACACCGCGATACCGCTGAGTTTAAAGGAAGGTACAGTCAATGAAATAATTCCCGAGATTCAAAAAACCATAGGCGTTTTAGAAAAACTGAGCAACGATTGGGAAGATGTACCCATGCTGGCACGCACACACGGTCAACCGGCTTCCCCCACCCGCCTGGGAAAAGAACTTTATGTTTTTGTTGAACGCCTCAAATTGCAACTGGAATCGCTGAAAAACATTCCGTTCGCCGCCAAATTCGGAGGAGCTACCGGCAACTTCAATGCCCACCACATTGCCTATCCCGAGGTGGACTGGCGCGCATTCGGCAACCGTTTTGTCAACCACAACTTGGGTTTGCACCGCAGCCAAACCACCACGCAAATTGAACACTACGACTATTTTGCCGCGTATTGCGACAACCTCAAGCGCATAAATACCATCATTTTAGACCTCAATCGCGATTTGTGGACTTACATCTCCATGGATTATTTCAAGCAAAAAATCAACAAAAATGAAGTGGGTTCCAGCGCCATGCCGCACAAAGTAAATCCCATCGATTTTGAAAACTCCGAGGGGAACATCGGTATTGCCAACGCCTTTTTAGAACATTTGGCCGCCAAACTTCCCGTTTCCCGATTGCAGCGCGACTTAACAGATTCTACCGTTTTGCGCAACATCGGTACACCCTTAGCCCACACCCTCATTGCCTTAAAATCTACCCAAAAAGGTCTTGGAAAGCTGGTTCTGAACGAAAACCAAATAAAAACAGATTTGGAAAACAACTACGCCGTTGTGGCTGAGGCCGTGCAAACTATTTTGCGGCGTGAGCAATATCCCAATCCGTACGAGGCTTTAAAAGAACTCACCCGTACCCACACCAAAATTACTCCCGAGAGCTTGTCCGTTTTTGTTGACGGACTCCAAATTAGCGATGCAGTAAAAGCTGAAATCAAACAAATTACGCCCTTTAACTACACCGGTTTAAAGCACCAAAAATGAAAGTGGCCGGCTTCACCATAGTGCGCAACGCCCTCAAATTTGATTACCCGGCCGCAGAGGCCATCAGGAGTATTTTGCCCGTTTGTGATGCCGTTTATGTGGCCGTTGGCGATAGTGAAGATAAAACGCATGAGCTCATACAAAATATTGATAATGAAAAAATTGTAATTATCAAAACCCGGTGGGACATGAGCTTGCGCGAGGGTGGAAAAGTACTGGCCGTTGAAACCAACAAAGCCTTTGATGCCATTGCGCCCGAGTACGATTGGTGCTTTTACATCCAGGCCGATGAGGTGATGCACGAAAAGTATGTTGAGCCGGTAAAAAAAGCAATGCAACAGTTTTGGTCAGAACCCGAGGTGGAGGGTTTACTTTTTAAGTACCGCCATTTTTACGGCAGCTACGATTATGTGGGCAGCTCACGCCGGTGGTACCGACGCGAAGTGCGAATTGTGCGGAATAACAAAGCGATACGATCGTACAAAGATGCGCAGGGATTTCGCTTGGCGGGCAGGAAATTGCGCGTCAAACTCATCGATGCCGAGATCTACCATTACGGCTGGGTGAAACCGCCCGAAAAGCAACAGGAAAAGCAAAAGCACTTCAACAAGTTTTGGCACAGCGATGAAAAAGTGAAAAAGATGGTGGGTAACGCCGATGCTTTTGATTACAGCGAAATAGATGTATTGGAGAAGTTTGAAGGTACGCACCCCCGGGTCATGAAACCCCGCATTAGCGCTAAAAACTGGACATTTGATTACGACATCAGTAAAGCAGATATGAGCTTGAAAGATGCCCTCTTGTATCAAATTGAAAAACACACCGGATTGCGCATTGGTGAGTACAAGAATTACAAGTTGATTTGAAACTTGACGAGCAACAATATTACCGACCCGGAAAAATCAAAGCCATTCCCGTGTAACTGCGTATTTATTTCAACAACCTTTGTGTTCTACTTGAAATGAACCTGAACCGAGCGTTTGCTACCCTAAAAGCAAACGAATGAGAGATTAGGCATCCCGATAGAATTTTTTTAACCTAAAACCCCGGTTCTCCCAATTTTATTTTGATTAAAAGTTTTGTCGTTTTAAAAAAATGTTTAAGTTTGCTGATAAATCACATGAATTCATTTAAAAAAATAGGATTATGAAAAAAGAAAAAACATGTAAAAGCCCTGTAATAGGAGAGAGAGAGAGAGAGAGAGAGAGAGAGAAAAATTATTTTTAAGTATATAGTAATCTCCTTTGTATTGTTCCCGTTTTCAGCATCAAGTCAAAATGTATGGGATTGTGATGAACCCAATCCCCATTCAGCAGGATCTCTAACCAACACATTAATTAATAATTACCATAGAGTCTGTCGCACAGGTTATGCCAGTTTTGGAAATATACCGAAAGACAAATAAATATGTACATGAACTTCTCACCACTAACCCTAACATTGATGACAGCCCAACTCCGGGTATGAGAAGGGGACTCTATGTAAGTGGAAAGGTCAATGATGATGGTGGTTTTTATACGAATTTTAATTCTTCAGGTCCACCTTATGGGCCGGACTCCGGTGAGCCGGGTGCAGTTTTAGCAATTGACCAAAATGGAGATTGCATTTATGAAAATGAGGATAAATTATTAGATTATGCTGACCAAAACAATTTTACAGAGCTATATATCGACAATGTTAATAGTGTTTTATCATTAGGGAGTCAAACATTATCTAGCGACAATGGAAATAATCTCCAAGAAAGCATAACACACGAAGAACATTTAGCACGATTTATTTTCAAAGCGAAGGACACATATGGCTTGAAAGTTTATGACGCAGTGATCTCAACAATTTTGATTTCATGATATTTGACAATTCCGGAAGAGAAATTGTCGTTCGAAATCCCTTAACTTCACACCAAATAAATATTTCCTCCTTCTCTCCCGGTATATACTACTTTGTAGTTACTGATGAAAATCAATACCGTAAATCATTTAAAATTATCAAAAAATGATGACTCAAATAATAAATAAAAAATATAGCAACTTGTGCGGTGAGCACAAGTTGATCAATATTATAATAATTCTATTTATCTGCTGTGTTCCACAACAAAAACTTAAGTCTCAAAACATTCTAAGGGTAAAAACACTTACTTGGGAAAATCCCTCGCGATATACCTTAACCGGTATGGATTTTTCGCATGATTCAACTGAAATTTTGATACTGGTGCGCAATCAAACCTGGACAATTGACTTGTTAATTTTAGATAGTGAAACGTTTGAAATTAAAAAAAGCACTTCCTTAGGAATCGATCTTTGCGGAGGCGGCGGACATGGTTGGGGCCGCTATGAAGCCGGAGCAAGTTGCAGCTATCTCGATGGATATGCCGTTAATTTACAAGGGCATTCTTCATGTGGACTAAACGGAAACCATGTTTTTGTTTTGAATAATGATTTAGAAACAATAGATCGAGTCCTGTTAAAGCATTCTTCAAATTATCATCATGCTGTTCACGCACCCTACATTCACGCTCATGATTCCATGATAAGTGGTGTGTATATCTCCCCAAACCGCTATCGGGGCGTGCCTCATTTCTTTCAACTCACACCCGACTTTTACAGTCAAGACAGCGCAGCTTTCAAATTGTCAATTGATAAAAATATCGGTTTTGATACAGCAAACACCCGAAAAGATTACACGGTAGGTCATAATTTTCGAGGTCAACCCATTCCTGACCATCCGAACGGTGTGAGGTTTAACAGTAGGAAATTAATAAGTGACGAAACAAGTGGTGAGCGAGAAATTACGACCCTTTTCTATGATTCCTAATACAACTTCACAACAAGTGAATTCACAGCAACCGAAATGCCTGATGAAAATTTTATTCGAGTTCAAAACACACCTAATGAATTCATTAGACAGAACTACCCATTTACAAAATATCTAAGTAGCCCTCCTACAACATTTGATATTCCAACATTATTGCAGGAAAACAACAACAGTTTGCAACTCTATGAAAATGTAAACGGTGAGTTTTTACCAAAGGGGATGCCACTTCAATTACCTTTAAACATTCATGATGAATTCCATACAGGAGAAATTCGGTTTGGAAAATACACAAAATTACCGGATGGTACGTACTTAGGAAGTTTGCACACATCCAATGTTTATGCCATGGATTCACTTCGCGGCGGTGCTTCAATTTCAAGTTACCTGATACGTTTTACTGCTAAAGAGGAAATCTTTCATTTCGCGAAAATCCCGGGAGCTCAAGACCCTTTCTCTTCCAGAAGTTACCAAGATCGTCTATTCACTTTTGGTGAAAATGAGTTTATTTATGCTATCACCAACAATTACTACAACGAAAATAATTACATACATAACCAGGAAACTCAAGTATATAAATATACATATAATCTCATTCCTGTTTCTACTAATGAAAAAAAGTTTTCAACTCAAGATTTAAAAATTTACCCCAATCCTGCGCAAAACTCACTAACCATTGAAGGCATTGAAAACGCAGACTACTTGCTTTTTGACGTCACCGGCCAACTGGTTTTGAGCGGCAGCGTTCGGCAACAGCATATCAATGTTAGCAAAGTAGCGGCCGGCACGTACTTTTTACGTTTGCAAACTGCCGATGCCATTGAAACATTCCCAATCGTTATTCAAAAATAAATGACTATGAAAAAACACATAATGATTATACTGCTCCCGCTTCTATTTGCAAGCGGGGCAGTTTTCACTCAAGTTTTTGATGAGATAAGAAAAGACCAATTACTTATGGGCGGTGGTGTTGTGAAAATTCGCACAGACAACAACGACAGCATACATTTTGGTGGGCACGGAGATGTGGCTGTTATAGGAAAAATGAACGCATGGTGGAGTTCCTTTGCATCAGGAACGCAATGCCATAATTCCTCGGTTCGTATGCGCGACTTTTCGATTACCCCCGACGGCGGTATGGTAGGGCTCATCTTTATCAATGAAAGCTGTGTGCCCGATGAGACGCTGGTTGTAAAGGTTGATTCAAACGGTGATGAAGAGTGGCGACATGAGTTTGGGAAGAATAGAAGTTTAACTAATGGCGCTACGCTTGTACAAGATAGCATTATACACGTTTATCCCTCTTTAAATTTATCAGGATTTCGTACTTTGCCGTATTATAAATATGATTTGCAGGGTAATATTTTGGACAGTACTTTTCAGTCTGTCCCTTTTATTTTCATCGATATTTTAGATGTAACAAATAACGGAGACAGTATAGTTTTTCATGCCTCTGAAAATGATGTGCACTTTATAGGAAAATCAGCTGTAAAGTTCGACTTCTATCGTGAATTACACAGATTCCCAAATTACGAAACTGTGAGGAATCCTGTTTTATATGACAGTTTATTATATTACGGAAGCAGTCGATTTTCATCAAACGACTCATATTACGGTAAAGTAAATTTAAATAATAATTCTGTAAAAAGAGTTGATAAACTTGATAAAATAGGTAGTTATCATAGTGTTGTCAAGCTTGATAGTTTTCTTGTGTTCAGCTTTATAACCCTAAATTATGACTCATTAATTGTTATGGATTTAGATTTGAACAGCCTGTATAGCACAACTTCTTTTCATGGTATAGGAAGCCAAACCAAACTGCTGGACATCAATGATAGTTTGTTCATTGCTTATACAGGAGACAGTGCAAGATTCTACAAATTCAACCCGGACAGTTTACCTGAAATTGAAGATACAGAGGATGATACCGGCACATTTGTAAATCGAATTTCAGGAAAGGATGTTGATTTAAAAATTTACCCCAACCCGGCCGCGAACTTTATT